>NZ_JBTOQI010000033.1:0-340754 GCF_055283875.1 Pseudomonas sp. HP_14 | reverse complement strand
GCGTCAAGGTAGTCGATGAGTAATTGCCGGAATGACGCTATCGCGAGCAAGCTCACTCCTACAGGGATCATGTACATCAAGCAACCGCGTGTTGTTTGACAGAAGTAGCCGAAGGCTGCGAACGGTTCACACCGCTTCGCGGCCTTCGACGCTTCGTATTCCAGATGACCCAAGCCTGAGAAAATCAGAGCGTAGTGAGAGTGGATATGAGCAAGCGAGCCTTTAACTTCTGCGCAGGTCCTGCTGCGCTTCCTGAAGCTGTTCTGCTGCGTGCCCAGGCGGAACTACTGGACTGGCATGGCAAAGGCCTGTCCGTCATGGAAATGAGCCATCGCAGTGATGAATTCACCTCCATCGCCAACAAGGCTGAGCAGGATCTGCGTGACCTGCTGACGATTCCCTCGAACTACAAGGTGTTGTTTCTGCAGGGTGGCGCGAGCCAGCAATTTGCTCAGATCCCCCTGAATTTGCTGCCGGAAAACGGCTCTGCCGACTATATCGATACCGGTATCTGGTCGCAGAAGGCTATCGAAGAAGCTTCGCGTTACGGTCACGTCAATGTGGCTGCCAGCGCCAAGCCCTACGATTACTTCGCTATCCCGGGTCAGAACGAGTGGAAGCTGTCCAAGGATGCTGCCTACGTTCATTACGCCCCGAACGAAACCATCGGTGGCCTGGAATTCGACTGGATTCCAGAAACCGGTGATGTGCCGCTGGTAGCTGACATGTCTTCGGACATTCTGTCCCGTCCGGTAGACGTCTCGCGTTTCGGCATGATCTACGCGGGCGCCCAGAAAAACATTGGCCCGAGCGGTATCGTCGTTGTGATCATTCGCGAAGACCTGCTGGGGCGCGCTCGTTCGCTGTGCCCGACCATGCTTAATTACAAGGTCGCAGCCGATAACGGCTCGATGTACAACACGCCGCCGACCCTGGCCTGGTACCTGTCCGGTCTGGTCTTCGAATGGCTGAAAGAGCAGGGTGGCGTTGAGGCCATCGGCAAGCTCAACGAAGTCAAAAAGCGCACGCTTTACGATTTCATCGACGGCAGCGGCTTGTACAGCAACCCGATCAACAAATCTGATCGCTCGTGGATGAACGTGCCGTTCCGTCTTGCCGATGATCGGCTGGACAAGCCGTTTTTGGCGGGCGCTGATGCGCGCGGGCTGCTCAACCTCAAAGGTCACCGTTCGGTCGGTGGCATGCGTGCCTCTATCTATAATGCCGTGGACATCAACGCGATCAATGCGCTGGTGGCTTACATGGCAGAGTTCGAGAAGGAACACGGCTAATGTCCGAGCAAGAACTCAAGGCGCTGCGCGTCCGCATCGACAGCCTGGACGAAAAAGTCCTGGAGTTGATCAGTGAGCGCGCACGCTGCGCCCAGGAAGTGGCGCGGGTAAAAATGGCCAATCTGGCTGAAGGCGAAGTGCCGGTGTTTTATCGTCCTGAGCGTGAAGCCCAGGTGCTCAAACGTGTTATGGAGCGCAATCGCGGGCCGTTGAGCAACGAAGAAATGGCGCGTCTGTTTCGCGAAATCATGTCTTCATGCCTGGCGTTGGAGCAACCGTTGAAGGTTGCTTACCTCGGACCTGAAGGTACTTTCACCCAGGCTGCAGCCATCAAGCATTTCGGCAACGCAGTCATCAGTCTGCCGATGGCTGCGATTGATGAAGTGTTCCGTGAAGTGGCTGCCGGTGCGGTGAACTTTGGTGTGGTGCCGGTGGAAAACTCCACCGAAGGTGCGGTCAACCACACGCTGGACAGCTTCCTTGAGCATGACATGGTGATCTGTGGCGAAGTCGAGCTGCGAATCCACCATCATCTGCTGATCGGCGAAAACACCAAGACAGAAAGCATCAGTCGTATCTATTCCCACGCCCAGTCGCTGGCCCAGTGCCGCAAATGGCTGGATGCTCATTACCCGAATGTCGAGCGGATCGCGGTTGCGAGCAACGCCGAAGCTGCCAAACGGGTCAAAGGCGAATGGAATTCCGCAGCGATTGCCGGTGACATGAGTGCAAACCTGTACGGTTTGACGCGCATCGCAGAGAAAATTGAAGACCGTCCGGACAACTCCACCCGGTTCCTGATTATCGGCAGTCAGGAAGTCCCGCCCACTGGCGACGACAAGACCTCGATCATCGTATCCATGAGCAACAAGCCGGGTGCGCTGCACGAGCTGCTGGTGCCTTTCCATGAGAACGGGCTGGATCTGACGCGCATCGAGACCCGACCTTCGCGCAGTGGTAAGTGGACCTATGTGTTCTTCATCGACTTTGTGGGGCACCACCGGGATCCATTGGTCAAAGCGGTTCTGGAGCGGATCAGTCAGGAAGCGGTGGCGCTCAAGGTGCTGGGTTCGTATCCGAAAGCGGTTCTCTGAGTTGAGCCGATACCTGTAGGAGCGCACGAGCACCTATAGATAATTGTTCCAATTCAGTAGATTGCATTTGTTGATAAGAGGTTAGCGACACATGACTGGCGACTTCCTCGCACTGGCGCAGCCGGGCGTGCAAAAACTTTCGCCTTATGTTCCAGGCAAGCCTGTGAGCGAACTGGCACGCGAGTTGGGCATCGATCCGGCAAAGATCATCAAGCTGGCCAGTAACGAAAATCCATTGGGTCCTAGCCCGAAGGCGCTGGCTGCAATTCGTAACGAGCTGGCAGAACTGACGCGTTACCCGGATGGCAATGGGTTTGAGCTGAAAAAACGCCTTGCCGCGCGTTGTGGTGTGCAAATCGAGCAAGTGACATTGGGTAACGGCTCCAATGACATTCTTGAGTTGGTCGCCCGTGCATACCTTGCGCCCGGGCTGAACGCGGTGTTCAGTGAATTCGCTTTCGCGGTGTATCCGATTGTCACCCAGGCCATCGGCGCAACGGCTCGTGTCACGCCCGCCAAGGATTGGGGGCATGATTTACCCGCAATGCTGGCAGCTATCGATAACGATACCCGCGTGGTGTTCATCGCTAATCCGAACAACCCGACCGGGACCTGGTTTGGTCCGCAGGCGTTGAGTGAGTTCCTTGCTGCCGTGCCGGAGCATGTGCTGGTGGTGCTGGACGAGGCGTACATCGAGTATGCCCACGGTGCCGACTTGCCCGATGGCCTCGATTACCTGGCTGATTATCCGAATCTGTTGGTCTCGCGCACGTTCTCCAAAGCCTACGGTCTGGCCTCGTTGCGGGTCGGCTACGCCCTGTCGTCCCCGGCAGTCGCGGACGTGCTTAATCGGGTTCGACAACCCTTCAACGTCAACAGCTTTGCGCTGGCCGCGGCATGCGCTGCTCTGGACGACGTTGAGTACGTGACCAAGAGTCGCCAGTTGAACGAAGTCGGCATGGAGCAGATTGAGGGTGGCTTGCGTTTACTTGGGTTGAGCTGGATTCCATCCAAAGGCAATTTCATTGCCATCGATCTTGGGCGTGAAAGCGCTCCGGTTTATCAGGGGCTGCTGCGCGAAGGGGTGATTGTTCGCCCGGTCGCTGGCTACGGTATGCCCAATCATTTGCGTGTGAGTATCGGTTTGTTAGAAGAAAACACTCGTTTCCTTGAGGCGTTGGCCAAGGTTCTGGCGCGTGATTGATGTCATCTCAGTGAAACCAATCCAGCCTATTATTCGGCGCTTGGTGGTCGTGGGGCTTGGCCTGATTGGCGGGTCTTTCGCCAAAGGTATTCGTGAAAGTGGCGTGTGTGGCGAGGTAGTCGGCGTTGATCTCGATCCCCAGTCACGCAAGCTAGCCGTCGAGCTGGGTGTTGTGGATCGCTGTGAAGCGGATCTGGCTGTGGCGTGCCGTGATGCTGATGTGATTCAGCTCGCTGTTCCGATTCTCGCGATGGAAAAAGTCCTGGCGTTGCTGGCGACCTTTGACCTGGGCGACGCAGTGCTGACCGATGTTGGCAGTGCCAAAGGCAATGTGGTTCGAGCTGCGCGTCTGGCGTTCGGCGCAATGCCACCGAGGTTCGTTCCAGGGCATCCAATTGCTGGGTCCGAACAGAGCGGCGTCGAGGCTTCCAATGCGCAGTTGTTCAAACGACACAAAGTAATACTCACGCCATTACCCGAGACTGATCCTGAAGCTCTGGCGGTGGTCGATCGACTCTGGTCCGAACTGGGTGCTGACGTGGAACACATGGAGGTCGAACGTCACGATGAGGTGCTGGCGGCAACCAGTCATCTGCCTCATCTGCTGGCGTTCGGGCTGGTGGATTCGTTGGCCAAGCGTAACGAAAACCTCGACATCTTCCGCTATGCAGCAGGCGGTTTTCGCGACTTCACGCGCATTGCGGGTAGCGATCCGGTGATGTGGCACGACATCTTTCTGGCCAACCGCGAGGCGGTTCTGCGCACACTCGATACCTTTCAAGCTGACCTGGACGCGCTGCGTGAGGCCATGGTCGCGGGCGATGGTCGTCAGTTGCTCGGGGTGTTTACCCGTGCAAGGGTGGCGCGCGAGCATTTCGGCAAGATTCTTGCGCGGCGAGCTTACGTAGAGCCAGCAGCGGCGGAGGATATGGTGTTTCTGGCCAGTCCTGGCGGTAGCGTGTCAGGCCGGGTGCGCGTGCCGGGCGACAAGTCCATCTCTCATCGTTCGATCATGCTGGGCTCGCTGGCTGACGGGGTCACGGAAGTTGACGGTTTTCTTGAGGGCGAGGATGCACTGGCGACACTGCAAGCATTCCGTGACATGGGCGTGGTTATTGAAGGTCCGCACCACGGCCGTCTGACGATTCACGGCGTTGGCCTGCAGGGTCTCAAATCTGCACCTGGGCCGATTTATTTAGGCAACTCCGGTACGTCGATGCGTCTGCTGGCGGGTTTACTGGCTGCGCAAAGTTTCGACAGTACCCTGACCGGTGACGCTTCGCTGTCACGGCGTCCGATGGGGCGAGTAGCTGAGCCGTTGCGGGCTATGGGCGCAGTGATTGAAACCGCCGCAGAAGGGCGTCCGCCTTTGAAGATCAAGGGGGGGCAAACGCTCAATGGCCTGACCTATGACATGCCGATCGCCAGCGCTCAGGTCAAATCTTCACTGCTGTTGGCGGGGCTTTATGCACACGGTACAACTACAGTGACCGAGCCAGCCCCGACGCGTGACCATACTGAGCGTATGCTGCGTGGCTTCGGTCATCCGGTGGACGTTGACGGGCCGAAAGTCTCGTTGTCTTCAGGCTCCGGATTGACGGCTGCGCGTATTGAAGTGCCTGCCGATATTTCCTCCGCCGCGTTCTTTATGGTGGCAGCTTCCATTGCTGAGGGTTCCGACCTTCTGCTTGAGCATGTCGGTATCAACCCGACACGTACCGGTGTTATCGAGATTCTGCGTCTGATGGGCGCGGACATTACGCTGGAAAATCAGCGTGAGGCGGGGGGCGAACCGGTGGCTGATGTGCGTGTACGGTCTGCACCGCTCAAGGGTATCGAGATTCCCGAGGCGCTGGTGCCGTTGGCGATTGATGAGTTTCCGGTGCTTTTTGTGGCGGCTGCCTGTGCCCAGGGGCGCACAGTGCTGCGTGGCGCGCAGGAGTTGAGAGTCAAGGAGTCAGATCGTATTCAGGCCATGGCCGACGGTCTGCTGGCGCTCGGCGTCAGTGTCGAGCCCACGCCGGACGGTATTATTATTGAGGGTGGTCAGATTGTTGGTGGTGTCGTGCATGCTCATGGCGATCACCGTATTGCGATGGCATTCAGTGTTGCGGCGTTGCGTGCCAGCGCGCCGATTCAGATCCATGATTGTGCGAACGTCGCTACGTCGTTCCCAAATTTTCTCGCGCTTAGCGCTCAAGTCGGCATGCGTGTAGCGCAAGAGGGGCAGTTGTGAAAACTCAAGCACCGGTTATTACCATTGATGGACCTAGCGGTTCGGGGAAGGGCACAGTTGCAGGGTTGCTGGCAAAGCGACTTGGCTGGTGTCTGCTCGATTCAGGCGCGCTGTATCGTTTGCTGGCGTTTGCTGCCCGCAACCACGGCGTGGACCTGACCAATGAAGAAGCCTTGAAGCTGTTGGCTGCACATCTGGATGTGCAGTTCGAAACCGGCACTGAAGGTCAGGAGCAGCGGATTATTCTCGAGGGTGAGGATGTCACTCACTCGATTCGTAACGAGCAGATTGGCAGTGGCGCCTCGCAGGTTGCTTCATTGCCTGCGGTGCGTGATGCATTGCTGCAGCGTCAGCGTGCTTTTCAGGAAGAGCCAGGCCTTGTCGCAGACGGTCGCGACATGGGAACCGTGGTTTTTCCGGATGCTCCGCTGAAGATATTCCTCACCGCCAGCGCCGAAGAACGTGCCCGTCGACGTTACTTGCAGTTGAAGGCCAAGGGGGATGATGTTAGTCTGTCGAGTCTGCTAGATGAGATAAGTGCCCGCGACGAGCGAGACACCCAGCGAGCGGTAGCCCCGCTCAAGCCAGCGCAAGACGCTATTCAGCTGGATTCAACCGAATTATCCATCGAGCAGGTGCTTGAACGCATTCTGAGTGAAATCGCGCTTCGCGATATCACCGGGTGACAAAGAAGCGTGTGGGAGACCAGAAATAGTCCCGCAGGCTTTCTTTTACTTGAACGAAACCCACGTTGTCTGGAGCGTGGCAGATGGGCGTATCCTTCGCCCTTGATCAACAGGAATTAAAATGAGCGAAAGCTTTGCAGAACTTTTTGAAGAAAGCCTAAAGACCCTCAACCTTCAGGCCGGTTCGATCATCACCGCTATCATCGTTGATATCGATTACCAGGCAGGCTGGGTGACGGTTCACGCCGGTCTGAAATCTGAAGGCCTGATCCCGCTGGAACAGTTCCACAACGACGCTGGCGATCTGACCATCAAGATCGGCGACGAAGTTCACGTTGCTCTGGACGCGGTAGAAGACGGCTTTGGCGAAACCAAGCTGTCCCGCGAAAAAGCCAAGCGTGCCGAGTGCTGGATTGTTCTGGAAGCGGCTTTCGCAGCTGAAGAAGTGGTCAAGGGCGTTATCAACGGTAAGGTTAAAGGCGGCTTCACTGTCGACGTTAACGGCATCCGTGCGTTCCTGCCTGGTTCTTTGGTCGACGTTCGCCCTGTGCGCGACACGACTCACCTGGAAGGCAAAGAGCTCGAGTTCAAGGTCATCAAGCTGGATCAGAAGCGCAACAACGTTGTTGTTTCGCGTCGCAGCGTGCTGGAAGCCGAGAACAGTGCCGAGCGCGAAGCTCTGCTCGAGTCCCTGCAGGAAGGTCAACAAGTCAAAGGTATCGTCAAGAACCTCACCGATTACGGCGCATTCGTCGATCTGGGTGGCGTCGATGGCCTGCTGCACATCACCGACATGGCCTGGAAGCGCATCAAGCATCCATCGGAAATCGTCAATGTTGGCGATGAGATCGATGTAAAAGTGCTGAAGTACGATCGCGAGCGCAATCGTGTTTCCCTGGGTCTGAAGCAACTGGGCGAAGACCCATGGGTTGCTATCAAGGCTCGTTACCCAGAAAGCACTCGCGTAACTGCGCGTGTTACCAACCTGACCGACTACGGCTGCTTCGCAGAGCTGGAAGAAGGCGTGGAAGGCCTGGTACACGTTTCCGAAATGGACTGGACCAACAAAAACATCCACCCTTCGAAAGTCGTACAAGTCGGCGACGAAGTGGAAGTTATGGTTCTGGACATCGACGAAGAGCGTCGTCGTATCTCCCTCGGCATCAAGCAGTGCAAATCTAACCCATGGGAAGATTTCTCTGGCCAGTTCAACAAGGGCGATAAAATCTCCGGCACCATCAAGTCGATCACCGATTTCGGTATCTTCATTGGTTTGGACGGCGGCATCGACGGCCTGGTTCACCTGTCCGACATCTCCTGGAACGAAGTGGGCGAAGAAGCCGTACGTCGCTTCAAGAAGGGCGACGAGCTCGACACCGTGATCCTGTCTGTTGATCCAGAGCGTGAGCGTATCTCGCTGGGTATCAAACAGCTGGAAAGCGATCCGTTCTCCGAGTACGTCACTGTCAATGACAAGGGCGCAATCGTTCGCGGTATCGTTAAAGAAGTTGACGCCAAAGGCGCCATCATCACTCTGGCCGACGACATCGAAGCTTCCCTGAAGGCCTCCGAAATCAGCCGTGACCGCGTTGAAGACGCGCGTAACGTTCTGAAAGAAGGCGAAGAGATCGAAGCCAAGATCATCAGCGTTGACCGCAAGAGCCGCGTGATCAGCTTGTCCATCAAGTCGAAAGACGTTGAAGACGAGAAAGAAGCGATCCAAAGCCTGCGTAGCAAGCCAGAAGCCGCTGAAAACACTGGTCCTACCACTCTTGGTGACCTGTTGCGTGCGCAAATGGAAAAGCAGAACTAAGTTCTGACTGACCATTAGAAAAAGGGCGACTTCGGTCGCCCTTTTTTGTGGGCGCAATTTGACCCTGGGTAGTCTGCATGACTTGTATTTCGGGGGTTGGCGCTTATGAGTGGATATTCCTCCATTGGAACAGCAGCACATAAGTCAATACGCAGGCTATTAAATTTTATCCGGTCATGCTAAAACCTTCGGAGCGCTTATCTAGCTGCTTGAAAAAGAAGGGAAAAATATGACGAAGTCGGAGTTGATCGAACGAATTGTCACCCATCAAGGGCTGCTCTCATCGAAGGATGTCGAGCTGGCTATCAAGACTATGCTTGAGCAGATGTCCCAATGCCTGGCGACAGGCGACCGGATTGAAATACGGGGTTTCGGTAGCTTCTCACTCCACTATCGTGCACCGCGTGTGGGGCGTAATCCGAAAACTGGCCAGTCGGTGAGTCTCGACGGCAAGTTCGTTCCTCATTTCAAACCAGGGAAAGAACTTAGGGATCGTGTAAACGAAGATGAAGAGCACGATGATTGATTGTGCGTAGGGGGGAAGGTATAAATGCTCAACCTGAAGCGTATGCTGTTTGCGTTGTTGCTGTTAGCGGTCGCTGCAGTCGTAGTGTTTTTTGTGCTGGAGAACCGGCAATCGGTTGTTTTGGTGTTGTTCGGTTGGTCGGCTCCTGCGGTGCCATTGGCGATCCCGGTACTGGTGGCCTTGCTCCTTGGGTTGGGTATTGGGCCCGTTTTGGGGGCTTATGTTGCACTAAGATCCAGGCGTCGTCTGCGCAGATCGCGCATCTGAATTAATTTTTCCTGACTGTCGCCGCTACTCGATATTTTCGGATATTTCGTACAGCGCTGGTCGAAGCATCCTAGATTCATCCGTGGTTTTTTATGGGGTAATGACGCCCCTCAAAAACACCATGGAGCGAGCAGGTGCGCATCTCATATCCCTTCATTTCCCATCATGGCGCTGTTCAAGGCGTCACGGGCTCCTGCCATCAGCTTCATCTTGATCCTGCGCAAAGTCTTCTAGTCGATTGCGGCCTGCATTTGGGGCTTGATGCAAGATCTGCCGACTCGTCGCGTATAGACTTTCCCACTGCCGGAATTACCGCGTTACTAGTCACTCATGTTCATCTGGATCATGTCGGGCGTATCCCTGATCTCATCGCAGCAGGTTACCGGGGGCCAATCCTGTGCAGCGAGCCTTCCGCGTTATTGCTTCCTTTGGTGCTCGAGGATGCGTTGAAAGTAGAGGGCGGTCGTGAGCCGCACGTAATCGATCAATATCTTCGCCATATTCGCAACGTGATTGTGCCTATCCCGTTCGGGCAATGGCACAGCCTGATTCTTGATGATGAGCTTACCTGTCGGGTCCGTTTCCAGCGTGCCGGGCATCTCCTTGGGTCGGCCTATGTAGAGTGCGAAGTCTCGTATCCTCTGCAAAGTCGAGATCAGAGGGTGGTTTTTTCAGGAGATGTCGGTGCGTCTCCAAATCCGTTGTTACGTGAGCCTTGTTCGCCGGAGCGGGCCGATATTCTTGTGCTGGAAAGCACTTACGGCGACAGGCTGCATGCGGACCGGTCAGCGCGGCAGCAGCGTCTGGAGCAAGTGATAGATCGGGCGCTGGCTGATCAGGGAACAGTTCTGATCCCCGCGTTCAGCATCGGCCGTACTCAAGAACTTCTGTTCGAGATCGAGGACATTCTGCATCGCAAATCGTTGCTGCTCGGCGAGGCAGATGAGGATGGGTCGCAGGAGGCGTTTTCACCAATCGATTGGCCTCAGCTCCCCGTGATTCTCGATTCGCCCTTGGCAAACAGGTTCACGCAGGTGTATCGCGACATGAGCCAGTACTGGAATGACTCTGCGCAGCAAAGGCTGGCCGGGCATCGCAACCCATTGAAGTTCAAGCAACTCATCAGTATCGAAAGCCACCAACAGCACCAGCAGGTAGTGAACTATCTGAAGAGTACTGGTCGGCCTGCAATCGTCATTGCGAGTAACGGCATGTGTTCCGGCGGACGCATCGTTAACTACCTGAAAGCCATGTTGGGAGATCCCCGGCACGAAATAGTCTTTACCGGCTACCAAGCCAAAGGCACCCCCGGAGCAGTTATTCAGGCGAGTGAGGGGGCTGAAGGCTTTGTGAAGATTGATCTGGATGGCGAGATGTATGAAATCAAGGCAAAGGTCGCGACGGTGGGCGGATATTCGGCCCATGCGGACCAAGCGGGACTGGTGGATTTTGTAATGGGTATGAGTGAGTTGCCTGGACGTGTGGTGTTGGTCCATGGCGAAGACAGGGCTAAGCGCAGCCTTGCGGCAAAGTTGGAGTTTCACGGTCGCGAGCGTGGGGTTGAGTTGGTGGTGGTCGTGCCAGCATAACAAATAAATCTATGCATGCTCGTTGCGCTGTGTATCGGATTGGTAAGTAAGTCTAAGTGCTCGGTGTAGAGCTGAAGATGGTTTGTGCAAGTCGCGGAAAAAGCTCAGCGGTCGCGATTGTCGAATTTGAATTATTTGAATGTCGCCCGCATTTGCGGTCAGGTGGCGATTAGGAAGATTGCGAATTATGAGAAGTGAAGATAAGTACTCCGGTGCGGAGGATGTGGGGTTTTTCGATTTGATGGTAAGTCTTTTTGCAAGAAAGACTCTTGTAGCGGGTATAGCTTTTCTAGCGATCATCGTTTCGATGGCTTATGTATTTTTAAAACAACCGATTTACGAAGCTAAGCTCTTTATTCATCCGCCTTCGCAAAATGATATCTCCTCTCTGAACTACGGTCGTGGCGAGTCAAGTGGTTTGAGGATGCTGGGAATAGAGGATGTATACGCTGTTTTTGTGCAAACTCTGCAATCTGAGTCGGCACGATACGATTACTTCAGGGCCGTTGTTGTGCCTGAATTGGGCGATGATCAAAGTAAAGGGTTCACGAGCGAGATGTTCAAAAGCTTCAATAAGACCCTCACAGTGGCAATGCCATCCAAGGATTCTCCGCAAGTCTACGTCGTGACCTTGGAGCATTCAGATCCAGAAAAGGCTGCTCGGTGGGTTTCAGAGTTTGTGGCGCTCGTTGCGCAGCGTGCAAGCCGAGAGATAATCAAGAGTGTTCAAAGTGATGCGGAGCTGAAAGCAAATAACCTGGATCAGCAGGTTTCGAGCGGTCAGGAAAGCGCTCGAAACCAGCGAGAGGACCGCATTGCTCGTCTGACGGAGGCGTTGGCTATTGCGCGATCAATCGGTATGGAGAGGCCAGTGCGTTTCTTTGGACCAACTGCAAATGGGCGCCCCTCGGAGGCTGATGGTGTTCTGGCATATATGCGGGGAACGAGAGCGTTGGAGGCAGAGATTCAAAATCTGCAGGAGCGCCCTTCGGATGACCCTTTCATTGCGGATTTACGTCATAAGCAATCACTGTCGAAATTTTATCGTCAGCTGAAAATTGATCCTGCCGGGATTTCCGTTTATCGCCAGGACGGAAATATTGAGTTGCCCCACGAGCCTGTTAAGCCGAGAGCTGCGCTTATTATTCTTCTGGGTGGAGTCATCGGTCTGATCGTAGGAATCCTTATCGCTCTCATTCTTGATTTCTTGGACGTTCGAGCTTCGAAGAGGGAGGAGAGTTTTGCCGATCAGAGGTAGATTTAGGCCCTTTCGTTTAATGAGCGGCCCCCATCAACCCTAGGCTTTCATCGTCCCAGCGAGCAGCTTTTTGAGTAGGGTGATCGCTTTTCCCGGTCCATGAGGTTCAGAGAGCGTGGCATCCGCGCCAAGAAGTGGCACAATCTCGGAAATATCATCGCGTGGCTAAGCTTGATCTCCAGTCTTGAGCTGCGGTTCTTTTTATTTTGTTTTACCACGACTCAGTTCGCTGGGGTGGGCACGTTAGGGGTTGGAAGATGACTACCGTTTTAGTTACGGGTGCTGATGGCTTCATTGGCTCGCATTTGACCGAGTTGCTCGTGCGTGAAGGCTATAAGGTCAAGGCGCTTTCTCAGTACAACTCGTTCAACTATTGGGGATGGCTTGAGGATGTGGATTGTTCACGAATCGAAGTCCTCAACGGTGATGTGAGGGATCCCCATTACTGCAAGCACATCACTAAAGATGTTGATATCGTTTTTCATTTGGCCGCGCTAATCGCTATTCCCTATTCTTACGTGGCCCCTGATAGCTACGTGGACACTAACGTGAAGGGTACGCTGAATATCTGCCAGGCAGCCCTTGAAAACGGCGTTAAGCGGGTTATTCATACGTCGACCAGTGAAGTTTATGGTACTGCGCAATATGTGCCGATTGACGAAAAGCATCCGCTGCAGGCGCAGTCACCCTACAGCGCGTCAAAAATAGGCGCAGATGCCATGGCGATGAGTTTTTTTAACGCCTTTGACCTCCCCTTGACTATCGCGCGTCCATTCAATACCTACGGTCCTCGGCAGTCTGCCCGCGCGGTCATCCCGACCATCATCAGCCAGATTGCCAGTGGGCAAAAACAGATCAAACTCGGCGACGTCACGCCGACCCGTGATTTCAATTATGTGGCAGACACATGCCGAGGTTTTCTGGAACTCGCGCGCTGCGATCAGGCCATTGGCGAGACAGTCAACATTGGCTCCAATTTTGAAATCTCAGTGGGCGATACCCTCGATTTGATCCGGAAGTTGATGGGCAGTGATGTCGAGTTTCTGACCGATGACCAGCGCATGCGGCCTGGCAAATCAGAGGTCTTCCGGCTGTGGTGCGATAACGCCAAGATTCATGCTTTGACTGGTTTCACGCCGGCCTACGACATCGAGCGAGGGTTGCAGGAGACCATTAACTGGTTCACCCGCCCTGAGAATCTCGCCAAATATAAAGCCGATATCTACAACGTCTGAGGTGCTCGATGTACCAGTCCCTTGTCTCATTCATTCGCGAGCAGTATTCCAGCAATGAATTTATCCCTCTTCATGCTCCGGTGTTCGCGGGGAATGAACAGGAGTACGTTGCGGAAACCATTAAATCGACCTTCGTTTCGAGTGTCGGCGCATTCGTAGATCGATTCGAGCACGATATGCAGCTCTATACCGGTAGCCCTCGAGCCGTGGCGACTGTCAACGGTACGGCGGCGCTACATGTGGCGTTGCTTCTGGCTGGGGTTGAGCGTGGCGATCTTGTTATTACCCAGTCGCTGACATTTGTCGCGACGTGCAACGCTATTGCCTATTGTGGCGCTGAGCCAGTTTTTGTGGATGTGGACCGACACACGTTGGGCCTTTCGCCTGTCGCACTGGAGACTTGGCTGGAGTCTGAAGCTTTCCTTGATTCCGATGGTGGTTGCAGATTGCGCAAGAATGGCCAGCCGATCCGCGCATGTTTACCAATGCATACCTTTGGACACCCGGCGGATCTGAATGGCCTGGTTTCAGTTTGCGCAAAGTGGGGGCTTGCGCTTGTTGAGGACGCTGCAGAATCTCTTGGGAGCCTTTACAACGGTCGCCACACCGGTACGTTTGGGCTTGTCGGGACCCTCAGTTTCAACGGAAACAAGATCATCACTACAGGTGGCGGGGGCATGATACTTGCCGATGAGGTGTTAGGTAGCAAAGCCAAGCACCTGACTACCACCGCGAAGCAGCCCCACCCCTATGAGTATGTACATGACGAAATTGGATACAACTACCGCCTGCCGAATCTGAACGCCGCACTTGGCTGTGCTCAGTTAGAACAGCTGGAGGGCTTTGTCGCGGCCAAGCGTTCATTGGCGCATGCCTACGCGAAAGAGCTTGCTGGCAGTGCGTTGCAATTTGTCATTGAGCCCGACGGATGTCGTTCAAACTATTGGCTCAATGCTGTTGTCTGCGAGGATCCATCGCAGCGGGACGAGCTGTTGAAATTTACCAATGAAAAGGGTGTCATGACGCGTCCGATCTGGACGCTAATGAATCGATTGAAGGCTTACGAGCATTGTTTGCAAGGCGATCTTAGTAATGCGCAGTGGCTCGAGTCTCGCGTCGTTAATCTTCCCAGTAGTGTTTCTGAGCGGGAAGCATAATGGCGCGCAGAGTTGCAGTTTTCACAGGAACCCGAGCTGAATATGGTCTACTTTACTGGCTTATGTCGGAAGTCAGGCAGGATCCAGCTCTTGAACTGCAAACTATTGTAGGTGGCATGCACCTGTCGCCGGAGTTTGGTGAAACCTGGCGTCTGGTCGAGAGTGATGGATTCACTATCGATGCCAAGGTCGAAATGCTGCTGTCGTCGGATACTGCCGTCGGGGTGGTGAAGTCAATGGGGCTTGGTGCCATTGGTTTTGCTGACGCCCTTGATCGTTTGCGGCCCGATGTGCTGGTTGTATTGGGAGACAGGTTCGAAGCGTTGAGCATTGCCCAAGCCGCTTTGGTCATGCGTATCCCTATCGCTCATTTACATGGTGGCGAGCTAACTGAGGGAGCTTACGATGACGGCATCAGGCATGCGTTGACAAAAATGGCTTACCTGCATTTCGTTGCCGCTCAGCCCTATAAGGCCAGAGTGATACAGATGGGTGAGGCTCCTGAACGTGTATTCAATGTCGGTGCGGTGGGACTGGATCACCTCAAGCGCACTCCATTGATGTCGCTGGAGGAACTTGGCGAAAGTCTTGGTTTTGACCTTCGTCCACCTTTTCTGCTGGTCACATACCATCCGGTTACTCTGGCCAATGAAGACCCTGTGGGGAGCTTCCTGAATATTCTGAGTGCTTTGGACCAATTCACGGATTACCAGATAATTATCACTTACCCCAATGCTGACAACGGCGGTCGAGCAATCATTCCTGTGTTGGAGGCCTACGCGGCCGCACGGCCAGATCAGGTTCTGGCCATTCCTTCCCTTGGATTTCGTCGTTATTTGAGCGTTGTAAAGCTAGCAGGTGCGGTGGTCGGCAACTCGTCCAGTGGCATCATAGAGGTGCCGTCCTTTCACGTACCTACGGTAAATGTGGGTGTCCGCCAGGCAGGTCGCTTGTGTGCTGACTCTGTCCTCCATTGCGCTGCAACCGTGGAGGGCGTTACTCAGGCGCTCGATACAGCCCTAAGCGCTGACTTCTCAGCCTTATGCAACTCCGCAGTAAATCCTTATGGAGAGGGTGATGCCGCGCGTAGCATCGTCGAGGTGCTCAGCACTTGCGATCTTGGGGTACAAAAGACCTTCCATGACTTGAGCTGACAAATGAATACACAGAATAAAGATGCGGTCTACATTATCGCCGAGGCAGGCGTTAATCATAACGGCGATAGAGAACGAGCATTCGAGCTTGTGGATATCGCTGCCGACGCGGGAGCGGATGCGGTCAAGTTTCAGACTTTTGACGCCCGTAAGCTGGCGTCGGTCAAAGCGCCGAAAGCCGGTTATCAAAAGCGGACAACTGATCAGTCCGAGAGTCAGCTCGAGATGCTCAAAAAGCTTGAGCTTCCTCGAGAGTGGCATCGTGATCTTTTAATTCATGCCAATAAGCGTGGGATCGACTTTCTGAGCACTGCATTTGATGGTGATAGTCTCGATTTTCTGGCCACTTTGAAAATTCCTTTATTTAAAGTCCCTTCTGGGGAGTTGACTAATGGCCCGCTGCTTTGGAAGTTCGCTCGTACAGGGTTACCACTGGTCTTGTCCACTGGCATGGCTACATTGAGTGAGGTCGAACAAGGTCTGGCGATAATTGCCCATGCCAAGGGGCATGAGCGAGAGCCTGCAAGTATGGAGGAGGTCTGGAAGTACTGGAGTCAACCAGACGCCCAGAAGCTCCTGGTGGATTCTGTAACGTTGCTTCATTGCACTTCGCAGTACCCAACACCATTGGAGGAAGTTAACCTGCGTGCGATGGATACCCTCAAGCATGCCTTTGGGCTTGCGGTTGGCTATTCCGATCATACGGAGGGGTTGCTGGTACCCGTAGCTGCCGTAGCGCGTGGTGCAAAAGTGATAGAGAAGCATTTTACGACGGATAGATCCCTGCCGGGACCAGATCACAAGGCATCTCTTGAACCCGCCGAGCTCAGGGAAATGGTTAGTCGTATCCGCGCCCTGGAAAAAATTCTGGGGGATGGGAGAAAGGCGCCACATCCCACTGAATGGGATACGCGTCTGGCGGCGAGACAACAAGTAGTGGCCGCGCGCGCAATTCCGGCGGGACAAACCTTTGTCCGTGATGACCTCACCACTGCGCGTTGCGGTGCAGGTCTGCCAGCCGTTTTGTTATGGGAAAAAATTGGCTGTCCTGCAAGCAGAGCTTATGAGCCTGGCGAGATTATCGAATGATCTTGTCGCGCAATCACGAGGCACCTCTGCCGGTGATCATTATGGGTGCTGGCGGGCACGCAAAGGTATTGCTTTCATTGCTTCACTCTTTACGGGCTGAAGTTGCTGGTGTGTGTGACCCTGCATTAGGCGCTGATAAAGGGGGAGTGTGGAGGGGGATCCCGATTTTAGGCGGTGATGAGGCCTTGCAGAGTGTGAATCCTTCTGAGGTGCTGCTCGTCAATGGTCTTGGGCAACTGGTACACGGGACTCGTAGGCAGAAACTGTATGAAGCGTTGATCGCGCGGGGATTCACTCTTCCCTCGGTGATCCATCCTGCGGCCTGGGTCGATCATACGGCGTATCTGGATGATGGCGTGCAGGTCATGGCTGGGGCGATTATTCAGGCCGATGCTCGTATAGGCAGTAACTCGATCATAAATACCGGGGCTGTAATCGACCATGACTGTATAATCGGTCGTCATGCGCACATTGCCCCTTCCTCTGTGCTTTGCGGCAGCGTATCTGTTGGTGATGGAAGTTTCATCGCTGCCGGTGCTACCGTAATTCAAGGCATCGCAATTGGGGAGCTAGCTGTAGTGGGCGCCGGCGTCACTGTCGTCAGAGATATTCCAGATGGACAGGTCATTCTGGGGGCGCCCGTACGAATCAAGGAATCGAGACATAATGTTCAGCCGAAGAAATCATGAAGCCAGTTGATAATCAGTTGTGGCGCAGTGTGCTGCTGCCAGCCGGGGCCACTATTCAACAGGCCATCAGCAATCTTGACGAGTCCGGATTACAAATCGTGCTGGTTGTCTGTGCTGAAGGGCGTCTGCAGGGAAGTGTCACTGATGGTGATGTGCGGCGTGCGTTGCTAAAAGGGCTGAAGCTCGAAAGTGCCGTTCAGGACATCATGTTCAAGGCACCGTTGGTTGTGCCGCCGGAAATCGGCCGTGAGATGGTCCTGCATTTGATGCACGCCAACAAAATTCACCAATTGCCGATAGTCGATGCGGAACGTCGCGTCGTCGGATTGCATTTGTGGGATGAGGTAATTGAGCCTGCGAATCGACCAAACACCATGGTGATCATGGCTGGCGGGTTGGGAAAGCGTCTCTTGCCTTTGACCGAAGATTGTCCCAAACCGATGCTACCGGTCGGCGGCAAGCCAATGCTGGAGCGAATCATCGAGCGGGCTAAAAGTGAAGGATTCCGTCGTTTTATCGTCTCCGTACATTATCTTGGCCACATTATCGAAGAGTATTTCGGGAATGGGGAACAGTGGGAGGTAGAAATTCGCTACCTCCATGAAGAGTCTCCACTTGGGACTGCCGGTGCGATCAGTCTCTTGAATCCTCGCCCGGACGAGCCCTTTGTCGTCACAAATGGTGATGTACTCAGCGACATTCGTTACGGTGAGATGCTTGATTTTCATACTCGTCATGGTGCAAAAGCCACAATGGCGGTTCGTTTGCATGAATGGCAGAACCCTTTCGGTGTAGTGCGCACTGAAGGTATCAACATCATCGGCTTTGATGAAAAGCCCGTGCATCGTACTCATGTCAATGCTGGTATATACGTTCTGGCTCCGACTGTGCTTGATGAACTGATCGCGGGTGAGCAATGTGATATGCCAACGCTGTTCGAGAGAATACAGCGCATGGGGCAGAGCACCATTGCCTATCCGATGCATGAGCCCTGGCTGGATGTCGGCAGGCCTGATGATCTTCAGAAAGCCCGAAGCCAGTACCTGGTTTGAACACGTTTTATGATTGGAGAATGATTTGAAAATTACCCCTAGTTCGTCCACTGATCTGTCCAGATTCTCCAAGCCTGTGGGTGAATTGGAAGTCTTCTACGGACTTCCGCGTGACGTGAAATTTTGCAAAATCTGCAACATGTCTAATCAGCAGCCGATGTCGAGCAACGAGTACGCGCATAGCCACAGCTCGACCAAAACAACGTTGAGCTTTGACGAAGAAGGCGTGTGTCATGCGTGTCGTTTCAACAAGCTCAAGGAAACCGGTGAAATCGACTGGGACGAGCGCGAGCGCGAGTTGCAGGAGCTATGCAACCAGTACCGGAAGTCTGACGGCTCGTACGACTGCATTGTAGGTGGCAGTGGCGGCAAAGACAGTGCCATGCAATCGCACCTGTTGAAATATAAGTACGGTATGAACCCGCTTACCGTTACCTGGTCTCCGCATTTGTATACCGATATCGGCTGGAAGAATTTTCAGAACTGGCTGCATGTCGGCGGTTTCGATAACTTCCTGTATACACCCAACGGTAAAATTCACCGCCTGCTGACGCGTAACGCGACTATTAATCTTCTTCACCCTTTTCAGCCTTTTATTCTCGGGCAAAAGACGTTCGTTGCAAAAATGGCCGCTCAGCTCAATATTCCGCTGATTTTCTACGGGGAAATGCCGGGTGAGTATGGCGAAAAAATCTCCCACAAGACGTCTAGCTATGCTGCTGCCAGCGAGTCAGCAGAAGCTGAAGGTTTCTCGTTGGATTATATTGGCGATACAGATGTAAGGGACATTTATCTAGGCGGCCAGCAGATCGGGAAATACCTGGATGAAGGTGTTCCACTGGTGGATTTGAAAAGTTATTTGCCAATGCCCCCTGATGTGCTGGAGCGCAAAGGGATTGATTTCAAATACCTGGGGTACTACAAAAAGTGGGTGCCGCAGGAAGCTTACTATTATGCCGTTGAGAACACCGGGTTCGAGGCTAATCCAGTCCGGACGGAAGGGACATACTCGAAGTACAACAGCCTCGACGACAAAGTAGATGGCTTCTTCTACTTCACCCGCTGGATCAAATTTGGTGTCGGTCGGACCATGATGGATTCCGCACAGGAAATCCGAAACCATCACATTGACAAGGAAGAAGCGTGCGCGCTCATGCGTCGCTACGAGGGTGAATACCCGGCTCGTTATGAGAAAGAATTCCTGGACTACATCAGCATGGACCGTGAAGAGTTTTTGGCGATCTGCGATCGCTTCCGCTCTCCACACCTCTGGCATGTAGTGGACGGTGAATGGAAGTTGCGTCATACGCCTTGGGATCAGCAAGGGTTTGGTGCATGAGTAATACCCGCCTCATTGCGCGCCTTGATGTCAAAGGCGCCAACCTGATAAAGGGGATTCATCTGGAGGGGCTGAGAATCATCGGCCCCCCTAATGACTTCGCTGCGAAGTACTACGAGCAGGGTATTGACGAGCTTATCTACATGGACTGTGTGGCCAGCCTCTACGGGCGCAACAGCCTTGGCCATTTGATTCAACAAACGGCAGAGAATGTTTTCATTCCCATGACGGTGGGGGGAGGCGTTCGCTCCGTCGATGATGTTACCCATTTGTTGCGATGCGGTGCTGACAAGGTTGCAGTTAACACTGCGGCGGTGAATCAGCCCGCACTCATTACCGAAATCGCAAGGCGCTTTGGAAGCCAGTGCATGGTTCTTTCCATTGAAGCGAAACGGATGGGCCCTGATCGCTGGGAAGTGTTTACTGACAATGGTCGGGAAAGTACTGGACTTGATGTTGTCGAGTGGGCGGCCAAGGGTATGGCGCTGGGTGCTGGAGAGATTCTGTTGACCTCTGTCGACCAAGAGGGAACCCGCAAAGGCTTTGATCTGCCTCTGGTTCGGGCGGTGAGCAGCGTGGTCGATATCCCGGTGATTGCCAGCGGGGGAATGGGGAAGGCCGATGATATTGTTGCGGCGGTTGCGTCTGGCGCCGATGCTGCTGCCATGGCGGACATCCTGCATTACAACCGCGAATCACTGGCAGATATTCGCCGACAGGTATTAGCGGGTGGAGTAAGAGTGCGTGACTATGAGTAATGTAATCAGCCTGGTTGATTATGGTGTCGGTAATCTTCTTAGCGTACGGCGGGCATTAGAGCATTGCGGCGCCCAGGTTGAGCTCGTCACTACGCCTGAGCAGCTCGCCTGTGCGGGTAAGGTGTTGCTCCCTGGTGTCGGCGCTTACGCTAACGCGATGGCGATATTGTCGGAGAATGGTTTAGCCGACGGTCTGAGAGATTTTTCTCGCACGGGGAATCCGCTGTTGGGTATTTGTCTGGGTATGCAGTTGTTACTCGACAGCAGTACCGAATTTGGTTTTGTTGAAGGACTGGGTTTGATTCCTGGTAGCGTGCTGCCCATTCCTCGCAAGGGTGTGAGCGGAGAGTCCGTGAAAGTACCGAACATAGGTTGGCGCGATCTGCAGCCTGCGTCGGGGCGTGACGGTTGGAATGACACGCTGCTACATGGAACTCAGCGAGAGAACAATGCTGTTTACTTTGTTCACTCGTTTATGGCGGTCCCTGATTCTGACGAGCATCGGGTAGCTGATTGCATGTATGGAGGAGCGCCGGTCGCTGCCGTGATTGAGAATGGCAATGTTTGGGGGGCTCAGTTCCACCCCGAAAAAAGCGGCAAAGTGGGTCTTTCAATGCTCCAAACATTTGTAAACCTCAGATGAATATCCTTGCAGTTGTACCGGCGCGTGGCGGTTCCAAGCGCTTACCTGGCAAGAATATAAAGCTGTTAGGTGGAAAGCCCTTAATCGCCTGGACACTCGAGGCCGCTCTTAGTAGTGGTGAGTTCATTGATGTAGTCGTCACGACGGATGACAGCAACATCGCGAGTGTTGCTGAACAGTTCGGCGGGTCTGTCCCCTATTTGCGGAGTGCTGAGTTAGCAACGGATACCGCTACCAGCTATGACGTGGTGATGGATGTCCTCAAGCACTACGAGGCTACTCATGGGGAGGTTGATGGCGTCATGCTACTTCAACCTACCTCGCCGTTTCGGACCTCTGAGTCGATGAGTGCCGCTGTGCAACTGTTCGTTTCCAGTCGGGCGCCTGTGGTAAGCGTATGCGCAGCGGCGGTTCATCCTGCGTGGACGTTCAAAATTATCGAATCTTCACTCGACCCTTTTCTGGGATGGGACGATGTAGCCCAGAGGTCCCAAGACCTCACGCCAGCCTATACGTTGACGGGATCTCTTTATTTGATTAGTCCGCAGGATCTTCGCCGTCACAAACGATTCTTGATTCCGGGTACGCAGCCACTTGTTACCGGCAGTGGGGCGGAGGCGCTTGATATCGACACTGCTGATGATTGGCAGTTGGCTTTGAATTATCTGGCGTGCATGCGTCCATAGATAATTACGCAAACAGTTGCCGTTAAGTTTCAGCCATTAACCGGTTGTGCTAGTGCAGTGTTCAATCAATGTGTGCTGAGTATTGATAATGAGTCTAAAACAAATAGGCGGCGCAGCGGTTATTTATACTGCCTCTAATGGGTTTGCATCAGGTGCGCAGCTGCTCCTGCTTTTTTATTGTGCCTATGTCCTCCCCGGAGAAGCGCTGGGAACTCAGACATTGTTTATGGCCGTTGTAGCGCTTTCCAGTCAGGTTCTGGGATTAGGGTTGGTTGCGGCTTTTCAGAGGGATTTTTTTTCTGCAGAACCAGAACAGCGGCCTTTATACCTGTCTAGTATTGTCTGGATGTTGTTGATGAGCGGTATGGTTTGCTGCGTCGTTGCGGTCTTGGTGGGGGCCGTCGTTTCTTCTTATTGGCTGGCTGCTCTGTACGTATTGCCTGTAGCACTTTTGGGCGCGCTAGGGCAGGCGCTTCAACAAGTTATTTTAGTGGTGTGGCAGTCTGAGGGTGCTCCACGACCTTATCTTTTCTACATGCTTTTTTATTGTGGCCTTCAGCTTGTTATCCCCGTCGCGCTTTTAAATATGTGGGGGGTTAGATGGGAAAGTGCCGTTTACGGCCAGGCACTGGTGTTTATTGTCGGCGGCCTCATGTCTGTGTATGGGTTACGCGTTAAGGGGTATTTAACGCTCTCATTAAGCCGCGCTTACCTGAAGAAAGCATTAGCCTATGGGCTTCCCCTGGTCCCTTACCAGATAGCCGGTTGGGGAATGGCGATGCTGGATAGATTTATTATCACCGGTGTACTTGGTGTCGCCATCGCAGGTTATTACGCGCTGGCCTTTCAGGTCTCACAGCTGGTAAATATTGCTTCTGGTGGCTTTGTTCAGGCCTTCACCCCTTGGCTTTATAAGGTCCTCGGTGATAAAGACGCTCGAACAATGGAGGTTGGCCGTCTGGTTTTTATCTATTCAGCATCTCTATCCGTACTGTGTTTGGTAAGTTTTCTAGCTTTTAAGGGCGTTGTAATCGTTATGGATCAGGAGTCTTACTGGCAGGCGTTGGGTTTTGCACCCTGGCTGTTTGCTGCCATGTTTTTCAATGGAATGTACAGAATAGCCAGCAGTTATTGTCTGTATTATGGCCAGACCCGTGCTTTGGCGTGGATGATCGGTGCTGTCGCGTTGCTTAGTGGTGTTCTGAATTGGTATTTGGTCCCTCTTTATGGGGCTATATCGGCAGCATGGACCTCCTGCTTTTCTTTTGCGTTGTTATTTGCTGCAACGTCCTTGTTTACTCGTCGTAGGTATAACGCATGAGGCTTCTCTCTTCGTCGTCAGGAACTCTCGCTGAACGCCATTCATGGTTGGCCGGATTCTGTCTTGCGTTTCCTTTTGCTTACCCGGGTGTACCGTATTATTGGATAGCGTTCGCAGTTTTTGGCTCGATGCTGTTCTACGGTCGGCAACCCATACCGTTGCGAATACAGTTGCTTATCACCCTCGCCATGTTGAGCGCTGCGTTATCCAGTTACCTCGGCCTTTCAGGGTATTACATCGGCGAACGGCAGATTGCAGGTTCAATCCTGTTTTATGGGTTTTTTGTCTTCGGTTCTTTGGTTCCTGATTTACAACGATTTTTCAAAGGGCTGTTTGCGGGTATCTGTGTGGTCGCAATGCTCGTGATGCTGGTATTTTTTATTGAGCGCCCTTATCAGGTCGGATTGATAATGTTCTCTGTGGCCGAGTATCGTCTCTGGGGCGCCCATTATTTCCCTGATTGGCCGAACTACTTGGCATTTATGCTTGGGTTGGGTTTTCTGTTGGGCATTTTCGTCGAGCGTCGTTTTGTCCTGGCGGCCGTTTGCTTGATAGCCGCTTTTATGACCACTTCTCGAACGCCACTGTTTGCGCTGGGATTTGCGCTGATTTTCATTTTCTTCAAGATGGGATGGCGGGCGCGTATTATTTCGTTTTTGGCAGGGTTGGTATTTTTGATTATCAGCGCAGTAGTGCTATTGCCGACTGCGGATATGGGGGCGGAGTTTTTCGTACGACTCTTCTTGTTTTCTGATCGCGCGGAGGTTTACTCCTCAGCCTGGCGTCTCTTTGAGGTTTCGCCTTACCTCGGGAGTGGAGCGGTATTGCTGGATGAGCGCGTTGGTAATCACGGCGCCGCTTCGTTTCACAACACGTATCTGGACATTCTCGTCCGGCAGGGTTTTTTGGGACTGATAATTTTTCTGGCGCTGGTGTTTCCGAACATTCGCCGCGCACGCCCTGAACACGTTTGGATGATGGGGGCGATTATTATGTATTTTTTGGTCCCCTCAATGTTCCAGAACTTCCTGAAGCACCCCCATTTCGTAATGATTTACTCAGCGATCTTGGCGACTCTTGTTCGGCGGAAGGATTTGTAAGATGAGCCTGGAATACTGCGTACTGACAGATGGGTCGGTTGTTCAAGCTGTTGATATACGTGCTAAGTACGCATTGAGCATCTTTCAGACAGATTTATTCTACGAAGTCTGTGAGGTGTTGGCGCGTCGGCATCGCCTTGAGGGTGTAGAACACAAGGTGTTAGTGAATCTGTACGCGCTGAAATCTTCTCGGGTAAAAGATATTGCAGCGCTTGTCTATTATGTCAGTGAGCACCTTTATGACGTGGCAGAAGTGCATGGTCGTGATGACTCGAACTTCGTTTTACGCGCCCTTGTAGATACTGATGCTTTATCCATTCACAGCATTGGGGATGCCCCTGGCTCGCATGTCGAAAGGTCTGCGCGACTGTCGATCGCAATGAAAATTATTTTTCACAGGGTCTTCCGACTGATACCGTCGCGAGTTCGCACTTCAGACACTGTCGTCAGGGGGTGGGTTGACGTCACTGAAGCGATGTACCCTGAGGAGGTCTTCGAGTCCACCCTGATGCTCTACCCATTTCCCTACGGCGTTGCTCGCCAGTTTCGCTTCTTCAGGTCCATGCGGCGACGTGGGGCAAAAGTGAAATTTGTAGGTTTGCCATATCCTGTTATCTCTCTGGCGCGTTTGTTGTTGGGGGGGGGCAAGCTTGATGCCCATATCGTCCGTCTTGAAACACAGGCTTATCAGCGTTATGCGCGCGAGCTAATTGCTATGGGCGTGCGCAAAGTGCGTACCAGTGACGAATTCGAGGTGGGCGCAGTCGCCATGTACGAACGTCTTATGGACGGTGGGGTAGAGGTGGTGAATACCGCCCATGGTGTTGGGCTATATTCGCCTTATGTCGCTTACAGCGAATTCAAGGGTGTGAACATCGCGCAGTCAAATTTTTACCGGCAGCGATGCCCGCGTATGAAGCCGGGCCTACGGAGAAGTAAAAACTCAACGTTGCCTCTTGCTTCCGCCGACGCCGCTCGAAATCTCCCTCCAGCGATCGTGCTACTGGATCAGAACTTCATGGTTTTCAATTGTGTTGCGGAAGCTGAGGCACTTGCTGAAACACAGCGCCTTCTTGAAGCGTTCTGCGCCTCGGCAAAGCTTCCACTGTTCATAAAGATTCATCCTAACAGTGCGCCAACGGAACAATCTGACCACGTCAGGCAGGTTAGGGATTGGGCTGATCTCGCTGGCTATCGTCCTGTTTTCGTCACAATAAACTCGACTGCCTTTTATGATGTTCAGGGTTATGGCCCTATTCTGGTGTGCGATGAGCCCTCTTTCCTCCCCGTCATCTACTTTGGTGAGGATTTGCTGGTTTACCGCTTCGACACTCTGGCCACAATGCTCGAAAATCTGATCAGCGAAAATGGCTGGTGGTCCGCTGCCTCCAGACACATGCCAATTGCGGGTGACTAAGTGATCAAGCGTTTTTTACTTTTCCTCTATACAGGTTTTCAGTTGCGGGCTCTTTATCGCTTTAGACGCGTGGGCGCGAGAGTTCGTCTCGGTAGGCGATTGTTCGTGTTCCCTAATAAGGTAAGCCTGGGTGAATATTGTTATGTCGGTTCGGGCTGTTATCTCGATGGAGATATCACGATTGGGGCCTACACGATGCTTGCCAATAACGTTGCGATCGTCGGAGGCGACCACGCATTTGGTTGCCCAGGGGTCACGATGCGGGATGGTGGGCGTGAGGAGTGGAGGCCTACGGCACTAGGCCGTGATGTTTGGGTGGGGCACGGTGCAATCATCCTGAATGGTCTCAGTATCGGTGACGGAGCAATTGTTGCGGCAGGATCGGTGGTCACCAAAAATGTGGAGGCCTTTTCCGTTGTTGCTGGTAACCCGGCCCGCCACCTAAAATGGCGGTTTGATGAGGCAGGGCAAAAAGTGCATATAGAACGGTTGGACAGGAGCGGTACGCATGTTTGATTCAAAGAAGCTGTTGATCTCAGGCGGCACCGGCTCTTTCGGCAATGCTGTTCTCAAGCGTTTTCTCGACACGGACATTGCTGAAATCCGGATCTTCAGCCGTGATGAGAAAAAGCAGGACGACATGCGCAAGCTGTACGCCAGCAGCAAGCTGAAGTTCTACATTGGTGACGTGCGCGATTATCAGAGCGTGCTTAACGCGACGCGCGGGGTTGACTATATTTTCCATGCTGCTGCGCTCAAGCAGGTCCCGTCATGCGAATTCCATCCTATGGAAGCGGTCAAGACGAACGTCATTGGCACCGAGAACCTGTTGGAAGCTGCAATTCAGAATGAGGTGCGCCGCGTCGTTTGTCTGAGCACCGATAAAGCTGTTTATCCGATCAACGCCATGGGTATTTCCAAGGCGATGATGGAAAAAGTCATGGTCGCGAAGTCTCGTAATATCGACGATACAAAGACGGTGATCTGCGGCACGCGTTACGGCAACGTCATGGCGTCGCGTGGCTCGGTGATTCCGCTGTTCATCGAGCAGATTCGCGCTGGCAAAGAGCTGACGCTGACTGATCCCAACATGACGCGTTTCATGATGACGCTTTCGGATGCTGTAGATCTGGTTCTGTATGCGTTTGAACACGGAAACAATGGCGATCTGTTTGTACAAAAAGCGCCAGCTGCGACTGTTCAGACCCTTGCCCAGGCGCTGACCAGTCTGGTGGGTAAGCCCGATCATCCGATTCAGGTCATCGGTACCCGGCATGGCGAAAAACTGTATGAAGCCTTGTTGAGCCGCGAAGAAATGGCGTGCGCTGAAGACATGGGTGAGTACTACCGTATTCCGCCGGATCTCCGTGACCTGAACTACGCCAAGTTTGTAGAGCAGGGTGAAACCAGGATTTCATCCACTGAAGACTACAACTCTCACAATACCGAGCGGCTGGATGTTGAAGGTATGCAGCGCCTGTTGCTGAAGCTTGACTTCATGCGGGCTATCCAGCGTGGCGAAAACGCCACGCCGGAGGAGTGAGGATGAAAGTCCTGATTACCGGCGCCAATGGATTTGTCGGTCAGAATCTCGTCGCCCGTCTGGGTGAGCGTACCGATGTGGAAGTGCTGAGTTATACCCGTGCAGATAGCATGGACAGCCTTCCGGGGCTCGTGGCACAGGCTGACTTTGTTTTTCACCTGGCAGGCGTCAATCGCCCTCAGGATCCTCAAGAGTTTCGTACCGGTAATACCGACCTGACCACGGCGTTGTGCAATGCTGTTGCGGCTTGTGGCAGACCGGTGCCTGTTTTGTACACCTCGTCAATTCAGGCCGGGCAGGAAAACCCGTATGGCAGCAGCAAACGGGGTGCTGAAGAGGCGCTTCTGGCATTGCATGCAGCGCATCAGGTGCCGGTGTTCCTGTTCCGTTTGCCCAATGTGTTTGGCAAATGGGCGCGCCCGAATTACAACTCGGCTGTAGCGACCTTTTGCCACAATATTGCTCGCGATCTGCCTATCACCATCAATGATCCTTCTGCGTCAATATCTTTGGTTTACATTGACGATGTTGTTAGCCGGTTCATGGCGATCATGGACGGTGCGTCCGCAGACCAGCCTTTTGTCTGCGTCGAACCTGAATATTCGATCAGCGTCGGCGATCTTTCGCAGCAATTGCATGCCTTTCGCGACAGTCGCCAGTCGATGGTCACAGAGCCGGTGGGCACCGGATTGGTTCGGGCGCTGTACTCGACCTATCTCAGCTATTTGCCTCCTGAGCGATTTACCTATGAAGTCCCACGGCACGCCGATCCCCGTGGCGTGTTCGTGGAGATGCTCAAGACCCGCGATTCGGGTCAGTTTTCCTACTTCACGGCGCACCCCGGCATCACCCGCGGCGGGCACTACCACCATTCGAAAACTGAAAAGTTTCTGGTCATCAAAGGCAATGCCTGTTTTCGTTTCCGTCACATCGTGTCTGGTGAGTTTTATGAGTTGTTCACCACGGGGGAGCGACCGCAGATCGTCGAGACAGTACCTGGCTGGACGCACGACATCACCAACGTCGGCGACGACGAGATGATTGTGATGCTCTGGGCCAACGAAATTTTTGATCGCGAGCATCCGGACACTTTTGCCCGCCCCGTCGGTACCGAAGCCTGAGCCGCTGTTGACAGGATATTGAAATGAAAAAGCTGAAAATTGTAACGGTCGTAGGTACACGACCGGAGATTATTCGTTTGTCGCGCGTGATGGCGGCCCTGGATGAGCACTGCGATCACATTCTGGTGCATACCGGCCAGAACTATGACTACGAACTTAACGAGATATTTTTTCAGGACCTCGGCATACGCAAGCCTGATCATTTCCTTAATGCCGCGGGCGCCAGTGGTGCGGAAACCATTGGTAATGTGATTATTGCTGTCGACCGCGTACTGGCTGAGATTGAACCCGAGGCGCTTCTGGTGCTGGGGGATACGAATAGCTGCATGGCTGTTTTGCCCGCCAAGCGTCGCAAAATCCCCACCTTTCATATGGAAGCAGGCAATCGCTGTTTCGATATGCGTGTGCCTGAGGAAATCAATCGGCGTATCGTTGATCACACGGCGGATATCAACCTTACCTACAGCACCATCGCCCGTGATTACCTGCTGCGCGAAGGGCTGCCTGCCGATCGGGTGATCAAGACCGGTAGCCCGATGTTTGAAGTACTGGGTTACTACCGTGAGGGGATCGATAACTCTGATGTCCTGACGCGTCTCGGTCTCGAGTCCGGAAAGTTCTTCGTGGTCAGTGCGCACCGCGAGGAGAACATCGACTCGGACAAAAACTTCCTCAAGCTGGCTGATGTGCTCAACACAGTAGCCGAGCAGTTCGGCCTGCCGGTCATTGTGTCGACGCATCCACGGACACAGAAGCGTTTTGACGCCATGGGTGTAGAGTTTCACGCCAATGTGCGCTTGTTGAAACCGCTAGGGTTCAAGGACTACAACAAGCTTCAGCTCGAGTCCAAAGCCGTGCTGTCCGATAGCGGCACCATAAGCGAAGAGTCCTCCATCCTGAACTTTCCTGCACTGAACATCCGCGAGGCGCACGAGCGTCCGGAAGGGATGGAGGAGGCGGCGGTGATGATGGTCGGGCTGGAAACCGAGCGTGTGCTGCAAGGACTTTGTGTTCTTGAAAGCCAGGGGCGAGGTGATGCACGTAGCTTGCGTCTGGTCGCTGACTACAGCATGCCCAACGTTTCGGACAAGGTCGTGCGTATACTGCATAGCTACACCGACTACGTGAATCGCGTCGTCTGGAAGCAATACTGATTCGAGTAGTAAGCATGTGTGAAAGCAGTTTGAGAGTTCTGGTCGTTACGCAGTATTTCTGGCCAGAGAACATGCGGATCAATGATCTGGTTCGCGATCTTTCGGAAAAAGGCCATCAGGTTACCGTACTGACCGGGTTGCCCAATTATCCTGAAGGAGCCGTGTTCGAGCAGTTTCGCGAAAAACCGGAAGCATTCAGCGCCTACTGTGGTGCTGAAGTGGTGAGAGTACCGCTGATCCCGAGGGGCAAACGCAGTATCAGCCTGGCGCTGAATTATCTTTCGTTCTTTTTCAGCGCCTCGACCCTTGGCGCGTTCAAGCTGCGTAAGCATGAATTCGATACTGTCTTCGTCTATGCCGTATCACCCATCATGGCAGCCATTCCTGCACTGGTGATCGGGCGGCTGAAGCGTGCACCTGTCTTTGTCTGGGTACTGGACTTGTGGCCGGAGACATTGCGTGCGGTTGGTGTGCTCAAGCAGCCAATGCTCCTGGGGCTTGTCGGCAAGGTCGTGTCCTGGATTTACAACCGCACGGATTACTTGCTGCTGCAGTCTCACGGTTTTATCGAGAACGTTCGACGCTATTGCACCCGACCTATCAATGACGAGCGTCTGGTCTACTTCCCCAGTTGGGCTGAAGACGATTTTTCATCCTCTACACCACCTGCTTGCGACCTGATTAAGCCGGATCCCGAGGCCTTTACTGTCGTGTTCGCCGGTAATCTGGGCGATGCTCAGGACTTTCCCGCGGTGCTGGATGCCGCCGAGTCGCTACGTGGAAGCGTATCTGTGCGCTGGGTGATCGTTGGCGATGGGCGAATGAGCGAATGGATTGCTGAGCAAATCGCGGCTCGTCAGTTGGACAATGTGCACTTGCTGGGGCGGCATCCGCTGGAGGCGATGCCTGGCTTGTTCGCGCAGGCTGACGCCTTGCTGGTTTCCCTGAAAACCAATGATGTGTTCGAAAAAACCATCCCGGGCAAAGTCCAGGCCTATCTGGCATCCGGCAGGCCTCTGCTCGGCATGATCAATGGTGAAGCGGCGCGAGTGATAAAAGAGTCAGGCGCAGGCTTTGCCTGTGATTCCGGAGATGCACTGGGGCTGGCTGCCATTACTCGTTCGCTGGCCGATGCATCGAAGGATCGTCGCGACGAGATGGGCCAGGCGGGCCGTCACTATTACGAGCAGCACTACGCCAAGGGCAATCTATTGATGCGCCTGGAATCCCTATTTCGTGATGCAACCCTTCGCAAGGCAAGCCAGCAATGAGTACTGCAGTTTTATTGACCGGTGCCACCGGTTTTGTTGGCAATGCATTGCTGAACAACCTTATCAAGCGCGGCGACAGGGTCGTAGCCGCCGTACGTGACGCCTCTGCAGCGCTTGATCCGCGGGCCTCGCTTGAGTACATCGCTGGCCTGGATGGCAAGACTGACTGGAGAGACTGTCTCAAGGACGTGCAAGTGGTGATCCATTCGGCCGCGCGCGTGCATGTGATGAACGACACCGAAGCCGATCCTCTGGCAGCTTTTCGCGCTGTCAATGTCGAAGGTACCCTTAATCTGGCGCGTCAGGCTGCGGCAGCAGGCGTTAAGCGCTTCATCTTCATCAGTTCAATCAAGGTCAATGGTGAGGGCACTGCGCCAGGCCAGTCTTATCGAGCAGATGACACTCCAGCTCCCGCCGACCCGTACGGCGTATCCAAGATGGAAGCGGAGCAGGGGCTGCGCGCGCTGGCCGAGCAAGTGGGTCTGGAGGTGGTGATCATTCGCCCTGTTCTGGTCTATGGCCCAGGGGTCAAGGCGAACTTCCTGTCGATGATGCGTTGGCTGGACAAAGGGGTACCGCTTCCTTTCGGCGCCATCGACAACCGACGCAGCCTCGTAGCGCTGGATAACCTGATCGATCTTATCCTTACGTGCATGACGCATCCTGCCGCTGCCAACCAGACGTTTCTGGTCAGTGACGGCGAAGACCTGTCGACAACCATGTTGTTGAAACGCATGGCTCGTGCTCTGGGGAAAACTGCGCGCTTGCTGCCGGTTCCGTCGGTGTTGCTTGTATGGGCCGCGACCCTGTTGGGAAGACGTTCGCTGTCCCAGCGCCTTTGCGGGTCCCTACAGGTCGATATTGAAAAAAACCGCTCGTTATTAGGCTGGACGCCGGTGGTAAATGTTGACGAGGCTTTGTCTATGGCTGCCCGTCCCTACCAGAAGCATGCACAGGAACAGGCAAAGAAATGACTCAATGGTGGCTTGTTCCGCTGGTGCTACTGGCGTCGTTATTGATGACCGCTGGCTTGCGCAGGTACGCGTTGGCAAAAAGTATCATCGACATTCCCAACGCGCGCAGCTCCCACGTCATCCCGACCCCCCGAGGCGGCGGCGTCGCCATCGTACTGGCGTTTCTGATCGTCCTTGCTGCGCTTGGCCTGAGTGGTCTTGCCGACTCCCGTTCAGTGATTGGTTTGGCCGGCGCTGGTGGCCTGATCGCGATCATTGGCTTTATGGATGATCACGGGCATATCGCAGCTCGTTGGCGTCTACTGGGGCATTTCACTTCAGCCGCGTGGGGGCTCTACTGGATGGGCGGCCTGCCACCGCTGTTGATGTTCGGTCATGAGTTTCATCTGGGGTGGATTGGCGCAGTTTTAGCGGCTTTTTATCTGGTCTGGGTGCTTAATCTTTACAACTTCATGGACGGAATCGATGGCATCGCAAGCATTGAAGCCATCTGCGTCTGCCTGGGGGCTTGTCTGATCTATGCGATGTCCGGTCACGCAGAGTTGATTACGTTCCCCTTGCTATTGGCTGCTGCTGTTACCGGTTTTCTGTTCTGGAACTTTCCCCCGGCACGCATTTTCATGGGCGATGCTGGAAGCGGTTTTCTGGGCGTTATTCTGGGTCTGCTTTCACTGCAGGCGGCTTGGGCCGAGCCCTCCCTGCTGTGGAGCTGGCTGATCCTGCTGGGTGTATTCATTGTCGACGCTACAGTGACACTGATACATCGCTTGATTCGGGGCGAGAAGGTATATGAGGCCCATCGTTCTCATGCCTACCAATTTGCGACGCGCCGGTTTGGGCGGCACCTGTCAGTGACCCTCACCGTCGCGGTGATAAATATCGTCTGGTTGCTGCCTCTGGCAATGGCCGTCGGGGTATGGGGGATGGAGGGTACGACGGCATTGGTTCTTGCGTATGCCCCTCTGGTTGTACTCGCATTCAAGTTTTCAGCCGGAGCTGCCGAATAAGTCGGCGGGACGCTTTGTAATAAAATTGCTACACACCGGTTTTTTCATCAACTCTGTGCCTGTCGAAATCGTACAATGCGGCACGGAGTCTGTTGGAAGCAGAGGGATGATGATGAAGTTACGCTCGCGAATGCTTGGTCTTTCGCGCAAGAACAAGCGGATTGTGCAGGTTGGCGCCGATATTGTGCTGATCTGGATAGCGTTGGTGCTCGCCTTCGTCGTGCGATTGGGTTTTGACGCTGCCTATTTGCCTATCTCGAATCACGTCTGGTTGTTTGCCACTGCGCCTGTATTGACGATTCCTATCTTCATCCGTTTTGGCATGTACCGTGCCGTAATGCGATTTTTCGGCAACGATGCGCTTGTTACCATTGGCAAGGCTGTTAGCCTCTCTGCGCTCTTGCTGGCACTTGTTGTCTACTGGTACAGCGACCATCAGGTCGTTGTACCGCGCTCAATCGTTTTCAATTACTGGTGGCTGAGCCTCGTCATGATCGGCGGCTTGCGATTACTCATGCGCCAGTATTTTTTAGGTGACTGGTTCATGGGAACTCTCCATGTGCCTTTCGCTACGCGGCACGACGGACTCCCCAAGGTTGCTATCTATGGTGCCGGTGCGGCCGGTAATCAACTGGTAGCAGCATTACGCATGGGGCGTTTGATGCGACCGGTGGCGTTCATTGATGATGATGACAACATCAGCAAACGCACTATTGCCGGACTACAGGTTTACAAGCCTAAACATATCCAGCAGATGATCGACGCCACGGGTGCCGAGGAGATTCTTCTGGCCGTGCCATCGGCGACCCGTGCGCGTCGCCGGGAAATTCTCGAGTACCTGGAAGGTTATCCGCTGCATGTGCGCAGTGTGCCCGGGTTTATGGACTTGGCCAGCGGCCGGGTGAAGGTTGACGACATCCAGGAAGTGGACATTGCCGACCTGCTCGGGCGTGATGCTGTACCTGCTCAGGAAGATCTGCTGGAGCATTGCATCGTCGGCAAGGTCGTATTGGTTACCGGAGCTGGCGGGTCGATTGGTTCCGAACTGTGTAGGCAAATCCTGGAGCAGGGGCCTACGACGCTGTTGATGTTCGAGCACAGCGAATTCAATCTTTACAGCATCATGAACGAGCTGGAGCAGCATGCGAACAGGAGCTCCTTGCCCGTTCAGCTCCTGCCGGTGCTTGGCTCCGTACGCAATGCCGGGAAATTACTGGAGGTCATGACAGCATGGAAGGTTGACACCGTTTACCATGCAGCCGCCTATAAACATGTCCCTATGGTTGAGCACAACATTGCCGAAGGCATCCTTAATAATGTCATTGGTACGCTGAATACAGCACAGACGGCCATACAGGCGGGCGTGAGTAATTTCGTGCTGGTTTCGACGGATAAGGCTGTAAGGCCGACCAATGTAATGGGCAGTACAAAACGCTTGGCGGAGATGGTATTGCAAGCGTTGAGCCAGGAAAGCGCTCCGGTTCTTTTCGGCAAAGCTGACAATGTTCCCTGCTTGAACAAAACCCGTTTTACCATGGTCCGCTTCGGCAATGTTCTGGGTTCTTCAGGATCAGTGATCCCGGTCTTTCATCGCCAGATAAAGGCTGGAGGTCCGATTACAGTAACCCACCCCAATATCACCCGCTATTTCATGACCATTCCTGAGGCTGCACAGCTGGTGATTCAGGCTGGCTCAATGGGGCAGGGGGGAGACGTTTTCGTGCTGGATATGGGCGAACCCGTGAAAATCGTAGCGCTGGCGGAAAAAATGGTTCATTTGTCAGGCTTGAGCATTCGTTCTGAGCGTAATCCGCATGGTGATATAGCGTTGGAGTTCACCGGCCTCAGGCCCGGTGAGAAATTGTATGAAGAGCTTTTGATCGGCGACAACGTATCCGCGACACGTCACCCTATGATCATGAGCGCGCACGAGGACTGCTACACATGGGAGGCGCTGAAGGAGCTGATAGGAGAACTCCTTGAGTCGTTGGAGAAGGATGATTACGATCAGGTCCGAAAAAACCTGCGTCGCATCGTGAGTGGTTATAACCCAGACGGTGAAATTGTCGACTGGTTTTATCTGCAGCGACGCAAGCCGGGCTAAGCGTTGTAGGCGTGGGTTCGGTGCCGCAAAAGCATCGCACCCAGCCTGGAAGCGAGGCTCTGGATTCTGCTCGGCCATCAGGCGCTGACACGGCGCTGTATCTTTCCAAGTCTGCCTGGTGCATGAGATTGTTTGCTAAATCGCTTGGCAAGCGTTGACTTGTAAAGACTGTCGCCCGCAAAATCCCGAAATAACCCTATTGACGCCTAGATAGTTGAATCAAGCGGTTGGGCGCGATTGTTAATTCAGAAAAGCTATGGTTAAGGATTGATTTTGGCAGGGGCGAAAAGTATCTCATCTTCAGGTGAGGCAAAGTTTTTAATTCTTGCTGGCGTTTTGTATGCGTTGATGCATGGAGGCATTTTATTTATCCCCTCGGCGGTATTTTGGGATGACTGGGTAACGTTTGAAACCAGTGCCAGTGTGACTCTGGAGAACTATCGACAGGCTGGCGCTTTCTTTAATCTAGCCGGCTACCTACACATAGGTCTCACGTCCCTGGGGTTGTGGAGTTACAAGGTTCTCACCTTTGTTTTAATGGGGGGCTCAGGTTTTTTTCTGAATGCTATTTTAAAACGTAATGGCGTATTCGGGATTAGAGCACGGTATTTAGTTGTTTTACTCTTTATGCTGTTGCCATTTAATCTGGCACGGGTTGCCATGATCGATTTTCCTTACTCGATCTGCTACGCGCTGTTTTTTGCTGCGTGGCTGGCGATGGATCGCTATAGAGTGCTTGCGGCGGCGCTTTTTTTTCTGAGTTTTAATAGCAACTCGCTATTGGTTTTTTACGCATTGCCAATGCTCGACCTTTTGTACCGAACTCAAGAGCGTTACACCCTTAATGGGTTGTGGCGTTTTTTTATATCCCGCTGGGAATTGTTTTTCATTCCGTTCTTGTACTTCGGGATGAAAACCATGCTCTTCAAGCCAGAGGGTTTTTACGCAGGCTATAATCAGGGCTACAGTCTGATTGCGATTCCTTTGGCTATCAAAGCTCAGCTGAAAGATGTTGTCAATTTGAAGGTGGACTTTGCGGTTATGCTCTGCATGCTCGTGCCTGTCTATTATGCGTTGCGCAGGCAGTTTTTTATTCACAGGGATCCGGTTTCACTTATTAATTTTACCGTATTGTTCGGTACGGGGTTTTTGGCGCTCGTCCTGGGTGGCATTCCTTACTGGATACTCGGCTATATTCCTACGTTCCTCGAATGGACTTCAAGACACCAGTTACTGATGCCTTTGGGCGTAGCGCTCATCATGACAGCATTGCTCACATGTGCCACTGAGAGAGTTCAGCGCCTTCTGATATCACTGATCATTTCCGCTTGCATCAGCTACGGGGTGGTGGGTTACGTCGGCTTCTACGTCGATTGGCAAAAGCAAAAAATCATTTTAAGTCAATTTAAACATGATCCTCTCGTCGCTCGCGCCAGTTTCGTGATCATCGATGATCAGACGAAGCAGTACAACGCGATCCATCGAAACTATCGCTTCTATGAGTGGAACGGGATGCTCACTCATTCTTTAGGAGATGAGTCGAGATTTGCCGTTGAAGTCGGTGATGTTGATGCTTACCGGAGTGGTAAGTTCGATGATTACTTTTCAAGTCTGTACAAGGCGGGTGCCCATCGACGTAGACCGGATGAGCGGGCGGTAGTCGTGACCCTTCGGAAAGGAGAAGGGGACGATGAAGAACGATCGTTTACTCTTTTACCTAAGATCGTCTACAGCTCTCGGCCGTTATCCTCGGAAGTGTTGAACGGAATGAACGCCGCCACAAGGCAGGAATAAGATGAAAAAAGTTGCCATTTTGCAGTCGAATTACATACCGTGGAAGGGTTATTTTGATCTTATCGCAGCAGTCGATGAGTTTATTCTTTATGATGATATGCAGTACACGCGTCGGGATTGGCGCAACCGCAACAAGATAAAAACACCCCAAGGACTTCAATGGCTCACTGTCCCCGTCGAAGTGAAAGGGAAGTATCATCAGTTGATAAAAGACACCCGGATCGTTTCGGGCGGGTGGGCGAACGATCACCTGAACGCATTGAGCCAAAACTATAAACGTGCCAAGTTCTTCGATGAGGTGATGGCATGGTTGGTTCCAATATATACGGAATGCTTGCCACAGGACCTGTCTACGTTGAATCGACGCCTGGTGGAGGCGGTTTGCAACTACCTCGGAATACGCACGGTCATTCGCTCATCCAGTGAATTTAATCTTAAAGAAGGGAAGACTGAGCGTCTGGTAGACCTTTGCCTGCAGGCGCAGGCTACGGAATATGTTTCGGGGCCCTCTGCAATGGACTACGTGGTGCCAAGTCTTTTCTCTGACGCTGGAGTAAAGCTTACCTGGTTTGACTACAGCGGGTATCCTGAATATCCGCAACTCTGGGGTGCTTTTGAGCACGGTGTTTCTATCTTGGACCTTTTAATGAACTGCGGCCAGTCTGCCAAAAGCTTCATGAGGTTTGTAAAATGAAGTTGTCCATCGTTGCGACGCTGTATAAATCTACATCCTATATAAACGAGTTTTGCCAGCGTGCGGGTTCTGCAGCCCAGGCCCTCGTGGGCGATGAGTATGAAATCATTCTGGTCAACGACGGGTCGCCAGATGACAGCCTGAGTGTTGCTCAAGGCGTTGCTGACTCCAATGAAAAAGTTTGTGTGGTGGATCTCTCCAAAAATTTTGGTCATCACAAGGCCATGATGACAGGATTGAGCTTGGCAAAGGGGGAGAGGGTTTTTCTGATCGACAGCGACCTTGAGGAAGACCCCGAGTGGCTCACTCTGTTTGCTGAGTGCATGGCCACTCATCGTTGTGATGTGGTGTATGGCGTTCAAGGCACGCGTAAAGGCGGATGGGTAGAGCGGTTGACCGGCAATATCTTTTATCGCGCCTTCCGGTTGCTGACAGGCATATCCCAGCCAGACAATATTGTCACGGCACGCCTCATGACTGCGCAGTACGTAGCGGCACTGCTGCGGCATGAGGAGCGGGAGCTCAATATTGGGGGGCTGTGGATACTGACCGGATTTGATCAGCGTCCTTTAATGGTTGCTAAAAAAGCCAGTAGTCCTACGACCTATTCGCTGCGTAGCAAGCTGGGCCACCTGGTTAATGCCGTAACGTCCTTCAGCAGTCTCCCTCTTGTTTTCACATTCTATGTTGGCGCGGCTATCTCGTTCACCGCAGCCTGCTTCATTCTATACTTGCTTTTTCGCTATTTTATTGGATCCGCCCCGCCAACGGGCTATACCTCTGTTGTGGCATCGATCTGGTTTTTCTCGGGGTTGATCATATTTTTCATAGGGGTCCAAGGGATTTATATCTCGAAGATCTTCACCGAGGTGAAGAAGCGCCCATACACCATTATCAAGTCGATCTATAAAAAAGCGGACTGAGGGCACGGCATGGATAGGCAAGAGTCATCAGAACCTTCCTATGGAGTTCTTGGCGGGTTCCGGGCTCAGGGGCAGGATCATCCGGCAGTTGAGCAGATACGGGCAATCGGGTATGCCGTTGTTGAGTCTGGATATACGCAAGCGCAAATCCAGGATATTGCCCAGCGTTTTGCAGCTGTATCCGAAGGCTATCGAGCAAAATATGGACCTGAAAGGTTACGAGCTTGCGATGAATTAAATACTGTTCGAGCGATCCTGGCTCAAGGGGACCCTGCGTTTCTACAGTTGGCGATGAATATTCCGTTGAACACGGTTCTGCAAAGCCTCATCGTGGGGAAGTTTATGTTGAGCCAGCAAAACGGCATCATCAATCCAGCCTGCGAAACCTACAATCAGGCGGCGTGGCATCGTGATCTTCCCTACCAGCATTTCGTGTCGTCTCGTCCACTCGCTCTCAATGCGTTGTATTGCATTGACGATTTTACTCTGGACAACGGCTGTACGTTCGTATTACCGGCGTCACACAGACTGGAAAATTTTCCCAGTGATGAATACATACGTCGAAATGCTGTGCAGGTCGAGGCAAAGGCTGGGTCATTTGTTGTCCTTGATTGCATGCTATTTCATCGCGGTGGTTACAACAGTACGCGGCAGCCCAGACGTGCGGTCAATCACCTGTTCACAGTTCCTTACTTCAAGCAGCAAATAGATTTGCCCTCGCTCATGGCCGCAGAAACACTGACTGCAGCACAGAAGGATTTCCTGGGCTTTAACTACTCAACCCCTGCCACTGTAGAGCACTACCTCCACGGCAGGGGCGCATAGCGTGGTCGTATCAAATGCATAATCTTAATTTTATTCAGTAAGGATAGCCCATGACACATTCACCCTATTGCTGTCCTGTCACGCATCAGCCTCTTCACACGCATGATGGGAAACTGATCAGCGCGTGCGGCCATTCATATTCGTTGCTTTCTTCCGCACAGGGCAACGATATTCCTGTTTTCGTCGAAGCAGACAAACTCTCGGGTGGAGATGTCATCTCGCGTGCGATGTACACTCAAGATGACTCGGAAGGCGCATATGATAATTTCCTCTCATGGCTATTTGCTACGTTTGCACAAGACGAGCGTAGCTTTCGATTGGCACTCATTGAGCGTTTAAATATAGAGTCAGGTCACCGGGTTCTGGTTACCGGATGCGGATTAGGCGATGATCTGAAGTACATTTACCCTCTGTTGGGCGAAACTGGCGAGCTCTTCGCTCAGGATCTGTCAGATTTGATGGTTGCCGCTACCTCTCGTCGAATGGCTAGTGTGGTCCCTCAAGGACGGCAAAATCTTTATCTCTCCGTTTCAAATGCGTCGGCCCTGCCTTTCCCGGATGGTTATTTTGATTCCGCCTATCATTTTGGCGGCATTAATTTGTTTTCCGATATCCCCGGAGCTATCGCGGAAATGAACCGGGTCACCAAGACGGGTGGGAGGGTGTTGATAGGCGACGAAGGTGTCGCGCCTTGGCTGAAAAATACCGAGTACGGCAAGGCGGCAATACAGAACAACGGGTTGTGGGCATGCGATGCTCCACTTGAATATGTACCGTCGACCGCAAAAGACGTTTCTCTTTCCTGGACGTTGGGGAACTGTTTTTATGTCATTGACTTCACGGTTGGTGAAACGCTCCCTTTTATTGACATGGACGTTGTGCATAAAGGCACTCGTGGGGGCTCGATGCGTACGCGCTATTACGGCCAGCTTGAGGGCGTTAGTCCAGCCGTTAAGAACCGTGTAAAAGACGCGAGCCTGGAAGCCGGGATTAGTGCAAGCCAATGGATAGAGGATGCCTTACGAGCACGTCTGGATACAGGTGAATGAAAATTATGACTTCAAAATCCGGACCTGAAGCCATCGGTCTATCTGACAAAGCGCTGCTGGCCGAGGTGTCTGACTACTACACTCAAAAGCTCTCGACTCATGGTGAAACACCCAAAGGCGTTGACTGGAATGGTGCCGAAGGGCAGGTACTGCGCTTCACCCAGCTTTGCAGGCTGATACAGCTTCAAACATTTTCTATCGCAGATCTTGGCTGCGGATATGGCGCAATGTTCGATTATCTTCGTACGAGTTACGATGATTTTTCCTATATCGGTGTCGATATTGCTGACGCAATGATTGATGCTGCGAAAAAACGATATGCACACCAGGACGCTGCCCGCTTTATCACTGCCAATCGCCCGGATGAGGTAGCTGACTATGCTGTGGCCAGCGGTATCTTTAATGTGCGTCTAGGTCGTTCTGATTCAGAATGGAAGGCGTATCTCGTAGACACACTTGATGTCTTGGCCAGTTCCAGCCGACATGGTTTTGCGTTCAACTGCCTGACCAGCTACTCAGACGCGCCTTTTATGCGCAGTGATTTGTACTATGCGGACCCATGCTGGTTGTTTGATTTGTGCAAGCGTCGCTATTCAAAAAATGTAACGTTGTTGCATGACTATGACCTGTACGAGTTTACAATCCTTGTGAGGAAGTCATCGTGAAGAAGTTGGTGATATTTGGAGTAGGGCAAATCGCGGAGCTTGCTCATCATTATTTTTCCACGGATTCCGACTATGAAGTGGTAGCGTTTACTGTGGACGCAGCCTACAGGCTTGAGTCGGAGTTTTTTGGCTTGCCGGTTGTGCCGTTCGAAAGTGTTAGTGAGCACTTTCCGCCCAGTGAATACAGTATGTTTATCGCGCTCAGCTATTCGGGGCTTAATTCAATACGTGCAAATAAATTTTCAGCAGCCCGGCAGTTGGGATATGGCTTGGCAAGTTATGTGAGTTCCCGGGCGAATTACTTAAGCTCTTCGCCGCCCGGAGAAAACTGCTTCATTCTCGAAGACAATACCATTCAGCCATTCGTCAGAATCGGTGAAAATGTCACGTTGTGGAGCGGTAATCATATTGGGCACCACAGCACATTGGCTGACCACTGCTTTATTTCCTCGCATGTCGTTATATCCGGAGGTGTCACGGTCGGTGCGTATTCCTTTATCGGTGTTAATGCCACGTTGCGTGACCATATAACTATTGGCGAAAAATGTGTGCTGGGGGCGGGCGTGCTTATATTAACAGACGCGGAAGCGGGTGGCGTTTACATGGGGACAGCCTCCCCGCGATCAAAGATACCGAGCTCACGGCTGCGTGGTTTATGAGCAGGGAATGGCAGAAGCTTGGGTTGCTTTACTGTCCAGGCACTGATGCTCGACATGCCAAGCTGTTGACCCATGCTGCTAATCCACTGCCTCTTCATCTGGAAGGTGATGTTTATCGAATATTTTATTGTGGCAGAGACGTTGAAAATCGTTCTTCAGTCGGCGCCGTCGATATTGACATTGTCAAACGTGTTGTAATTAAAGAGCATGTCGCGCCGTTCTTCGAGCATGGCGGGGAAGGTAGTTTTTTTGCAGATGGAGTCAGCATCGGAAATTGTTATACGGTCCAAGGGCGACGCTATATGGCCTTCATGGGGTGGCAGACACCGTCGGATGGCCATTGGCGTGGTGATATTGGTCGTGTAGAGGTTTTTGACAATCTTACTATTGCGACGGGTAGCGAATCGCTACTTATGGGTATGGGTGAAGAAGATCCTATTAGTCTTGCCTACCCTTGGGTGGAAGCCGGTGAGCACGGTTTAGATATGTGGTACCCATCGGTTGTTTCCTGGGAGGCCGGCAATGGTGAGATGCTCGCCGTGATTAAACATGCCACTTCCTCAGATGGGGAGCACTGGGAAAGGCATGGCGCTTCTGTACCCTATAAATTGGGGGTTGCCCAAGCGTTTTCCCGGCCGACCATTTTAAAAGGTGACGACAATTTATTTCATATGTGGTTTTCCTTTCGCTCTGGAACAGGAGAGTCCTACCGGATCGGTCATGCCGCCAGCGTGGATGGTGTCAGCTGGCAACTAGCGTTCGACACGGCGATGTTGAATGTATCCCCTCACGGGTGGGACAGCGAAATGGTCGAGTATCCCTTTGTTTTAAGGCATGGCGGGGCTACGTACATGCTTTACAACGGCAACGGCTATGGGCGAAGTGGTTTTGGTTTGGCGGTATTGGCTGATGTATGAGCTGCTGGAGCGGTACCGGAATAACCGCACTCTCCGAGAGTTGTTTCGTTACGGCGTGGTCGGGCTGTTGAACAATGGGATAGGATTTTGCGTGTACCTTTTGCTGACATGGCTCGGCACTGACCCCTCGTTGACGATGACCTGCCTTTACGCAGTGGGAGCAACCGCCGGCTTTTTTGGCGCAAAAAAGATTGCCTTCAGTCACTCTGGGCGTTTTTGGCAGACGGCCATCCGGTATGGCCTTGCTCATTTAGGGGGGTATAGTATCAATTTGGCCATGCTGCTTTACCTGCACGAGCGGCTGGGATGGCCGCATCAGTGGGTTCAGGCAGTGGCCATTGTAGTGGTGGCAGGTTATCTATTCATCGTACTGAAGTTCTTCGTATTTTCATCGCCCCGTGATGCCTCGACAAGCCGCTAGCGATAACTGTACTGCAGCTGTACGGCCAGTTTATAGGCTGAATTTATAGGTTGAAGGGATTGAAATGACTGACGAAAAAATTGAATTCAACCGGCCCTACATGACAGGTAAAGAGCTTCATTACATTGCTGAGGCTAAATTCGGCAATATGCTGGCAGGCGACGGGCCGTTTACCAAGCGCTGTCATCGCTGGTTAGAAGAGGTCGGTGACGTACCTACAGCGCTGCTGACGCATTCGTGTACCGCTGCGCTGGAGATGGCGGCCCTCCTGCTTGACATCCAGCCGGGGGACGAAGTGATTATGCCTTCCTATACCTTCGTTTCGACGGCCAATGCGTTTGTGCTGAGGGGCGGGGTGCCGGTGTTTGTGGATGTTCGGGCTGATACCCTTAATCTTGACGAGACTTTGGTCGAAGCTGCTATTACTGCTAAAACCCGCGCCATTGTTCCTGTGCACTACGCCGGGGTAGCGTGTGAAATGGATACGCTGTTGGCGATCGCAAAAAAACACAGCTTGATGATTGTTGAGGATGCGGCGCAAGGTGTAATGGCCTCCTACAAAGGTCGTGCGTTAGGAAGTATTGGTGAACTCGGCGCCTACAGCTTTCATGAAACGAAGAATGTGATATCAGGAGAGGGAGGAGCGTTATTGGTACGCGATCCTCAGTTGGGTGCACGAGCGGAAATTATCAGGGAAAAAGGGACAGACAGAAGTCGTTTCTTCAGGGGACAGGTGGATAAATATACCTGGCAGGAAATGGGTTCCTCGTTTCTGCCCGGAGAGTTGACGGCTGCGTTTCTCTGGGCACAGTTGGAAGAGGCGCAAGCGATTACTAACTTGCGGCTGGCTATTTGGGAAAACTACCATACTCTTCTTGCTTCGCTTGAAACGGATAAGCTGATTCGTCGACCTATCGTACCCGCCGAGTGTGGGCATAATGCGCATATGTATTATGTGTTGCTAAACCCTGAAGTTGACCGGGGAAAAGTGATCGAGTATTTAAAGCAACACTCCGTTTCCGCTGTCTTCCATTACGTGCCTCTGCACTCTTCACCCGGGGGGCTGAAGTTCGGACGTCATCATGGGAGCATGCAAGTGACTGATGATGTTTCGTCTCGAATTTTACGACTCCCCCTGTGGGTGGGTATGACAGCCCAACAACAGCATCGTATTATTGACGTCCTGGCAAAGGCGTTATTGATTGCGCGAAGATAAACAGACAAAACGTTGTTGCAGAGTGGCGGTCCTGATCGTTCATCAGAGCGCTCTGCAAGCGGAAATCGATCTGGGCTGAGCATTATTGGCGTTGTTCGTTGTTAAATACGCTACGTGTGCTCCAGTTCCCGAGGCCGCGGGATTTGAGGGGCGACGGCTTGCTCCCGTCTAGCAGCGGGCCACGCAGTTCGGAGTTTTATGTTTTCCAGTAAGTGGCGGTATGCCGCCTTAGTGCGCTGTCAGGGTCAAGAAGGTCATGGGTTAAGCGCTCGATGCGTGAGAGTATCATCTAAAATATTTCTTAAAACCTACAAGGATTTTAGCATCTTTTATTGTTGGAATTTCATTGTAAGCTTCTGTGTAGTCATGCTGAAAAATAATGATCTCAGAAATGTCAGAGTTTAGGGGCTGTGTAATAACTCGACACGCTTACTTTAATTGACAGCTCACGACTCTGAACTAACTTTGGAAGGCGGCACACGGAATGTCGCATTCAAATCAAATGATGTTACGGAGTGTTCCAGATGCGTAAAGCTTTTCTCTCCTCGCTGTTGTTCGCTGTGTTAACCAGTGTTTCGGTGGTTGCTACTGCCGCGCCCACTGCCTCTTTGGAAAAGAACGCGCCCGTCATGCAGGAGCAAATGGCAGCCAAGGTCAATATCAACACAGCTGACGCTGAAACCTTGCAAAAACAGCTCTCCGGTATCGGGAAGGGCAAGGCAGAAGCCATCGTTGCTTATCGAGAAGCCAACGGCGAGTTTACCTCGGTGGATGAATTGATCGAAGTCAAAGGCATTGGCAAAGCACTTCTGGACAAAAATCTGGACAAGATCGCGGTTGAGTAACCTTCGCTAAACCCTCCTCAGAAGGCCGGTTTAGCGCCGGCCTTCTCGTCACCCTGATCAAATTGATCACTTCTTCTTTGTCGGCCTATCCGTCAGGCACCTCAGTGCTGATTCACTCCTTGACACATCAAATGACAATCGACATACAATATTTGAAATTACAGTCGTAATACTAAAATTTTGATCACCTCTGGAGTTTTCAAATGAGCACTGTCAACGCAAAAGGGACAATCCTGATCATTGGCGCCTCTGCAGGCATTGGTCTTTTCGTTGTCCGTTACAAGGCTTGAAGTCGTGACAAACAAGGTGCAGAACATCATGAGTGGTCGACGAATTGTAGTGACGGGCATGGGGCTGGTGACGCCCTTGGGGTCTGGTGTTGAGGCGGTTTGGCAGCGTTTGCTGGCAGGGCGTTCCGGCATCGTTCGGCTAGCTGACGAAGACGTCGCTGACCTGCCGGGCAAGGTCGGAGGTCGTGTACCGCTCAAGGCTGATGATCCCGACGCGGGTTTTGATGCCGACAGCGCGGTGCCCGTGAAGGAACAAAAGAAGATGGACCGTTTCATTCTGTTTGCTCTGGCCGCCGCGAAAGAGGCGATTGAACAGGCAGGTTGGGTCGCCGAGAGTGAAGAGGCCCAAGAGCGTACCGCGACGATTATTGGCTCGGGTATCGGCGGCTTCGGAGCGATTGCCGATGCTGTACGCACCACTGACAGCCGTGGACCTCGGCGATTGTCACCGTTTACGGTCCCTTCGTTTCTGGTCAATCTGGCGGCCGGGCATGTGTCTATCCAGCATGGCTTCAAGGGGCCGCTTGGCGCACCGGTGACGGCCTGTGCTGCAGGTGTGCAAGCGATTGGCGATGCTGCAAGGCTGATTCGTTGTGGTGAGGCGGACATTGCCATTTGCGGTGGCGCGGAAGCGGCTATCGACCGGGTAAGCCTGGGAGGTTTTGCGGCAGCCCGGGCCTTGTCCAGCGGCTTCAATGAAACGCCCGAGCGAGCTTCACGCCCCTTTGACCGGGACCGTGACGGTTTCGTGATGGGTGAGGGCGCGGGAATACTGGTTATTGAATCCCTGGACCATGCGTTGGCTCGGGGAGCGAAGCCGATTGTCGAGCTCGTCGGGTATGGCACCAGTGCGGACGCGTATCACCTGACGGCAGGGCCCGAGGACGGTAGCGGGGCGCAGCGAGCCATGGGCGCGGCAATCCGTCAGGCGGGGATCAAGCCGGAACACATCCAGCACTTGAATGCCCATGCGACGTCGACACCGGTTGGTGACAAAGGTGAAATGGCCGCAATCAAAGCGCTGTTTGGTGAGCAGCACGCGATTGCGGTGACGTCGACCAAATCGGCGACCGGGCATTTGTTGGGGGCTGCGGGCGGGATAGAGGCCATCTTCACCGCTTTGGCTATTCGCGATCAGATAGCCCCGGCGACCCTTAACTTCGACAATCCCGACGACGCGGCTGCGGGGATTGATATTGTCCATGGCGCAGCGCGGGGCATGAACATCGAATACGCCTTGTCGAACGGCTTTGGCTTCGGGGGAGTCAACGCCAGCGTGCTGTTCAGGCGCTGGCAGGACTGATCAGGATTCGTTCGCCTGCTGCGTTAGCCAGTCTCGGGTCGTGTGCAGGATTCGCTGCGAAAGCGCCGGATCCTGCGTGCTGCGCGACAGCATCAGCGCACCGACCAGGGTCGACAGCATGACCACGCTTTGCGCGTCGGCATCTGGTCCGCGCAGAGATTTTTGCAAGGACGCCAGGCGCGACTCGATCAGCTCATCGGTGATCGGACTGGCTTCCCCACGCTGGCCAAGCTCCGAACTCATGGTCGGGATCGGGCAGCCTTTTTCGGGAGCATTGCGATGCGTTTCCGAGAGATACATTTCGATAAAGGCAGCCAGGCCATTATCTTCTGCAAATGCCTTGCTGGTGCGGTCGTTGGCTTCGTCTGCAGCGCAGCGTAGCGCCTTTTCCACCAAGTCATCCTTGGATTTGAAGTGCGCATAAAAGCCGCCATGGGTCAGGCCCAGTGCTTTCATCAGTGGCTGTAGACCGGTCGCGCCGATACCGTCACGTCGAAAGCGTGCCGATGCTTCATGAAGGATGCGTTCGTGGGTCTGGGCCTTGTGATCTTGCGCGTACCGCATGCAACTCTCCTCACGCTGTGACCTTTAAATGTTGATCGACATTTTTACATGGATGAGGGTAAGGCGGAGCGTAAATTTCCTGGGCGGTCGCGCGGCAACACCGGCCCTGTAGGAGCTCACCGAGGAAGGTCGTGTTGCTTGACTGAAACCCAATATTAAATTTTCCCGGCCCGAGCACGTTTTCTCATTGAATCAGCCTTTTTTCGTGAGCCCAAAGCATGCCTCAGTCATTACCCGCGACGGCTATGCCGTTGATTCGCCCGGCCAAGCCAACAGGCGAAGTCTATCGACGTTTCGATGCCAGTCTTGGCGCCTCGATTTCTCTGCGCACGCTGGATGTTGATCAGGACCTTGAGCGTTTCAATCGTTGGCAGAACAACCCACGTGTTCTGCAGTTCTGGCAAGAGGGCGGAACCCTGGCGCAGCATCGAGAGTACTTGGAGAAGCAGGCTGCCGATCCCCATACGCTGACGTTGATCGGGTCCTTTGACGATGAGCCATTTGCATACTTTGAGGCCTACTGGGCGCTCGAAGACCGGATTGCGCCGTTCTGTAATCCCGGCGATTACGACCGCGGAATTCATATGCTGGTCGGCGAAGAAAGCCATCGGGGCCCTCACAAGGTCGCCAGTTGGCTCTCGGCACTGGTGCATTATCTTTTTCTGGAAGATGAGCGCACCCAACGGCTGGTTTCAGAGCCGCGCGCCGACAACGCGAAGATGATTGCTTACATGCAAAAACAGGGCTTTGAGAAAGAAAAGGAATTCGATTTTCCGCACAAGCGGGCGGCGTTGATGACCCTGCACCGACAGCGTTTTTTTGAGCGGTGCGAGTGGGTTTAACAAGCCGGATTCTGTAGGCGCTGCCGAAGGCTGCGATTGGGGCAAAAAAGCTTCGCAGCCTTCGGCAGCTCCTACAGGCGCAGTGTCGATCGCGTTCAGCGACGTACGGCGCGTGCTTCCTGGAGAGAGACCTTGCGGCAATGCACTAAAGCATCGCGAATCATGAAGTTCACCAGTGTGGGTGATACACCCAACTCTTTGGCAATGTCTTTCTGCGGAACGCCGTGCAGTCGATACATTTCGAATGCATAGCGCGTGCGGCTAGGCAGTTCGGTCAGTGCATCGGCGATGGTTTCCAGCGTCGTGAAGTTGATGTGTGAGGTTTCAGGGGAGGCGCCGTGGATAACCACATTGAGTCCCTCTTCCTCCGTGCCCGAGTACTTCTGCTCAAGCGCCTGTTTGCGGTAGTGATCGATCGCCAGGTTGCGCACGATCTGAAACAGGTAACTGAGCTGGGCTTTGATTGACGACGTAATTTGTGGCGCGGACTGTAATCGAAAGAAAGCGTCCTGTACGACATCTTCGGCCCGCGATCGGCAACCGGTGATTCGGGCTGCAATCTTGACCAGGATCAGACGGTTCTCGACGAACGCCTGAAGAAGCGGTGAATCGCACGTACTTGTGGATAGTTGTTCCGGCATGGAAATCACCTTGCAGCAATTGGGCAGATGAAGCTTTCGTAGGGAAGCCCCCTACACACCGGGCAACAAATTAGGCTTGATGATAATGATTGTCAAATGAGAAATATATCTATCGGTATGCTTTTCTCAGCAGGCTGCGTCGCAGGTCTTGCTCTGCCTGACGATCAGCGCCCCTCGTGTTACTAATTATTTTTCACCCCCATCCGTTCTCTTTGATGACAGTCCCGGCTACCCGCCAGGCACCCATGCAGCAGGAGAATGACATGGTATTTGATCGCGAAGACCTCACCTTTCAGGTCGTGTGCAACCACGAAGAACAGTACTCGATCTGGCCTGAATACAAGGCTATTCCTAATGGCTGGCGTGCAGTCGGCATGAAAGGTCTGAAGAAAGAGTGCCTGGAGTACATCGAGCAGCACTGGACCGACATGCGCCCGTTGAGCCTGCGACAGAAGATGGATCAGGACAAAGTGGTGGCCTGAAGTGAGCGCCTTTAACAGTCTGCGCCTGTTCTGTCTGCCGTACTCCGGGGCCAGTGCCATGGTCTACAGTCGCTGGCGTCGCACCTTGCCGCAGTGGCTCGAAATCCATCCACTGGAACTGCCCGGGCGCGGTATGCGCATGAGTGAGCCGCTGCAGACCGATATCCGTCGGTTGGCCTCGCAACTTGCTCGCGAGGTCAGCCGCCAGTTGCAGCAAAGTCCTGGACAACCCTACGCAATATTCGGGCATAGCCTTGGCGGATTGCTCGGTTATGAGCTGGCACATGCCTTGCTGACGTTGAACGTCCCGTCGCCGCTGTGTCTGTTCGCCTCGGGTACGGCGGGGCCGGCGCGACGTGATGTCAGCGAATATCGCCAGGCCAGGACCGATGCCGAGCTGATCGAGCGCTTGCGTACGCTCAAGGGCACCTCTGAAGTGGCGTTGGCAGACCCTGATCTGATGGCGCTGATGCTGCCCATTCTGCGTGCTGATTTTCTGATGTGTGGCAGCTTCGAATACCTGCCCCGTGAGCCGTTGCCAATGCCCGTGCATGTGTTCGGTGGCAAGCAGGACAGCGTGCGCGTCGAGGAACTACTCGACTGGCAGGATGAAACCACCGTTGGTTTCTCGCTGGACATGTTTGAAGGTCATCACTTTTTCCTGCAAAGCCAGGAAGCGTCTTTGTTGCGCTGTCTGCGTCGCTATGCCGAGCAGCATCTGGCGCGCGCCAATCGCCAGCGTTCACCTGCGGCGGCGGCCAGCTGAACCAGACAGCAGTACCCGGCGCGCATCTGGCGCGCCTCTCTTCGTGAACTCCCGATTGCAAGCCGGACTCAGGCAGGAACAACCATGAACGACGCGTTCGAACTCCCCAACACTCTGGTGCAGGCCCTGCAACAACGTGCAGAAGGCCAGCCTGATCGCATTGCCTTGCGTTTTCTGGCTGAGGAGGCCAGTGAAGGCGCGGTGCTCAGTTATCGCCAGCTTGATCAGCGGGCGCGTACTATCGCGGCAGCCTTACAAGCCCAGGTCGAGCCCGGCGAACGTGCAGTGTTGTTGTTCCCCAGCGGCCCGGATTACGTCGCGGCGTTCTTTGGCTGCCTGTATGCCGGTGTCATTGCGGTGCCTGCCTATCCGCCCGAGTCGGCGCGTCGTCATCATCAGGAGCGTCTGTTGTCGATCATCGCCGACGCCGAGCCGCGGCTGATCCTGACTCGCAGCAGTTTGCGCGAGCCCCTGCTGCAAATGAGCGCTCAGCTCAACGCCGCCGATGCTCCCCAACTGTTATGTGTGGATACCCTGGACATCGATCTGGCAAACGCCTGGCATGAGCCGAGCCTGAACCCGGATGACATCGCGTTCCTGCAATACACATCCGGCTCTACCGCGTTGCCCAAAGGGGTGCAGGTCAGCCACGGCAATCTGGTGGCCAACGAGCTGCTGATTCGTCGCGGCTTCGGCATCGATCTCAACCCGGACGATGTCATCGTCAGCTGGTTGCCTCTGTATCACGACATGGGGCTGATCGGCGGCTTGCTGCAACCGATCTTCAGCGGTGTACCGTGTGTGTTGATGTCGCCGGGCTACTTCCTCGGCCGTCCGCTGCGCTGGCTGGAGGCAATCAGTGAGTACGGCGGCACTATCAGTGGCGGGCCTGATTTCGCCTATCGGCTATGCAGCGAACGGGTCAGTGACTCGGCTCTGGAAAAGTTGGACCTGAGTAAATGGCGCGTGGCATTTTCCGGCTCCGAGCCGATTCGTCAGGACAGCCTCGATCTGTTCAGCAGCAAGTTCGCCGCCAGCGGTTTCACGGCAGACAGTTTCTTCGCCTGCTACGGCTTGGCCGAAGCCACATTGTTCGTGACCGGCGGGCAGCGTGGACGCGGTATTCCGAATCTGGAAGTGAGCGATCAGGCGTTGGCTCAGAACCGCGCCGAGCCAGGTGCTGGCAGCGTGTTAATGAGTTGCGGTGGCAGTCAGCCCAGGCATGCGGTGTGTATTGTCGATGCCGTGAGTGGTGAGGTGCTGACAGATAATCAAGTGGGGGAGATCTGGGCCGCTGGCCCCAGTATTGCCCATGGCTACTGGCGCAACCCCGAAGCCAGTGCCAGGACTTTTGTTGAGCGGGACGGCCGTACCTGGCTGCGTACCGGCGATCTTGGTTTTCTGCGTCATGGTGAACTGTTCGTCACAGGTCGCTTGAAAGACATGCTGATCGTGCGAGGTCATAACCTTTATCCGCAGGACATAGAGCAGGCCATCGAGCGCGAAGTCGACGTGGTGCGCAAAGGGCGGGTTGCCGCTTTTGCGGTGACTGAAAACGGTGTGGATAGCATTGGTATCGCGGCGGAAATCAGCCGTAGCGTGCAGAAAATCCTGCCGCCGGACGCTTTGATCAAGGCGATTCGGCAAACCGTGGCTGAGGCATTTCAGGAAACGCCAGGCGTCGTTGCATTGCTCAATCCCGGCGCATTGCCAAAGACTTCCAGCGGCAAGCTGCAACGCTCGGCCTGCCGCACGCGTCTGGCGGATGGCACGCTCGACAGTTATGCGCTTTTCCCGGTCGCCCAGTATCAGGGTGAGCTTGATGCTGAGCGCACAAATGATAAGACGGCTGTTGGCGATGACCTGCAACAGCGCATCGCCGCGATCTGGCGTGAGCAGCTGCACGTCGAGCACATTGCCGACGATGACCATTTCTTCCTGCTCGGTGGCAACTCGATCGCCGCAACCCAGGTCATGGGACGTTTGCGTGAGGCTCTTGGTCTGGAGCTGAATCTACGCCTGTTGTTCGAGGCGCCTTCACTGGCCGAGTTCTGCACTGAAGTCGCGCGTCAACAAGCCTCAGGTGCAACCCGCCAGAACAGCATTGCGTTGCTGCCGCGTGATCGTGATCTGCCCCAGTCGCTGGCGCAAAACCGCCTGTGGATTGTCTGGCAACTGGAGCCGCAAAGCGCTGCTTACAACATTCCTGCCGCGCTGCGTTTGCGCGGCGATCTCGATCAGCAGGCCTTGAGCAACAGCTTCGAGCAGTTGATCGAGCGGCATGAATCCCTGCGTACACGTTTTCTGGAGCGCGACGGGCATGCACTGCAACGCATTGAGCCCTCAGCAACGTTCACCTTGCAGCATCTGGACTTCAGTCATGTGCCGCAGGCCGAGCGCGATGCTCAGGTTGTGCAGGCCCGGGATCAGGACGCCCGGACGGCCTTCGACCTTGAGCAAGGGCCGCTGCTGCGGGTGACGCTGGTGCGTCTCGACGACCAGGAGCATCAACTGTGGGTCACGTTGCACCACATCATTGCTGACGGCTGGTCGCTGAACGTGCTGATCGACGAGTTCTCACGCCTTTATGCAGCCGCCACTCAGGGACAGAAAGCGACCCTCACGCCCTTGTCGCTGCACTACGCTGATTACGCGCAATGGCAACGCGACTGGCTGGCGGCAGGCGAAGCACACCGCCAGCTCGTTTACTGGACGCAACAGTTGGGTGACGAGCAGCCGGTATTGAGTCTGGCGACGGATCATTCGCGCAGCGCCTTGCGCACGCATCAGGCAGCGCGCTACAGCGTCCTGCTTGATGAGGGTTTGAGTAGCGCCTTGCGTTACACCGCCCATGAGCAAGGGGCGACGATGTTTATGGTCCTGCTGGCGGCATTCCAGAGCTTGCTGCATCGCTACAGCGGGCAGACGGACATCCGCATCGGCGTGCCGGGTGCCAACCGTCCTCGCCTTGAAACTCAAGGCCTGGTGGGCTTCTTCATCAATACTCTGGTGCTGCGCGCTACGGTTGACGCGCGCAAACCGTTCAGCCAATTACTCGACGAAACCCTGCACACGACGTTAGGCGCTCAGGCTCATCAGGACCTGCCTTTTGAGCAATTGCTTGAAGCCTTCCCGCAGGCCCGCGAGCAAGGCTTGTTTCAGGTGATGTTCAACCACCAGCAGCGAGACCTGAGCGCCTTGCGCCGTTTGCCGGGTTTGCTGGCCGACGAGCTGCCGTGGCACAGCCGGGAGGCCAAGTTCGACCTGCAGCTGCACAGTGAGGAAGATCATCGGGGGCGTCTGGCACTGCATTTCGACTACGCCGCAGAGCTGTTTGACGTGCAGACCGTAAGGCGTATGGCGGAACACTTCACAGCGTTGTTGCAGCAAGTCAGTGATCAACCCGACCGGTGCATTGGCGACCTTGTTTTGCTCAGCGCGGTTGAGCAGGCTCAGCAACTGGACTGGAGTCAGGCGCCTTGCGTGCCTGCCACCCGCTGGTTGCCGCAACTGTTGGCTGAGCAGGCCACGCAGACACCCGAACGTATCGCGCTGGTCTGGGGCGGCGGGCAAATGGACTACGCCAGCCTGGATACTCAGTCCAATCGTCTCGCTCACTATTTGCGCGACAAGGGCGTCGGCCCGGACGTTTGCGTAGGTATCTGCGCCGAGCGTTCGCCGCAGTTGCTGATCGGCTTGCTGGCGATCATCAAGGCGGGTGGCGCCTATGTGCCGCTGGACCCGGATTACCCCCGCGAGCGCCTGAGTTACATGCTGCACGACAGCGGGGTCGAACTGCTATTGACCCAGAGCCATCTGTTGCCGGGCTTGCCGGTCAGCGAAGCCATCACCGCGATTACCCTCGATAATCTGCACCTGGACAACTGGCCGTGCAACGCGCCTGGTCTGCATCTGTCTGGCGACAACCTTGCTTACGTGATTTACACCTCCGGCTCAACGGGTCAGCCCAAGGGCGTCGGCAACACACACGCGGCCCTGGCCGAACGCTTGCAATGGATGCAGACCACATACGACCTCGACGCCAACGACGTCTTGATGCAAAAAGCCCCGGTCAGTTTTGATGTGTCGGTTTGGGAATGTTTCTGGCCCCTGATCTCTGGCTGCCGGTTGCTGATCGCCGCGCCGGGGGAGCATCGCGATCCTGCACGGATCATCGAACTTGTTCAGCAGTTCAACGTGACGACCCTGCACTTTGTGCCGCCGCTGTTGCATCTGTTCATCGAAGATTCTGGCGTGACGCAGTGCACCAGTCTCAAGCGTGTGTTTTCCGGAGGCGAAGCACTGCCGACTGAGCTACGCAATCGGGTACTCAAGCAACTGCCGAACGTGCAACTACACAACCGATATGGTCCGACCGAGACCGCGATCAACGTCACCCATTGGCATTGCCAGGCTGACGATGGCGAGCGCTCGCCGATTGGTCGACCGCTGGGCAACGTGCTGTGCCGGATTCTCGACAACGAGTTGAACTCGGTGCCTGCCGGAGTACCGGGTGAGCTGTGCATTGGTGGCATCGGTCTGGCGCGTGGTTATCTCGGACGTCCAGGGCTGAGCGCCGAGCGCTTTGTGCCGGATCCATTGGGCGAAGAGGGCGCTCGGCTGTACCGCACGGGTGACCTTGCGCGCTGGTCCGCCGATGGCGTCATTGACTATCTGGGGCGTCTCGATCAGCAGGTCAAACTGCGCGGTTTCCGGATTGAACCGGAAGAAATCGAAGCACGACTGCTGGCGCAGCCCGGTGTGCGTCAGGCGGCGGTATTGGTACGCAAAGGCCCTGGCGGCGCGCAACTGATCGGCTGGTACACCGCCGACACCGACATTGCGGCCGAGCCATTGAAAACCGCGCTGGCTGCAGAGCTGCCGGAGTACATGGTACCTGCGCAACTGGTGCGTCTGGACCGCATGCCGCTGAGTCCCAGCGGCAAACTGGATCGCCGCGCCTTGCCGGACCCGCAATGGCAACAACGTGAACACGTTGCTCCGCGGACTGAGCTTGAACAGCAAATTGCTGCGATCTGGTGTGAGGTGCTGGGCCTTGAGCGGGTCGGGCTGAGCGATGACTTCTTCGCGCTGGGTGGCCATTCGTTGCTGGCGACGCAGATTGTTTCTCGTACCCGTCAGGCATGCGATGTCGAGCTGCCGTTGCGTGTTTTGTTCGACGCCAGTGAACTGGCTGCGTTTACCGAACAGGTCCGTCTGATTCAACTGGCCGGCGACAGCAACCGCCAACTGCCGATCGAGCGCGTCGACCGCCGTCAGCGGGTACCGTTGTCTTATTCCCAGCAGCGCATGTGGTTCCTCTGGCAACTGGAGCCGAACAGCCCGGCCTACAACGTCGGCGGTATGGCACGCTTGCGCGGTGTGTTGGATATCAGCCGATTCGAAGCGGCATTGCATGCATTGATCGCTCGTCACGAAACCCTGCGCACTACTTTCCCTAGCGTCAACGGCGTGGCCTGGCAGCAGGTGCAGGTTGACTTGAATTTGCGCATGCAGTGGCAGGACTTTTCCGCGCTGGATGACAGCCCCCGTGATCAGCGCTTGCAGGCATTTGCCGATGCTCAGGCTCACGAGCCATTCGACCTTGAGCGTGGCCCACTGCTGCGTGCCTGCCTGGTCAAAGCGGGTGAGCAGGAGCACTATTTTGTTCTGACCCTGCATCACATCGTCACTGAAGGCTGGGCAATGGATATCTTTGCCCGGGAGCTCAGCGCGCTCTACGAAGCGTTCGTCGACGATCGCCAGTCGCCGCTTGAGCCGTTGGCAGTGCAGTATCTGGATTACAGCGTGTGGCAGCGGCAGTGGCTGGAGTCCGGTGAGCGTCAGCGCCAACTGAATTACTGGACGACCAAACTCGGTAATGAATATCCGCTGCTGGAACTGCCCGGCGACCGCCCGCGTCCGCCTGTGCAAAGCCATCGCGGCGGCCTGTATCGCTTCGATCTGGGCGACGAGCTGGCGGCTCAGGTTCGTCAGTTCAACGCCGAACAGGGGCTGACCCTGTTCATGACCATGACCGCCGCGTTGGCCGTATTGCTCTACCGCTACAGCGGTCAGCAGGACTTGCGCATTGGTGCGCCGGTGGCCAACCGGATTCGCCCGGAAAGTGAAGGGCTGATCGGTGCGTTCCTCAATACTCAGGTGCTGCGTTGCCAGCTCAATGGGCAGATGAGTGTCGCCGAACTGATCGATCAAGTACGCCAGACGGTGATTGAAGGTCAGTCCAATCAGGACTTGCCGTTCGATCATCTGGTCGAGGCACTGCAACCACCCCGCAGTGCAGCGTATAACCCGCTGTTCCAGGTGATGTGCAATGTGCAGCGTTGGGAGTTCCAGCAAAGCCGCACCTTGGCCGGGATGACCGTGGATTATCTGGTCAACGATGCAGCGGCGACCAAGTTCGACCTCAACCTGGAAGTGACCGACCTTGATCAGCGCTTGGGTTGCTGCCTGACCTACAGTTGCGACTTGTTCGACGAGGCGCGCATTGCTCGCATGGCCGAGCACTGGCGCACGTTACTGCAAGGTTTGCTGACGGATCCTGAACAGCGCTTGAGCGAGCTGCCGCTGTTTGAATCGGCTGAGCGCGACCAGTTACTGTCCGGGCTGGCAGAAGAGAGCGGCGAGCATGACCTGCCGCACTGTATTCATGAGTTGTTCGCCGAACAGGTCCGCAAGGCACCGGACGCTGGCGCCCTGACCTTTGCCGGGCAGACACTGACTTACGATCAGCTCAATCGACGCGCCAACCAGTTGGCTCGTGCCCTGCGCGAGCTAGGTGTCGGTCCGCAAGTGCGAGTCGGGCTGGCCCTTGAGCGCTCCCACGAAATGGTCATAGGTCTGCTGGCGATTCTCAAGGCGGGCGGCGCTTATGTGCCGCTGGATCCGGAGTATCCGCTGGACCGCCTGCATTACATGATCGAAGACAGCGGCATTGGCTTGCTGCTGGGTGATGAGAAGTTGCTTGGGGCGTTGGGGGAATTGCCTGAGGGAGTCGTGAAATTCACCCTGACCAGTAGGAGCGAATTTATTCGCGAAGAGGCCAGTACACCCACCGAATCTCTGTCGTCAGGAATATCGTCTTCGCGAATGAATTCGCTCCCACAGGATATCTGGGCAAGCTTCGACGACGCTGAACTGCCCAACCTGACCCTGCCGCAGCATCAGGCCTACCTGATCTACACCTCCGGCTCCACCGGCAAGCCAAAGGGCGTCGTGGTCAGTCATGGCGAAATCGCGATGCATTGCCGTGCGGTCATTCAGTGTTTCGGCATGCGCAACGACGACTGCGAACTGCACTTCTACTCGATCAACTTCGACGCAGCCACTGAACGCTTGTTGGTGCCATTGCTCTGTGGTGCCCGTGTGGTCTTGCGGGCTCAAGGGCAATGGGGCGCTCAGGAAATCTGCGAGTTGATTCGTGAGCAGCGCGTCAACATCCTCGGCTTCACCCCCAGCTATGGCAGCCAGTTGGCGCAATGGTTGGCCAGCCAGCATGAAACGCTGCCGATCCGTATGTGCATTACTGGCGGCGAAGCCTTGACCGGTGAGCACTTGCAGCGCATTCGCGCAGTGTTTAAACCACAGCAGTTTTTCAACGCCTATGGCCCTACGGAAACCGTCGTCATGCCGCTGGCCTGTCTGGCTCCCGAGGCGTTGGAGGAGGGCCTGGCGACTGTGCCGATCGGTCGTGTTGTCGGCGCTCGCAGTGCTTACATTCTTGATGCCGATCTGGCCCTCGTTCCTCAGGGCGCGACGGGCGAGTTGTACATCGGCGGTGCCGGGCTGGCGGGTGGTTATCACCAGCGTCCCGGTATGACCGCAGAGCGCTTTGTGGTCGATCCGTTCTCGGCAAACGGCGGGCGAATGTACCGCACCGGTGATCTGGTCCGGCAACGTGCCGACGGGCTGGTGGAGTATCTGGGGCGTATCGACCATCAGGTGAAAATCCGTGGTTTCCGCATTGAGCTGGGCGAAATCGAAAACCGTCTGCTGGAGCACACTTCAGTGCGCGAAGCTGTGGTGCTGGCCCTGGAGGCGCCGAGCGGAAAACAGCTGGTGGGCTATGTGGTCGGCGAGGGCGACGCGGCTCAGTTACGCGATGCCTTGAAGAAGCATTTGCTCAGTCAGCTCCCGGAATACATGGTTCCTGCTCAGTTTATTGTGCTCGATAGCATGCCGCTGACCGCCAACGGCAAGCTCGACCGTCGTGCTTTGCCTGCGCCTGATCCGGAGCACAGCCGCCAGCAATTCATGGCCCCGCAAAATGAGCTTGAGCAAGCGTTGGCGGCGATCTGGCGTGAGGTGTTGAACGTCGAACGCGTCGGTTTGCTGGACAACTTCTTCGAGCTGGGTGGCGACTCGATCCTGTCGATCCAGGTGGTCAGCCGCGCTCGGCAGGCCGGGATTCATTTCAGCCCGCGAGACATGTTCCAGCATCAGACCGTGCAGACGCTGGCCAACGTTGCGACTCGCGCCGAGCAGATGCTTGCCGAGCAAGGGCCGGTGCTGGGTGCCTCGCAACTAACGCCTATTCAGCACTGGTTCTTTGCCAGCGACATCCCGCAGCGCCAGCACTGGAACCAGACGGTGCTGCTGCAACCTAGCGAAAACCTCGACCCGGCGCGGCTGGAGCAAGCCTTGCGTCAAGTCCTGGTGCAGCATGACGCGCTGCGCCTGCGCTTCACCGAACACAGCGGTCAATGGCATGCCGAGCACGCACCACTGGAACAGTGCGCAGTGCTCTGGCGTGCTGAAAACGCTTCGCCGGAGCTGTTCGCCGATGCGCAACGTAGCCTCAATCTCCAGCGTGGCCCGCTATTGCGTGGGGTTCTGATCAGCGATAACAACGGAGCTCAGCAACTGCTGTTGACGATCCATCACTTGGTGGTGGACGGCGTGTCGTGGCGGATTCTGCTCGATGATCTTCAAGCGGTTTATCGTGAGCAGCCGCTGCCCGCCAAGACCAGCGCGTTCCGGGACTGGACCCAACGTTTACAGGCATACGCCAGCAGCGAGCCACTGCGCGAAGAGCTTCAGTGGTGGCAGACCCAATTGACTGGCAGCGGCGAGTTGCCGTTCGATCATCCGCAAGGCCGTCAGCTAAATGCTCAGGCTCAAACCTTCAGCGTGCGTCTGGATGCACAGCACACCCGACAGCTGCTGCAGCAGGCTCCGGCGGCCTATCGGACGCAGGTTAACGACTTGTTGCTGACGGCGCTGGCGCGGGTGGTGTGCCGCTGGACCGGCGAGGAGTCTGCGCTGATTCAACTCGAAGGTCATGGCCGTGAAACCCTGTTCGATGACATCGATCTGACCCGAAGTGTCGGCTGGTTCACCAGTGCTTATCCGCTAAGGCTTACGCCGCAGGATGTGGCGGAAGCGACGGGTCGTGCTGCATCGATCAAGGTGATCAAAGAGCAACTGCGTCAGGTGCCACACAAGGGGCTGGGCTATGGCGTGCTGCGTTATCTGGCTGACGAGACATGTCGTCAAAGCATGGCCGCATTGCCTGAGGCCTCGATTACTTTCAATTATCTGGGGCAGTTCGATCAGAGCTTTGCCGACGACGCGCTGTTCAAACCGCTGGACGCGTCGGTCGGCCCGACTCACGACGAGCATGCACCGCTGCCGAATGCATTAAGCATCGACAGTCAGGTGTATGGCGGTGAACTGGTGCTGCGCTGGACCTTCAGCCATGAACGCTTCGAGGCAGCGACGATCGAAACGCTGGCTATGGCTTATGTCGATGAACTGCAAGGCCTGATCGCTCATTGCCTGGACGATGCAGCAGGCGGGCTGACTCCTTCGGACTTCCCGCTGGCACGTCTGACTCAAGCCCAACTGGACGCGCTGCCGGTTCCCGTCTCTTGCATCGAAGATGTCTATCCGCTGACGCCCATGCAGGAAGGCCTGCTTCTGCATACGTTGCTTGAGCCGGGTACCGGTATCTACTTCATGCAGGACCGCTATCGCATCAACAGCGAGATCGACCCGCAGCGTTTTGCTCAAGCGTGGCAAGCCGTCGTGGCTCGTCATGAAGCTTTGCGCGCTTCGTTCTGCTGGGACAGCGGCGAGCAGATGCTGCAAATCATTCACAAGCCGGGCGGTACGCGAATCGAGTTCGTCGACTGGAGTGCCGAGCCAGAAGCCACGCATGAAGAACGTCTGCAAACCCTGCTCAAAAGCGAGCGTGAAGCCGGTTTCGATCTGCTTCATGAGGCGCCATTCCAGCTGCGTCTGATCCGGGTCGCGGAGGGGCGTTACTGGTTCATGATGAGTAACCACCACATTCTGATCGATGCCTGGTGCCGTGGCTTGCTGATGAGCGATTTCTTTGAAATCTATACCGCGCTGGGCGAGGGGCGTGAAGCACAACTGGCGGTGCCACCGCGTTATCGCGACTACATTGGCTGGCTGCAACGTCAGGACATTGCTCAGTCGAAGCAATGGTGGCGCACTAATTTGCAGGGCTTTGAGCGCACCACCTACATTCCGACAGATCGGCCATTGTTGCGCGAGCATGCCGGGCAAAGTGGCGGCATGATCGTCGGCGATCGCTACACGCGCCTTGATGCCGCCGATGGTCAGCGCCTGAAAGACCTGGCCCAGCGTCACCAGTTGACCGTCAACACCTTCGCCCAGGCGGCGTGGGCGCTGACCTTGCGGCGTTTGAGTGGCGACGCTGACGTGGTGTTTGGTGTCACGGTAGCGGGTCGTCCGGTAGACATGCCGCAGATGCAGCGCACGGTTGGCCTGTTCATCAACAGCATTCCGTTACGGGTCAGCCTGCCAGCCAACGATCAGCGCTGCACGGTACTGGACTGGCTGCAGGGCCTGCTGGACAGCAACCTGCAGCTGCGCGAGCACGAGTACATGCCGCTGGTGCAGATTCAGGAGTGCAGTGAACTGCCTAAAGGTCAGCCGCTGTTCGACAGTCTGTTTGTGTTCGAAAACGCCCCGGTTGAAGTCTCGGTACTGGACCGCGCCCAAAGCCTGAGCGCCAGTTCTGATTCCGGCCGCACTCACACCAATTTCCCGCTGACGGCGGTGTGTTATCCAGGCGACGACCTTGGGCTGCATCTTTCCTTCGACCAGCGTTACTTTGATAGCGAAACGGTTGAGCGCCTGCTGGGTGAATTCAAACGCCTGTTGCTGGCACTGGCGGACGGCATTCAGGGCGACATGGCCGAGCTGCCGATGCTGGCAGAGGTCGAGCGCGAGTGGCTGTTGCAAGGCTGCAACCAGAGCCAGCGTGATTACCCGTTGGAGCAGGGCTACGTGCGATTGTTCGAAGCTCGGGTCGAGGCACACCCTCAACGTATCGCTGCGACCTGCCTGGAGCAGAAGTGGAGCTACAAGGACCTGAACCAGAATGCCAACCGCCTTGGCCACGCCCTGCGCAATGCCGGCGTACAGGTTGATCAACCGGTAGCGTTGCTGGCTGAGCGCGGGCTGGATTTGCTGGGCATGATCGTCGGTAGCTTCAAGGCCGGGGCGGGATACCTGCCTCTGGATCCAGGCCTGCCAGCGCAACGTTTGAGCGGGATCATCGAGCAGAGCCGCACGCCATTGCTGGTGTGTACGGCAGCCTATAAAGAACAGGCGATGAGCCTGCTGGAAGCGTTTTCCTGCGCGGGCAAACCTCGTTTACTGGTGTGGGAGGACGTACAACAGGGCGAGCACTCGACAGAAAACCCCGGAATTTATTCCGGCCCGGATAACCTCGCCTATGTGATCTTTACCTCCGGCTCCACCGGCCAACCCAAAGGCGTGATGGTCGAGCAGCGTGGCATGCTCAATAACCAGTTGAGCAAAGCACCGTACCTGAGCCTGGATCAGTTTGATGTGATCGCCCAGACGGCGTCGCAAAGCTTCGATATCTCGGTCTGGCAGTTCCTCGCCGCGCCGCTGTTCGGTGCGCGGGTGGACATCGTGCCTAATGCGCTTGCCCATGATCCATTGGGCCTGCTCAAGCATGTTGAAAGCAGTGGCGTCACCGTGCTGGAGAGTGTGCCGTCGCTGATTCAGGGCATGTTGGTCGAAGATCATCCGCCGCTGGAGCGTTTGCGCTGGATGCTGCCGACCGGGGAGGCCATGCCGCCTGAACTGGCGCATCAATGGCTGCAGACTTATCCACGCATCGGGCTGGTAAACGCCTACGGTCCGGCCGAGTGTTCCGACGACGTGGCGTTCTTCCGGGTGGATCAGGCGTCGACTCAAGGCAGCTATCTGCCGATCGGTACGCCGACCGATAACAACCGTTTATACCTGCTGGATGAGTCGCTGGAACTGGTGCCACTCGGTGCAGTGGGTGAGTTGTGCATCGCAGGCATTGGCGTTGGCCGAGGCTATGTGCACGATCCGTTGCGTACGGCACAGGTTTTCGTGCCGCATCCATTCGGAGCACCGGGTGAGCGGCTTTATCGCAGCGGCGATCTGGCGCGGCGTCGGGCGGATGGTGTGCTTGAGTACGTGGGGCGTATCGACCATCAGGTGAAGATTCGCGGTTTCCGGATCGAGCTGGGTGAAATCGAAGCACGCCTGCATGAACAGCCAGAAATTCGTGATGCCGCTGTGGCGGTGCAGGAGGGACCGAACGGTAAATACCTCGTCGGCTATCTGGTGCCTGTCGAGGCGCAAGAGGGCGAGCTCCCGGAAGTCATCAAAGCGCGCCTGCGAGCCTCCCTGCCGGATTACATGGTGCCGCTGCACTGGCTCATCCTCGACCAACTGCCACGTAACGCCAACGGCAAACTGGATCGCAGGGCTCTACCCGGGATCGACATCGGCCAGTTGCAAAGCCAGGCCTACGTCGCACCACGCAATGAGCTTGAGCAGACCCTGGCGGACATCTGGGCTGAAGTGCTTAAAGTCGAACAAGTCGGCATCTACGACAACTTCTTCGAACTGGGAGGTCACTCATTGCTGGCCACGCAAATTGCTTCCCGTGTGCAGAACGCATTGCAACGCAACGTGCCGCTGCGAGCGATGTTCGAGTGCAGCACGGTGGAGCAACTGGCCGCTTATATCGACGGGCTTGAGTCGAGTGAAATGACCGAGGAGAAAGTGGATCGGTTGAGTGACTTGATGGCACAGCTGGAGGCGTTGGATTGATGATGGTGCAGAGCACGGGTGGGGCCCCGGAAACCGCAATTCCGGATTTGAAATTCTGAGCTGTGGGAGCGAGGCTTGGTCTGGGCGGCATTCCGACGATAAACGATAACGCGGTATGCCTTTTAGCTGCGTCTTATGTATCGCGGGCAAGCCTCGCTCCCACAGGGGACGGCATTTCAATTCAATAGGTACTTCTAGCCCCACGAATTACGGATACCTCACGAGACTCGCCCGGGACAACTCACCCGCCTGGCTGCCACCGGCGTTGTAAAACAGGGGCGTTGGCCATTCGTTGATCCATCTCAATGGCAGGCACCACCCGGGAGCGCATGATGCAAATTGTGCAAGCGCCCTGTTTGCGTTGTGCCGGATCAAGGAAAGCCCATGAACGCCTCTTCAACCATCCCCGAGCAGCCACCCGCCCAGGTCAAGTTACCCAGAGGTCTGCTGGTTGGCATCGCGGTCATGGTTGCCGTGCTGTTGCTGCCATTCCCGGCGGACCTACCCATTGCCGGGCAGCGCATGCTGGCGATTCTGGCGTTTGCTGTGGTGGTGTGGATCACCGAAGCGGTGTCGTACGAAGCCAGTGCAATCATGATCACCTCGCTAATGGCGTTCCTGATCGGCACGGCGCCGACCCTTAAAGACCCGTCCGTGATCTACGGTTCTTCTGCCGCGATTACCATGGCCCTGACAGGCTTCTCCAACTCGGCATTGGCGTTGGTGGCAGGCGCATTGTTCATTGCCGCTGCCATGACCCATACCGGGCTGGATCGGCGTATCGCTCTGGTCACGTTGTCACGCATCGGCACCAGCACGCGACGAATCATGCTGGGTGCGATTGTCGTCACCATCCTGCTCAGCCTGGTGGTGCCCAGTGCCACCGCGCGCAGTGCGTGTGTGGTGCCGATCATGATGGGCGTGATTGCTGCGTTTGGTATGGACAAACGTTCCAATGTTGCTGCCGCGATCATGATTATTGTGGCTCAGGGGACCAGCATCTGGAATGTCGGGATTCAGACCGCTGCTGCGCAAAACCTGCTGACAGCAGGCTTCATGGACAAGATGCTCGGCGCCCGTGTGTCATGGCTCGACTGGCTGATTGCCGGTGCCCCCTGGGCGATCGTCATGTCGGGCGTCCTGATCGTTCTGGTGCTCAAACTGCTGCCCCCGGAAAATGACAATATTCCTGGCGGCAAAGAGGCGGTTGCCCAGTCCCTTGCAGAAATAGGCCCCATGACAGGGGCACAAAAGCGCCTGATGACCGTATCCATTGGCTTGCTGTTGCTGTGGGCCACCGAGGGCAAACTTCATAGCTTTGACACAACGTCCACGACTTACGCCGGGCTGGTCCTATTGCTATTGCCGCGTTGGGGCGTGATGACCTGGAAAGACGTGCAGTCGCGAATCCCTTGGGGCACGGTGATTGTCTTCGGGGTCGGCATCAGCCTGGGTACGGCGTTGCTCACCACTCAGGCGGGACAGTGGCTGGGTGTTCAGGTGGTCAGCCGTACCGGACTGGATCAGGTTGGGCCATTGAGCGTGTTCGCCATTCTGGCGGGCTTTCTGATTCTGATCCATCTGGGCTTCGCCAGTGCCACGGCACTGACTTCGGCAATGTTGCCGATCCTCATCGCTGTGCTGCAAACCCTGCCCGGGGATTTCAACCGACTGGGCATGACCATGCTGCTGGGGTTTGCCGTCAGTTACGGGTTCATTCTGCCGATCAATGCGCCGCAGAACATGGTCTGTCTGGGCACTGAAACCTTCACCGCCCGGCAGTTTGCCCGGGTCGGCATTCCGGTCACCGTGATCGGCTATCTGTTGATGCTGGTATTCGGCGCTACCTACTGGAAATGGTTGGGCTGGATGTAGGCGGCAGCAGTAAATCCCGACTGCGCTGGTGCGTTTCCTTTAGACAGGAATCTACCGGCGCTGAATGGCGTGGCAGATGCCCACTTCCGTGCTTTGCATCCACCGCATGCTATCGAGGGTTTGAAGGATGTCAGTCGCCATCAGTCGCAATGAAAATTTGTCTGCCCGGTTCAACAGCGAGCCGGAAGAAGTGCTTTATCAGTTCGAAGACTCACCGCTGCTGGAGCGTCAGAAGCAACAGGAATCCAATGCTCGCAGCTATCCCCGACGTCTGCCGTTGGCGCTGAAACGCGCGCAGGGTATCTACGTTGAAGATGTGGAAGGTCGCACCTTTATTGACTGCCTGGCGGGAGCCGGGACTCTGGCCTTGGGGCATAACCATCCGGTGGTCATCGCCGCTATTCGCAAGGTACTCGATGACGGTCTGCCGCTGCATACCCTCGACCTGACTACCCCGGTCAAGGATCAATTCGTCCAGGACCTGTTCGGATTGTTGCCGGAAACCTTTGCCCGCGATGCGAAAATTCAGTTCTGCGGCCCCACCGGGACCGACGCAGTGGAAGCCGCATTGAAGCTGGTGCGCACCGCGACCGGGCGCACGACCGTGCTGTCGTTCCAAGGGGGGTATCACGGCATGAGCATGGGCGCACTGAGCCTGATGGGCAGTCTCGGGCCCAAAAAGCCCATGGCGGCCTTGCTCAGCAATGGTGTGCAATTTCTGCCGTTTCCCTATGACTATCGGTGCCCGTTCGGGCTGGGTGGCGCCGAGGGTGTGAAGGTCAACCTGCGTTATCTGGAAAACCTGCTCAATGACCCGGAGGCTGGCGTGCAACTGCCCGCGGCCGTCATTGTTGAAGTGGTGCAGGGCGAGGGCGGGGTGATCCCGGCTGACCTGGACTGGCTACGCGGCCTGCGCCGGATCACCGAAAAGGCCGGAGTTGCGCTGATCGTCGATGAGATTCAGAGCGGTTTTGCCCGCACCGGAAAAATGTTTGCCTTTGAGCACGCGGGCATTGTGCCGGACGTTGTGGTGCTCTCAAAAGCCATCGGCGGCAGCTTGCCGCTGGCCGTGGTGGTTTATCGCGAGTGGCTGGACAAGTGGCTCCCGGGGGCGCATGCCGGGACTTTCCGTGGCAATCAGATGGCGATGGCGGCGGGTTCTGCCGTCATGGCTTATCTCAAACAGCATGATATCGCTGGCCATGCGACCGCGATGGGCGCTCGCCTGACCGAGCACCTGCGGGTACTGCAACGCGATTTCCCGCAGATGGGCGACATTCGTGGTCGTGGCTTGATGCTCGGGGTTGAGCTGGTCGACCCGACAGGCGCTGTCGACGGTTTGGGCCATCCTCCGGCATTCGGCACACTGGCACCGTTGGTGCAGAACGAATGCCTGAAGCGCGGGTTGATTCTGGAGCTGGGTGGTCGTCACGGCAGTGTCGTGCGCTTCCTGCCACCCTTGGTGATCACCGCCGAGCAGGTGGATGAAGTGGCAAGGCGTTTTGCCAAGGCGCTGGCCGCGGCGGTGGAGCGGGTTTAACCCGCTCTCATCAAACATAAAATAACTATCCGAATTTAGAAGCTTTTCTGTAGGAGTGAGCTTGCTCGCGATAGCGTCAGATCAGACGATATCTACTTAACAGATCTACCGCTATCGCGAGCAAGCTCACTCCTACAGGGCTTGTCGTTAGCCCAACATCACGTGCCGACTCAACAGTGCCCGCAACGCCGCGGGCTTGACGGGTTTGGGCAGGTAATCCAGCCCGGCTGCGTGCACTTGAGCAATCAGTTCCGGGCGGCCGTCGGCGCTGATCACGACTCCCGGGAGCGGGTTGCCGAGGCGGGTGCGTAGCCAGGCCATCAACTCGGTGCCGGTTTCGCCGTCATCCAGGTGGTAATCCACCAGCGCCAGCTGCGGGCGTACGCCTTCGTCCAGTAGCGCCTGGCATTCCTCGCGGCTGCGAGCGGTCCAGACCTGACAACCCCAACGAGTCAACAGGCTGTTCATGCCGATCAGAATGCTGTCTTCATTATCGATACACAGCACCTGCGTACCGGTCAGCGCCGTGCGGTTAGCGTCGGCAATCACGCTGACGGGGACCGTCTGATGCTGGGCCAGTGGCACGCAGACACTGAACACGCTGCCTTTGCCCGCCCATGAACGTACCTGCAAGGTGTGGCCCAGCACACGACACAACCCGTCAGCGATGGCGAGCCCCAGCCCCAAGCCCTTTTCGGCGCGGGTCTGATGGCTGTCCAGGCGTTTGAATTCCTCGAAAATCACCCGCTGCTTGTCTTTCGGAATGCCGGGACCCCGATCCCAGACTTCAAGGCTCAGGTAGGTGCCCCGACGGCGTACACCCAGCAACACCGGACCCTTGCCATACCGGAACGCATTGGTCAGGAAGTTCTGCAGGATGCGCCTTAGCAACTTGGCATCGCTGTCGACCCGCAGCGCGGTGCCGCGTACCCGAAACGTCAGGCCTTGTTCTTGCGCCAACGCTTTGAACTCCGCGCCCAGTGTGTCGAACAGTGTGTTCAGGGCGAACGGTTGGCGATCGGGGGTGATCTTGCCGTTTTCCAGGCGGGAAATATCCAGCAGGTCGCTGATCAGGTCTTCGGCCGAGCGTAGTGAACTGTCCAGATGCTGCACCAGTTGGCGGGCGTCAGCAGACATGCCGTCGTCTTGATGTGAAAGCGCTGCGGAAAACAATCGTGCGGCATTCAGCGGTTGCATCAGGTCATGGCTGACCGCTGCAAGGAAGCGGGTCTTCGACTGGTTGGCGGTCTCTGCGGTGCCCTTGGCTTCGGTCAGTGCCAGGTTTAATTGCGACAGTTCGTGGGTCCGCTCGGCCACCCGCTGCTCAAGGCTTTCGTTGGCACCCTTGAGCGCATGTTCGGCATCGCGGAAGGCGGTAATGTCGGTGAAGCTCATGACAAAGCCGCCACCTGGCATCGGGTTGCCGATCAGCTCGATGACCCGGCCATTGGGGAACATGCGCTCCGAGGTGTGAGCACGACCTTGACGCATCCAGTGCAGACGCCGGGCCACGTGGACTTCCGCCTCACCAGGGCCAAGCAAACCGCGTTCAGCGTTGTAGCGAATGATGTCGGCAATCGGCCGGCCAATGCTGATCAGCCCCTCGGGGTAATTGAACAGCTCCAGATAGCGGTGATTCCACGCCACCAGCTTCAGCGACTGGTCGACCACGCTGATCCCTTGCGTAATGTTCTCGATGGCGCCTTGCAGCAGAGCACGGTTGAACTGCAGGACTTCCGAGGCTTCGTCGGCAATGCGCACCACGTCTTCGAGCTGCATGTCGCGGCCTTCGATGGCTGCTTTCACCACGGCCCGGGTCGATGACGCGCCCAGTACACCGGCCAGCAAGCGTTCGGTGTGGGCAATCCAGTCGCCATTGGCGTTCTGGTTGGGGTTGAAGCCTTTGCCTTGTCGGTAGGCAAAGCGAATGAAGCTCTGGCGGGCGCGTTCTTCGCCAACAAACCGGGCAGAGAGGTTCAGCAAGTCTTCGACCTGTACAGCCAGCAGCGGCCGGTTGCCGCTGCTGACGCTGGCGTCCTGACCGATGAAGCGGCCAGCCTGCCAGTGCTCCGAAACCCGTGTTTTCGAGATCACCGAGACCCAGCCGAACAGAATGAAGTTACCCGCCAGCGAAAGCACCACGCCTTGCGTCAGGGGCGTAATCGGCAGCCCCAACGGATTGCCGTGCAGCCAGGCCAGCAGCGGGAAGCTTTCCAGCGACCAGCCGAGGCTTTCAGCGGAGATCGGTAATACCAGTGTGTAGAACCAAAGGAAAATTCCTGCGCCCAGCCCGGCGAAAACACCACGGCGGTTGGCTTGTTTCCACCACAGTGCGCCGAACATGGCGGGCGAAAGCTGAGTAATGGCTGCGAAGGCTATCTGGCCAATGGTCGCCAGACTGGCTGTCGAGCCGAGCAGCCGATAGCAGACATACGCCAGTAACAGAATGACCACGATGCTGACCCGTCGTACCGACAGCATCCAGTGGCGGAAGGCTTCGAATGGGCGTTCGGCGGTTTTGCGGCTCAGCAGCCAGGGCAGCAACATGTCGTTGGAAATCATCGTCGACAGCGCCACGCTGGCGACAATCACCATGCCGGTGGCCGCCGAGGCGCCGCCGATAAAGGCCAGCAAGGCCAGCGACGGATGTGTGGTCGCCAATGGCAGGCTGATCACGAACGAGTCAGGCAGTACCGAGTCAGGCAGCAGCATTTGCCCGGCGAGTGCGATTGGCACCACGAACAACGCTGCCAGCACCAGATAGGCCGGGAACACCCACTTGGCCAGACGCAAATCCTGCGGGTCGATATTTTCCACGACAGTGACGTGAAACTGTCGCGGCAGGCAGACAATCGCCATCATCGCCACGCCGGTCTGAACCACCATGGACGGCCAGTTGATGGTTTCTTTCCAGTATTCCTCAAGCCTTGGCGCAATCAGCGCTTGATTGAACAGATCATCAAAGCCGTCGTACAGGCCGTACGTCACGAACGCGCCCACCGCCATGAACGCGAACAGTTTGACCAGCGCCTCAAAGGCAATGGCCATGACCATGCCGCGGTGGTGCTCGGTCACGTCCAGATTGCGCGTGCCGAAGACGATCGTGAACAGCGCGAGCACCAGCGATACGATCAGTGCGGTGTCCTGCGCGCGGGTGCCGGTGGCATCGGCAACTGCGCCAATCAGGATGTTCACCCCGAGCACAATGCCTTTGAGCTGCAAGGCGATATAGGGCAGCACGCCAACGAGGCAGATCAGCGCAACGACCACCGCCAGGGACTGAGACTTGCCGTAGCGGGCGGCGATGAAGTCGGCAATAGAAGTAATGTTCTCCTGCTTGCTGATCAGGACCATCTTCTGCAACACCCAGGGTGCCAGCAGCATCAGCACCACAGGGCCGAGGTAGATCGGCAGGAACGACCACAACTGCTCGGCGGCCTGGCCTACCGCGCCAAAGAAAGTCCAGCTGGTGCAGTAAACCGCCAGCGACAGGCTGTACACCCACGCCCGTAACCGGGGAGGCAGCGAGGTGCTGCGCCGGTCGCCGTAAAAGGCGATGGCAAACATGATGGCCATATAAGCGAGGGCGACGGCTGCAATCAGCCCGCTGGACAGCGACATAGACATTCAGAGCCTCAATGACAAGCTGGCTAGTCTCGCATGAAGGTTCGCGATTGTAGGAGCGACTTTAGTCGTGAAGCGGCATAGGGTCGCAGCCGGTGAATTTGCCAATATGCGATTCGTCGAGTTGAAACGTGCTTACTGTAGGAGCTGCCGAAGGCTGCGATTGCGGTATGTCAGACAGATTGCTTTCGCAGCCTCCGGCAGCTCCTACAGATCACTTGATGTGTTCCATGATAGCCCGGTGTCAGAACACGTCGAACGCCCCCGGAAGAGCTCGCATTCGCAACAATCGGAAACGTCCTATCGACATTCCGTCATCTAACGTCTTCAATGTGGCCCAAGTCATTCAGGATCGCGGACGATGAGCCATCAGTCACAATTCTCCCTGCTTGGAAAGCGCCGTTTCCTGCCGTTTTTCATTACCCAGTCCCTTGGGGCGTTCAACGACAACATCCTCAAGCAATCGCTGATTCTGGCCATTCTTTACAAGTTGAACATCGACGGTGACCGTTCGATCTGGGTCAACCTGTGCGCCTTGCTGTTTATCCTGCCGTTCTTTCTGTTCTCGGCGCTGGCCGGGCAGTTTGGTGAAAAGTACGCCAAGGACGCCCTGATTCGCCTGATCAAGCTGGCCGAGATCGGCATCATGCTGGTCGGAGCGGTGGGGTTTCTGTTCGGGCACCTGTGGCTGATGTTGCTGGCGTTGTTTGCCATGGGCACCCACTCGGCGCTGTTCGGGCCGGTGAAGTATTCGATCCTGCCGCAACACCTGCGCGAAGAGGAGTTGGTGGGCGGCAACGGGCTGGTGGAAATGGGGACTTTTCTGGCGATTCTGGCCGGGACCATTTGCGCCGGTGTGATGATGTCCACCGCCCATTACGAAATGATCGTCGCCAGCGTCATGGTCCTGACCGCGTGTCTGGGGTACCTCGCCAGCCAGGGCATTCCTCGGGCTGCGGCCGTTGCGCCACAGATGAAGCTGGAGTGGAATATCTTCACTCAGACCTGGGCCACGTTACGCCTGGGGCTCGGGCAGACGCCAGCGGTGTCACGCTCAATCGTCGGCAACTCGTGGTTCTGGTTTGTCGGCGCGATCTACCTCACGCAGATCCCGTCCTACGCCAAAGAGTGGCTCTACGGTGACGAAACCGTTGTCACCCTGATTCTCACCGTCTTCTCCATCGGCATTGCGCTGGGGTCGATGCTCTGCGAGCGTCTCTCCGGACGTAAGGTGGAGATTGGTCTAGTGCCGTTCGGCTCCATGGGGCTGACCGTGTTTGGTCTTTTGTTGTGGTGGCACTCGGGAGAGATGCCGCAGAACGTCATGGCAAATGACTGGTTGGGCGTGCTCGGTTTCAGCCAGGCGTGGTGGGTGCTGCTCGATATTCTCGGGATCGGGATTTTTGGCGGCTTCTATATCGTGCCGCTGTACGCGCTTATTCAATCGCGCACGCTGGAAAGCGAGCGCTCGCGGGTCATTGCCTCTAATAACATCCTCAATGCGCTGTTCATGGTGGTATCGGCCATCGTCTCGATCCTGCTGCTCAGCGTCGCGAAGTTGTCGATTCCGGAGTTGTTCCTCGTCATCTCGTTGATGAACATTGCCGTCAATGTGTACATCTTCAAGGTGGTGCCTGAGTTCACCATGCGCTTCATGATCTGGCTGCTGAGCCATTCCATGTACCGGGTCAAACACCAGAACCTTGACTCGATTCCCGATGACGGACCGGCATTGTTGATCTGCAACCACGTGTCCTTTGTAGATGCCTTGCTGATCGGCGGGGCGGTTCGGCGGCCGATTCGCTTTGTCATGTACTACAAAATCTACAACCTGCCGGTGCTCAACTTCATCTTCCGCACCGCCGGGACCATTCCCATTGCCGGGCGCAACGAGGACCTGCAGATCTACGATCAGGCTTTCAAAAAAGTTGCCCAGTACCTGAGCGAAGGCGAACTGGTGTGCATCTTCCCGGAAGGCAAGTTGACCAGCGACGGCGAAATAGACGAGTTCAAAAGCGGCATGACGCGCATTCTTGAGCAAACCGCCGTGCCGGTGATTCCGCTGGCGTTGCAAGGCCTGTGGGGCAGCTTCTTCAGCCGCGCTCCGGACAAGGGCTTGTTCCGGCGACTCTGGTCGCGGGTAGCCGTTGTCGCCGGTCCAGCGCTGAGCGGTGAGGCATCGGCCCCGGCAGCCGCTCGCGAGCAGGTGGTGTTGTTGCGTGGGGAGCTGCGTTAAACCGCGGTTTATCAAGTTCGCGAAATCATTGATTTGAAACGTACCCGCTGTAAGAGCTGCCGAAGGCTGCGAATGCATCAGACCTGACACACCGCGATCGCAGCCTGCGGCAGCTCCTACAGATATTCCTTAGTGGTGTCGCACCCCCTGTAGACCACATAACCGTCGCATCGGCTGTTCCGCCCCTGGCGTCGATGCCAGTTCTCGGCCATTCGTTAAATTTTGTTTCCTTGCCCTCGTTTCCTACTCAACAGGCCACCTTGCTGGCCATTCGATTGACGAGTACGAAACATCCCCCGAGGACACTGGAATGACACAGGCTCTTGTATCTGCCGTGGTTCACGATTTGATCGGTATCGGTTTTGGTCCATCCAATCTGGCACTGGCGATTGCCCTGCAGGAGAGGGGCGAGCGGGAGGGTGCGCTGGATGCGTTGTTCCTCGACAAACAGGCTGATTATCGCTGGCACGGCAACACGCTGGTCACGCAGAGTGAGTTGCAGATTTCCTTCCTCAAGGATCTGGTTACCTTGCGCAATCCCACCAGCCCGTTTTCTTTCGTCAACTACCTGAAGCAGCACGGTCGTCTGGTGGACTTCATCAACCTGGGCACTTTTTACCCGTGCCGGATGGAGTACAACGATTACCTGCGCTGGGTGGCTGCGCAGTTCAACGACCAAAGCCGGTATGGCGAAGAGGTCACTGCAATCGAGCCGGTGCTGCACAAACAGCAAGTGGAAGCATTGCGAGTGATTTCCCGTGATACCCAGGGACAGAGTCACGTGCGGACCACCCGTTCGGTGGTCGTCAGCCCTGGCGGCACCCCGCGTATTCCAGAGGCTTTCTCGAGCCTGAAAAACGATGCGCGGGTGTTCCACCATTCCAGGTATCTGCAGTCCATGGCCCAGCAAGCCTGCGCCAATGGCAAGCCAATGCGCATCGCTATCATCGGAGGGGGGCAGAGCGCTGCCGAGGCGTTCATTGACCTCAACGACAGCTATCCGTCTGTTCAGGTCGACATGATCCTGCGCGGGTCGGCACTTAAACCTGCCGATGACAGCCCGTTCGTCAATGAGGTGTTTTCGCCGGAGTTCACTGACCTGATGTTCAGCCAGAACGGTGCCCAGCGCGAACAGATGATTCGCGAGTATCACAGCACTAACTATTCGGTGGTCGACATCGATCTGATCGAGCGAATTTACGGTGTGTTCTATCGCCAGAAAGTTTCCGGCATCGCCCGCCACACGTTCCGCAGCCTGACCTCGGTGCAGAACGCGACGGCTACCGCCAACGGCATTGAGGTAGCGCTGGGCAACCTGGCCAATGGTGAAAGCAGCGTGCAAACCTATGACGCGGTGGTGCTGGCCACCGGTTACGAGCGCCAGTTGCACCGGCACCTGCTGGAGCCGCTCAGTGAGTACCTGGGGGATTTCGAAGTAGACCGCGACTACCGGATCAAGACCGACAGCCGCTGCAAGGCTTCGATCTATATGCAGGGCTTTTGCGAGTCCAGCCACGGCCTGAGTGACACGTTGTTGTCGGTGTTGCCGATCCGTGCCGATGAAATTGCCGAGTCGTTGTACGCCAACGTGGCACGGGCAGGGCGTGATCAATCGGTGCTGGAGCGGTTGCTGGCGGTGGGCTAAGCACACCTGATTGAATTGAAATGCGATCTCTTGTGGGGGCCGGGTTGCCCGCGATAAGGTCGACGCGATCTAACAGAGATTCGCGGTGTCCTTATCGCGGGCAAGCCCGGCTCCCACAGGTATCGCATTTCAATCAGACGCTGATCAATCCCACTCTGGCGCAAGGCTCGCAGGGCTGGTCAGTCTGTGGCCGCGATCCAGTGCTGCTATCTGTGCCATGTCCTCGTCGCTCAATTTCAGCTCGCAAGCCTTGAGGTTACTTTCCAGATTGCTGCGCTTGGTCGAGGAAGGGATCACCGCGTAGCCCAGTTGCATAGCCCAGGCCAGAGTGACCTGCGCGGTTGAAGCATTGTGGCGTTTGGCGATCTGTTCGATCACCGGGTCCTTGAGTACTTCGCCATAGGCTAGGGTCATGTATGACGTGATCTGGATACCGTGCTGTTTGGCGAAGTCAGCGACTTTGCGGTTTTGCAGGTACGGATGCAGTTCAATCTGGTTGGTCGCGATGTTCTCGGCGCCGACCACCTCGATAGCTTCCTTCATCAGGGCAACCGTGAAGTTGGAAATGCCGATCTGCTTGGTCAGCCCCTGCTTTTTAGCCTCCAGCAACGCGGTCATGAATTCTTTGACCGAGACCTTGCCTTCAGGCGAAGGCCAGTGAATCAAGGTCAGATCAACGTGATCGGTCTGCAGTTTCGCCAGGCTTTCCTTCAGGCTCGGTATCAGCTTGTCGGCGGCAAAATTGTCAGTCCAGATTTTGGTAGTAATGAACAAATCATCGCGCGGCACGCTGCTGGCGGCGATGGCTTTGCCAACCTCTGCTTCGTTGCCGTAGATCTGTGCGGTATCGATCACCCGATAGCCAACTTCAAGACCGTTGGTCACCGAGTCAATGACAACCTGATCCTTGAGGCGAAAAGTGCCGAGGCCGAATGCTGGGACGGTCATGTGCGGTGCTCCTTCAATTGATTCAATAAACAAGACGTGAGCGCAGTATCCCGGCTCGAACCGCAGAGAAAAACAGTGGGGCGGGAAAGGGATATTTACCTGTGCGTCACGAATGGGCTTGTGAGGTTGGTCAGTACCAGACGCGCAGGGTTCAAGATTTAGCGCATCTGTCCGGCACATCTCTGTCGTGCCGCACACCCTTGAACTGTAGGAGCTGCCGAAGGCTGCGATCGCTGTGAGTCAGGATAAACGCTTCGCAGTCTGCGGCAGCTCCTACAGAAAATTCTTTTTAAATCAGTAGGTTGTCTGCTTTTAAGGTTAACTCATGCTGAGAATCATGCAGGTCGTACTGCCAATGGCGTAGAGCCGGTCATCGACGTCATACAGTCGGCCCTCGGCCAATGCAGTCGAGCGACCGACGTGAATCACCTTGCCCTCGGCGCGTACGGGGCCGACGGCAAGGTTCAGTGCCCGGACGTAGCTGATACGCAGGTCCAGCGTGGTGTAGCCCTGGCCTTTCTTGAGTCGGGTATGAATCGCGCAACCCATGCATGAGTCCAATAACGTTGCCGCGTAACCGCCATGTACGCTGCCCAACGGGTTGTAGTGCCGCTCATCTGGCGTGCCTTGAAAAACAAACTCGCCTTGCGACCAGTGCAGCGGCACAAAATCCATCAGCTCACCAATAGGCGGGCAGGGTAGCTCGCCACGGCCGATACCCTCGAAGAATTCATAGGGCTCCAGTGCGGCCACGTCGGCCATACGCAGGGTGCCCGCTGCGCCCAGGCGATCACGGACGGTTTTTTCTTCTTGCAACCAGAGGCTTAGTTTCTCGTCGCGAGACAGGGTTGGCATGGCAGGCACTCCACAAGGCTGTTGCGGTTTGAATTACGACCATAATCCTGTAGTTTTATGATGAGCGCAATATGAAGTGGAAACTGCTCGTGAGGGTGTTTGCAGCCAGTGACGGCTCAGGCCATGGTTCGCCGGGCTTCTAACCTGAGCGGGGGGGGGGCGTAGCGCTGTTCAAAAGCGGCCGATCAGCCCGGCTTTTTGTCGCAATCGGCCGGCTCGCGTTTTACGAAATGCTTGTGCATGTCAGAGGTGAGCGTCTCGATACGCTCGGTGAGCGACTTGGTCAGTTCGGTGAGGCGGGTGTTCTGTTCCAGCAGCGAGAGCATTTGCGCTGCCAGATCTTCGCGGTGTTGTGCATCCGCGTCGGCATTGGCTTTGTCGCGCGCTGACTGGCGGGTCTGAGCCAGCAGGATCAGTGGCGCTGCGTAGGCCGACTGGAGGCTGAATGCGAGATTCAGCAAGATAAACGGGTATAGATCGAATTGAGTCAGGCCGGTGACGTTGCACACGACCCAAAGCAGGACGATGACGGTCTGGGCTCCGAGGAAGGCCGGTGTACCAAAAAAGCGGGCAAAGGCCTCGGCCTTTAGGGCAAACCCATCGTTGCCGAAAGTGCTCGCCAGGTGCGCGTGATGTTTGTGAAAGCGCAGGTGGTCGACAGCTTTCTTGTCGATCGATTCTGATGTTGTGTGCTGTTCAGAGAGGTCGTGTTCAGATCCTGCGGGGTTCATGACGGATACCAGATTACCGGGGCGTGCGGCCACTATAGGCGTTTGTGCCCGCATGCGGAGTCATGAACTGAACATGGGCTGAATAGGCAGCTCAAATCGGTAGGAGCGAATTTATTCGCGAGGGCAGCCTTGCATGCGCTTGACATGATCGACTGACCAGCCTCTTCGCGAATAAATTCGCTCCCACAGGATTCTCATCAAATCTGGAGACCGCGAGTAGTCAATCCGGATGTAATGGCTTGGACAGATGCATGATGCTCGCGTAGTCATAGACATACTGGCGTCCTGCATGGCTGGTCAGACGTAACTGGTCGATCAGCAGTCGCTCTTTCTTGTTCAGGTATCTCAGCCCAGGGTGGTCACTTGACTTGAGGCGATCACGTTCATGGGCGTCAGGGAAAGCAATGACGTTCGTCATGAAATATCTCCTACTTTTGTGAGTCCTTGCTTCCGGTTATGTAGTCCCGGTCACTATTTGTGGCGACAGAGTCACCTTACCCAGAAAAAGTTGGAGCGATCAACCCTGCAAATGGATAGCCGGTCACACTATCTGCGTGACCTCGAAGCTTTGTCGGCTGCCGTTGACGTTGATTTCAACTTCATCGCCAGGCTGTTTGCCCAGTAACATCTGGCCCAACGGGGCGCGTGACGTAATAACGGTGAGTATCTGCTCACCGTATTGAATCTTCAGACCGGCGGCATCGGGTCCCAGAAACAGATGCTGTTCAGCGCCGTTGTGGTTTTCCAGCGTGATCAGGTCCCCGGACTGAATCCCCCTGGTCTCGCTGAATGGCAACAGGCTCAGCTTTTGATAGAGCCCCAGTGACAGGCGAATTTCTTCCACTCGTCGTGCCTGGCCAGCAGCCAGGTAGGAGGCCTCCAGCCCAAGCGTGTCGTATTTGTTTTCAGCAATTTTTTCTTCGTGGGTAGCGGTTTCATAGGCCGTCTGCGCGGCGCGCTGGGCGATATTCAGATCAACCTGCAATTTGTCGATGATCAGTTGCAACACGTCTTGCTTGTTCATGATTTATCCGCAGAACTGGAGAACATTGGCACGGCTTTTCTCGCTGGGCGCAGTGCGGTCCTGCTGCAGCCAAAAGTTGCATTTGGGGGCGCTGAAGTTTTTCTGCTGCTGTTCCTGCGCCTGCTCCCACGCTTGGCGTGCCTCGCTCTCGCGCAAGCTCTGTTCGTACTTCTCGAACATGGTTTTTTCCGCCTCGGGCGTTGGTTTGACTGCGGGCGGGGTGCTCAATTGCGCGGCGACGTTATTGATCACTTGGGTCTCAGCCGCAGGCAGGGCCTTGTAGAACAGCACGCCAGTCAATACCACGGCGATGAAACCGAGCCAGATGCCAATGGCGATACAGGCGATCAGTTTCAGTGGTTGAACAGAAACATTCAGCTCGCGGCGACTGTGGGTAGGCATGGCAAAGTTCTCGGCGTGGACTGCAGATGCTGCGATTGTGCCATGAGCAGAGGCTGGTGAATGCCGGTTGTCTGAAGGACAATCGACGTTTTTTATCATTCATCCTCAGGGAGCCCGGAATGAAAGCCTCTTGGGATATTTTTTGCAGCGTCGTCGACAACTACGGCGACATCGGCGTGACATGGCGTCTGGCCCGGCAGCTAGTGGCTGAGCACGGCCTGGAAGTGAGGCTGTGGGTCGATGATCTAAGCGCGTTTGTGCGCGTGTGCCCCGGCGCCGAAGCCTCGGCTACGCAACAGTGGCGTGAAGGCGTTAGCGTCCATCAATGGCCGAAAGAGTGGCAAGCCACTGAAATCCCGGATGTGGTTGTCGAGGCGTTCGCATGCCGTCTGCCACCCGCTTATGAAGAGGCCATTGTTCAATGTTCACCACGGCCGGTGTGGATCAATCTGGAATACCTCAGCGCTGAAGAGTGGGTGAGCGGTTGCCATGGTCTGCCTTCGTTGCAATCGAACGGGTTGCGCAAATCCTTCTTCTTTCCAGGCTTTCTCCCGACCACCGGTGGTCTGTTGCGTGAGCGCGATTTGATCGCCACACGGCAGGCGTTCCAGCAAAACAGGCAGGAGCGCTCGCGCTTCTTGCAAGCACTGGGCGTGACGCCTGAAGACGATGCACGATTGATCTCGGTATTTGCCTATGAGAACCCTGGCATCGGGGCCTGGCTGGATGCGCTGGCAGGCGATAGCAGGGCGACCCGTCTGCTGGTGCCGGAGGGGCGCATACTCGGTGATCTGCAGGGCTGGCTGGGTGTTGAACCGCTTCGGGCTGGAATGCAGGAAACGCGCGGAGCACTGACGGTTCAGGTACTGCCGTTCGTCAGACAGGAAGATTACGACCGCCTGTTGTGGTGCTGTGATTTCAACGTGGTGCGCGGCGAAGACTCTTTTGTCAGGGCGCAATGGGCAGGGCAGCCCTTGCTCTGGCACATCTACGAACAGGACGATGATGCCCACTGGGTCAAGCTCGATGCGTTTCTGGAACTCTACCTCGCGGGGCTCTCGCCCGATGCTGGCAAGGCTTTGAGTGATTTCTGGCATACCTGGAACGCGGGAACGGCTGGCGCTGAAAGTTGGCATACGCTGCTTGAACACTGGCCCGATATAACAAACCATGCCGAGCGCTGGTGTCTGCAACAAGCTTCCCATGTTGATCTTGCGACGGCGCTGGTACTGTTTTGTGGAGTTTCGTATGATACGCGGCCTTGAGATTAGGCTCTGTACGAAAAAGACCTTCGTGTGACACGCGCGAAGCGGTTTCTCGTACAGAGCCTCGGCAAATTCCATCCAAATTCGGATATACGCAATGAAAACTGGTAAAGAACTCAAACCCGGTACCGTGATTCGTCTCGAAAACGACCCTTGGCTGGTTCAGAAAGCTGAATTCACCAAGTCCGGTCGTAACAGCGCCATCATGAAAACCAAGCTGAAAAACCTGCTGACCGGTTACAAGACCGAGATCGTTTACAGCGCTGACGACAAACTGGACGACGTGATCCTCGACCGCAAAGAAGCGACCCTGTCCTTCATCAGCGGCGACACTTACACGTTCATGGACACCACCGACTACACCATGTACGAGCTGAACGCTGAAGACATCGAAGCCGTTCTGCCATTCGTGGAAGAAGGCATGACCGACGTTTGCGAAGCGATCTTCTTCGAAGAGCGTCTGGTTTCGGTTGAACTGCCGACTACTATCGTTCGCGTAGTTGACTACACCGAAGGCTCGGCTCGTGGCGACACTTCCGGCAAGGTGATGAAGCCTGCCAAGCTGGCCAACGGTACCGAACTGCAAGTGGCTGATTTCATCGAAATCGGTGACCGCATCGAGATCGATACTCGCGAAGGCGGTTCCTACAAAGGCCGTGCTAAATAAGCACAGTTTTTACCGCGTTCAACAAAAAAGCCCGCAGCGATGCGGGCTTTTTTGTGGGCGCTTGTTTTGGCGCCGAAAGGACATCTCTGTCCCTACGACGCGCCGTCCCGTATCAGACACGGGACCCTGTAGGAGTGACCGGGGTGGCGATCCACATTGCTCGCGATGTCGTTAAGTCAGACGATACTTTTTCGATAGATATATCGCCATCGCGAGCAATGTGGATCGCCACCCCGGTCACTCCTACATTAAAAGCATTCCAATTCAGATAGGCATTTAATGTTTCAGAACAAACGTCGGCTTCAGACGGTTACGTGCAGACGTACATCAACGTTGCCACGGGTGGCGTTCGAGTACGGGCACACTTGGTGAGCAGCTTCGACCAGTTGCTCGGCATCAGCTTGTTCCAGGCCTGGCAGGTTGATGTTCAGGTCGATGTCCAGACCGAAACCGCCAGGGATCTGGCCGATGCCGACGTGGGCAGTGATCGAGGCGTCAGCCGGGATGCTGCGCTTGCTTTGACCAGCAACGAATTTCAGCGCGCCGATGAAGCAGGCCGAGTAGCCAGCAGCAAACAGTTGCTCAGGGTTGGTGGCCGCACCGCCCGCGCCGCCGAGTTCTTTTGGTGTAGCGAGTTTCACGTCCAGGATGTTGTCGCTGGAAACAGCACGACCGTCACGGCCGCCGGTTGCAGTTGCGATTGCGGTGTAAAGAGTATCCATGGTGTCACCTCATTCAGGGTCGGAAGATCGTAGTGATCAGAGTGGTTCAAAGCTTGTCTGTTTGCGCTGCAAAGGTGTGCGCTAACGGGGTACGGAATTAATGTATCGCGCTAATAGTTTGTGCGCAAGATAATATTTTGAAATTTTTGAATCTGGATTCAAACGCAAGGTATGCAGGAGGTCGCCCTAGTGTCCCTGGCAAAGCGCTGTCGCGCAGTACGCGGGGACCTGTAGGAGCGCGCTTGCCCGCGATGATGTCCGCGCAGATGAAAGATATGTCGGCGTAAAAATCGAATCGTGGGCAAGCGAGCTAGTCAAACGACATGCAAGCTTCAGGATTGAAATACATTTTCCGTAGGAGCTGCCGAAGGCTGCGAAGCATTTATCCTTACACGCCGCGATCGCAGCCTTCGGCAGCTCTTACAGGTTCTGTGTTTGGCGCGAGACAGCAAGCTCGTGCTGCCTCTGATCAGTGGTCAATCAAAGAAAGGCAACGCCTTCAGACACTGTCCTGCAGATTTGCGCGCAGCTTTATCAGCTCGCCTTGCAGCTTCTGCAACTGCTCAATCTCCAGACCGCTGGCGGTCAGAATGCAACCGGGCACGGTCAGGGCTTTTTGTTGGAGGGCGCGGCCTTGCTCTGTGAGGCGAAGCAGTACGACCCGTTCATCTTCCTTGCTACGGGTACGGCTGAGCAGCCCTTCGCCTTCGAGGCGCTTGAGCAGCGGCGTCAAGGAGCCCGGGTCAGTCAGCAGGCGAGTGCTCACTTCACCAACGGTGAGGCCGTCCTGTTCCCAGAGCACCATCATCGCCAGGTACTGTGGATAAGTCAGGCCCAGTGCCTGGAGCAGTGGCTTGTAGACCTTGGTCATCATCAATGAAGTCGAATACAGGGCGAAACACAGTTGGTTGTCGAGCTGCAACGCTTGGCAGTTACTGTCGGCAGTGGGGCTGGCGTCAGCGCTCATGGGGTGGTCCTCTCTAGCGTGTGTCATGGCGACAATTTAGTGCTGTGATCTTTATTGCGCCAGATAAATTCCATTCGGTGCTTGCAGGTTGCCGGTCGTGGGCCCCGGATGCATGCATGAAACATGCGTAATAGCGCACATCGGTTATTTGCCTGAGCAGTCAGACTGCGTAGCATGCGCGCATCGTTTGAGTGGGGATCGTGGCGTGATTGAAGTGCTGATGTTTGTAGCGTTGGGTGCCGCGATGGGCACGCTGGGCGGGTTGTTCGGTATTGGTGGTGGCCTGGTTGCGATTCCTGCTTTAGGTGTTCTGTTCGGGCTCGATCAGCAACTGGCTCAAGGCACTGCTTTGCTGATGGTGTTGCCTAACGTGTTGTTGGCGCTGTGGCGCTATAACCAGCGCAACCGTATTTCCCTGCGTAACGCCATGATGCTGATCATCCCCAGTTTTTGTCTGGCGTGGCTGACCTCGCTGTGGGCGGTGCGCCTGGACCCGCAACACATGCGTCTGGCCTTCATCGCGTTTCTGATCTTGCTGACTGTTTTCAATCTGGCGCAGATGTTCTGGCGCAAGGATAAGGCCAGCAGTGAGCTGCGCCACGTTAACCGTCTCTGGTTATTGGGAGTGGGGTCGGGGATCACTGGCGGTCTTTTCGGCGTTGGCGGCGGGGTGATTGCAACGCCCATTCTGACCAGCTTTTTCGGCGCTACTCAGGTGGTTGCGCAAGGCCTCGCACTGGCATTGGCCACACCCAGCACGGCAATCACACTGTTCACTTACGCCCTGCATGATCACGTCAACTGGAGCATGGGCATTCCGTTAGCTGTCGGCGGGCTGGCCAGCATCAGTTGGGGCGTGAAGCTGGCGCACTCGATGCCTGAGCGTTTGCTGCGCTCGTTGTTCTGCGGCTTTCTGGTGATCTGCGCGGTAATCCTGGCCTTTAAGGCCTGAAAGCCTAGAGCTTGAAACCTTCGGCGATGTGTTCGGCCAGGCATTCAGTAATCGGCGAAACACTTTTCGGGTTGCGCAGCAGAACGATGCTCGCAGAGGGCAGGGGGGGTAGTCCTTCCGCTTCACCCAAAATGCGCAGGTCCGGGGTCATCAGGCTTTGCATTTGTGCCGTGACCGCCAGCCCTGCGCTGACCACCGCCATCAGTGCTGACAAGCTGGCGCTGGTGTACGCGACGCGGTAATCACGTTGCGCCGCGTCCAGCGCGGTGCATGCCCAATCACGGCAGAAGCAGTCACTGTTGAACATCGCAATGGGCATCGGGGTTTGTTCATGCGGGCAGAAACCCACGGCCTCAGCCCAGACGAAATGCTCCTGACGCAGAATCTGTCCGGTTTCAGTGCCAGGACGACAAGTGACAATGCTCAGGTCCATGTCCTGGCGTTGCAGCAGCGCCGAGGAGGATTCGCAATGCACTTCAATCTGAATCAGCGGATACGCCTGCGCGAAACGCGACAGAATGCCGGGTAGGAAGCGCATGACGTAATCGTCAGGCGTGCCGATCTTCACCCTGCCCACCATGTGCGGCTCACGCAGGGTATTGAAGACTTCGCTGTGCAATTTCAGGATGCGCCGTGCATAACCGAGCAACACCTGACCTTCCGCGGTAAAGCTCACAGTGCGGCCATCGCGCTGAAACAGCGAGCGCTGCAGGATGTCATCCTCCAGTCGCTTCATCTGCATACTGACTGCAGATTGCGTACGGTTGACTGCTTCGCCCGCTCGGGTAAACCCACCGTGATCGGCGATGGCTACAAAGGTACGCAAAAGCTCCGTATCAATATTCGGATAGTTGGCCAATACATCAATCTCCCAGATGCAGCTCATAAGAAACATTCGTTGGATTGATCTTAGCCTCGGCGCGAGACTTTAGTCATCCCACATGGAGGGCAAGATGATGAAAGGTCAAAAAGGTTATGTGCTGGTATTGAAAACCCTGTCTCAGGATTCCTGGATCGAGCGTTTGCTCAAGTCGCTCAAGAAACACGCTTCCCGCTGGTACGACCTGCATCGTCAGCGTCAGCAGTTGGCGACCTTGAGCGATTCTGCGTTGAAGGATCTCGGGTTGAGTCGTGCCGATGCTTATCAGGAAGCCGAGCAGCACTTCTGGAACGACCCGATGAAACGCTGACATCAGCGTGGCGTATCGGTTAGCGTTGGGGCTCTTCAGGAGCCCCTTATGCTTTTAGAATTGTCGCTCAAGCAAGCACGTCGATTGGCACTGGCTGCCCAGGGTTTCAACGGGCGACAGCCGCCAGCCACGATCAAGGCTGCTCATGTCACACAGATGGTCGAGCGGCTCGGCTTGCTGCAGATTGACTCAGTGAATGCGCTGGTTCGTTCGCATTACCTGCCGCTGTTTTCCCGACTGGGTAACTACCCCCGGACGTTGCTTGATCAGGCCGCGTGGAGTCAGGGGCGGCAGCGTAAATTGTTTGAGTACTGGGGGCATGAGGCCTCGCTATTGCCTGTGAGCCTCTATCCGCTGATGCGCTGGCGCATGCGTCGCGCCGCTCAAGGAGACGGTATTTACCGCCAGCTGGCGACATTTGGTCGTGAGCAACAGCCGACTGTCGCCCGCGTCCTGCAGGCTGTGCGTGAGCAAGGTGCGCTGGGGGCGGGAAGTTTGAGTACCCGTCAGGAGCGCGCCGGTCCCTGGTGGGACTGGAGTGCTGAAAAGCTGGCGCTGGAGTGGTTATTTGCGGCTGGAGAACTGACAGTCGCAGGGCGTCGTGGTTTTGAGCGGCTCTATGACTTACCCGAGCGAGTGCTGCCTGGTGCTGTGCTTGATCACCCCGAGATCAGCGAGGATCAGGCGCAGCGTGCCCTGTTGCTGCATGCAGCCACCGCGTTGGGTGTCGGCACCGAAAAGGATCTGCGTGATTACTTCCGGCAGGATCCGCTGCCGAGTCGACGCGCGCTGGCAGAGCTGGTGGAAGCGGGCGATCTACAGAGGGTTCGGATTCAAGACTGGCGGCAACCGGCATTCTGTCTCCCGGACAGCAAAGCGCCACGCAAGGTGTCTGCCAGTGCATTGCTGTCGCCGTTCGATTCATTGATCTGGGAGCGTGCCCGTACTGAACGGCTGTTCGATTTTCGCTATCGGCTGGAGATCTACACACCGCAGGCCAAAAGGGTTTACGGCTACTACGTGCTGCCGTTTCTGCATAACGAGCGCATTGCTGCGCGAGTCGATCTGCGCGCCGAACGATCGCTGGGGCGCCTTGCCGTACACGCGGTGCACGAAGAGCAGCCGGGCCTGGACGAAGAGGGGATGCAGGCGCTGGCGCGGAATCTGCGGCAGATGGCCGATTGGTTGGGGTTGGCTGAGGTGCAGGTTAATTGTGCACGGGCGAGTGGTGTGAGGTTGAGGGGCGAGATCGATAGCAATCAGCGGATTTTGATTCTGTAGTGTCTTTGGGTGAGATACGTTACTAGTACGACAAGGGCCAAATATAAAATACCGCCCAAGGCTCTACGGGTGTTCATGTCGAGCGATGTTTCCAAAGGTATCTGGAGCAAAAGGTAGCCAATCATGACCGTGTAAACTGCAGAGGTTATCAAGATGATCAAACCCCATTTCGTCCAGAAAAGAAGCCGGTCCAAATACAGGTCGAATAAATAAATGCTACGCAGGTCTGTCGTGCGCAATGCATCTGTTTTTCCGCAAGTTTTGGGGCTCAACGCTGCGTTGCTACGCAGGTGAAAAATTGAAAAGACGAGGCCCAGGAACACGATGTATGAACTATCAAGAGTACTTAGGAACAGGAACTCGCCTTTCATGAAGAAATTTACCTGCGCCAGCGCCATTCCGGAGTTGTAAACAAAACCCACTTTGAATGCCAGCCTGCGGTGCCCTGGTTTAGACAGGTACTGACCCAGTAAGGCTGACGGTGCAAGTAGCGTCAGGCTAAGGCATACATAGCTGATGTGCTGAAGAACTGAATTCATTTTTCTTTTCGCCACTCAGCTAACTGCCACTAATGCCGGTTGCGGGGTGGGGCGTGCTGATTTTTCGGTGACGAGTTCTGAGTTGTTTAGAGCGTTTGAGATGGGCCACAGATGATCGTCCTGAAATAAGTGGGCGATCAGTTTAGGGAGGGGAGTTATGAGGTTATGTAGGGCTTTTCTGCGATTAATGAAGGGCGTTACGCTACTATCACGCCGTGATTTTATTTAGGCGCAGCCGAAGAGTGCTATGTACTTGCGTTGTGAAGTCCATTCGCAGCCTTCGGCAGCTCCTGCAAAAACTATCGTCTGACCTGCTTCAACGTCTCTGCAATCAGAAACGCCAGCTCCAGCGACTGGTCCGCGTTCATCCGTGGGTCGCAGTGGGTGTGATAGCGATCTGACAAGCCATCCTCAGTGATCGGTCGGGCACCACCAATACATTCAGTGACGTTCTGGCCGGTCATTTCGATATGGATGCCGCCCGCATACGTGCCTTCTGCCTGATGCACCTGGAAGAATTGTTTCACCTCACCGAGGATCTGCGCGAAGTCGCGGGTCTTGTAGCCGCTGCTGGCTTTGATCGTGTTGCCGTGCATCGGGTCGGAACTCCACAGTACTTTGCGGCCTTCGCGCTCAACTGCCCGAATCAGCTGTGGCAAGTGGTCGCCGACCTTGTTCGCGCCCATGCGGGCGATCAGGTTGAGGCGGCCCGGATCGTTATCCGGATTTAGGATGTCGATCAGGCGGATCAGGTCATCGGTGTTCATGCTTGGCCCGACCTTGACGCCGATGGGGTTGTTCACCCCGCGCAGGAACTCCACATGAGCGCCATCCAGCTGGCGGGTGCGGTCGCCGATCCAGAGCATGTGCGCCGAGCAATCGTAGTAATCGTTGGTCAGGCTGTCGCGGCGTACAAACGCTTCTTCGTAGTTCAGCAGCAGGGCTTCGTGGGCGGTGAAGAAGCTGGTTTCGCGCAATTGCGGCGAGCTGTCCATGCCACAGGCGCGCATGAACGCCAGGGTTTCATCAATACGGTCAGCCAGTTGACTGTACTTTTCAGCCAGGGCCGAATTGGCGATGAAGTCCAGGTTCCACTTGTGCACTTGATGCAGATCGGCAAAACCGCCTTGGGCGAAGGCGCGCAACAGGTTCAGGGTCGCCGTGGACTGGTTATAGGCCTGGATCAGGCGATCCGGGTCTGGAGCACGGCTTTTCTCATCGAAGCCGATAGCGTTGACGATGTCGCCGCGATACGCCGGGAAGGTCATGCCGTCGATGGTTTCATCGTTGGCCGAGCGCGGTTTGGCGAATTGGCCGGCCATCCGACCGACTTTTACCACTGGGCAGCCAGCGGCGAAGGTCATGACGATTGCCATCTGTAACAGCACTTTGAAGGTGTCGCGGATCTTGGCGGCGGAAAATTCGACGAAGCTCTCTGCGCAATCACCACCCTGTAGCAGGAAGGCACGACCCTGGGTCACCTCGGCGAACTGTCGACGCAATTCTCTGGCCTCGCCTGCGAACACCAGAGGCGGATAGCTTGCCAATGTCTGCTCGACCTTTAACAAGTGCGCAGCATCGGGGTATTGAGGTTGCTGCTGAATGGGCAGTGCCCGCCAGCTGTCGGGGCTCCAGGGTTGGCTCATCATGAACTCATGGTCAGTGCGATCGGACCGGCATCTTAGCAGTTCGCCGAGTCGTCGCCAGCGAACAAGGGATGATCGGAGCCCCGGTGCGGCAATTAAAGAGAAAGAGCGTGACCTTGTTGCTGTGCTTGATCGACAATTCGCTTTTTTACGCGGTCCGGTGATCGCATCAACAGGCCAGACTTGGGCTCGCCGTTAGGAGAAGCAATGACTGAGGAGCGGGTGGAGCGGATTCTGGCCGAGGTACACGACGATTTCGGCATGATTCGCGTACTGGAAGTCGACGACTACCGCTTCCTGGAATTCGGCGACGCCATTGAGCAAAGCTGCACCTTTACGGCCGATCCCAGCTGGCTTGAGTACGATTACACCCGGGCGATGCTGATTGGTGCTTTGTGCCACGAGGCCCCTGAGAGCGCGCTGTTTCTTGGGCTGGGGGCCGGGACCCTGACTCAGGCTTGCCTCAAGTTTTTGCCGCTGGAAGATGTTGAGGCTATCGAGTTGCGGCCTGACGTGCCGCGGCTGGCTATTGAATTCATGGGGCTGGATGATGATCCCCGGTTGTACATCCGCATCGGAGATGCGCTTGAACTGCTGGAAACCGCTGAACCGGCTGACCTGATTTTCGTCGACCTCTATACCGATGTCGGTCCTGGCGTCGGGCATCTGGCCTGGAAATTCCTCGAGAGCTGTCAGAAGCGTCTGAATTCAGGCGGATGGCTGGTGATCAATCAATGGGCAGCGGATGACGGTAAACCGTTGGGTGCGGCGCTGTTGCGCGGCCTCTATCACCGGCACTACTGGGAGCTGCCGGTGAAGGAGGGCAACGTTATCCTGATCGTCCCGGCAGATCTCGACCAGGAGCTGGACATGGCATCGCTGAACGCTCGTGCTGAAGAGCTGGCACCACGCCTCGGTTATTCGCTGGCGTCATTGATCAAGGACGTCCGTCCAGCAACCTGAAGACAGAGCCTTCAGGCGTTGCCCATGGCCAGACACGGCGAACGACCTTTGGGGCGCATTTCTTTGGGAGCTGCTGAAGGCTGCGATGCATTTATCCTGACACATAGCCATCGCAGCCTTCGGCAGCTCCTACAGGCTGTGTCACGCCTCCACTGTGCGACTCAGATCACACGCCTTTAAAGACACCCGGCCTGCGCTCCTGCATGGAAAGCAGGCCTTCTTTGGCGTCTTCGGTGTTCATTATCCGGTTAACCATGCCCGGCAGCGCCTGAGCTGCGGCTGTTTCACCTTTGAGCACAGCCTGACGGGCAGACGCAATCGTTGCGCGAATCGCCAAGGGTGCCTGCTCGGCGATGCGCCCCGCCAGAAGCAATGCATAAGGAAGCAGGTCTTCAGGCGCGGTTACTTCCTGAACCAGTCCCATGCGGCAGGCTTCCTGAGCATCGAACTCATCTCCGGTCAGCAGCCAGCGCATGGCGTTGCCCCATCCGGCGATCTGATGCAGGCGCAGCGTGGCACCACCAAACGCAAAAATCCCGCGATGGACTTCCAATTGTGCAAAGCGCGTGGTGCTTGCACACAGGTTGATATCCGACGCGAGCATCAACTCGATGCCCAGCGTCAGGCAATAGCCTTGCGCGGCGACGATGACCGGCTTGCTGACCCTTGGGCCTGCGAACACACCCCACGGATCACAGCCACCCTCGGGGACTTGCCAGCCGTTGATCAGGGCCGGACCCGCCTCGGCCAGATCCAGCCCGGCAGTAAAGTGTTCGCCGTGAGCAAATACCACCAGTACCCGGGCCTGATCGTCTCGTTCGTATTCTCCGTAAGCCAGGCTTAACTGGTTGAGAAGCTCCAGGTCGAATGCGTTGCGCTTGGCAACACGGTCCAGGCCAATGAGCATGACGTGGTCGTGCAGTTCACGGCTGACGCGGCCTTTCGTAGAGGAAGTCATGTAGGAAGTCCCTGCGCGTGGAGTAGGATCGGAGGCGGACTGTCTGACTGATCGGGTGAACCGTTTAAGCAGGTTCTCCCGTAATACCGGGCCTGTTGCAAAATAGACACTGTTGCTGGTTTGCGCAAAGCCTGTAGGTCTTGGACATCAGCCATGATTAGTGATGAAAAAAATCCTCCTTTTTTTGCGTAATTCCGGTATAGTGCGCGCCGGTCTTTAACAGGACCCTCGTCAAGGTATTGCAATTCCCCGAAGCCAGCTTCGGCTGCTTGTTCGCTCTGCGGACTATCCTAGGCGATCCATTCATCAAACGTTTTCGCAAATCCCCGCCGACAAAGCAGCCAGGGTGACTTTAGGGTCGTACACGGCACGCGCAGCTTTGGAGCATGGGTCTTTGCGGATGCACTAGAGGCAGACCCATGACCCAGGAAATCGGCGGCTTCGCCGCTCTTGAACTTCACCCTAATATTGTTGCAGCAGTCGTCGCGACTGGCTACGAAGAGCCTTCGGCCATTCAGCAGCAATCGATCCCTATTATTCTTGCCGGCCACGACATGATCGGTCAGGCGCAAACCGGTACCGGTAAAACCGCCGCGTTCGCACTGCCTATCCTGCATCGTATCGACCCGAGCAAGCGCGAGCCGCAAGCACTGATCCTGGCGCCGACCCGCGAACTGGCCCTGCAAGTGGCCACCGCTTTCGAGACCTACGCCAAGCAAATGCCAGGCGTTACTGTTGTGGCTGTCTACGGCGGTGCGCCGATGGGCCCACAGCTGAAAGCAATCCGCAATGGCGCACAAATCGTTGTCGCCACTCCGGGCCGCCTGTGCGATCACCTGCGTCGTGACGAGAAAGTTCTTGCTACCGTGAACCACCTGGTTCTCGACGAAGCAGACGAAATGCTCAAACTGGGCTTCATGGACGACCTGGAAGTTATCTTCAAGGCTATGCCGGAAACCCGTCAGACCGTTTTGTTCTCGGCTACCCTGCCGCAGTCGATCCGTGCCATCGCCGAGCGCCACCTGCGCGATCCGAAGCACGTCAAGATCCAGACCAAGACCCAGACTGTTACCGCGATCGAACAGGCTCACCTGTTGGTTCACGCTGACCAGAAAACTTCTGCTGTTCTGAGCCTGCTGGAAGTCGAAGATTTCGACGCCCTGATCATGTTCGTGCGCACCAAGCAGGCAACTCTGGATCTGGCCAGCGCCCTTGAAGCCAAAGGCTACAAGGCTGCTGCGCTGAACGGCGACATCGCACAGAACCAGCGTGAGCGCGTTATCGACTCCCTCAAGGATGGCCGCCTGGACATCGTGGTAGCAACTGACGTTGCTGCTCGTGGTCTGGACGTTCCGCGCATCACTCACGTATTCAACGTTGACATGCCGTACGACCCAGAGTCGTACGTTCACCGTATCGGCCGTACTGGCCGTGCCGGTCGCGAAGGTCGTGCGCTGTTGCTGGTGACTCCGCGTGAGCGCCGCATGCTGCAAGTGATCGAGCGTGTAACCGGTCAGAAAGTTGCTGAAGTCCGCCTGCCGGATGCTCAGGCTGTTCTGGATGCCCGCATCAAGAAACTGACTAACAGCCTGTCGCCGCTGGTGGGTGATGCCGAGTCGACTCATGGTGATCTGCTCGATCGTCTGACTGCTGACATCGGTTGCAGCCCGCGTGCCCTGGCCGCAGCTCTGCTGCGCAAAGCTACCAACGGTCAGGCTCTGACCCTGGCAGCCATCGAGCGCGAGCGTCCACTGGTGCCGAACAACGCACCGCGTGAGCGTAGCGATCGTTCGTCGAGTGACCGTCCAGAACGCAGTGGTGATCGTGAGCGTCGTGCTCCGGTTCCATTGGCCGAAGGTCGTGCTCGTTGCCGTACCGCGCTGGGTGCGCGTGATGGTATCGCTGCCAAGAACCTGCTGGGTGCAATCCTCAACGAAGGCGGCCTGGCCCGCGAAGCAATCGGCCGCATCCAGGTGCGCGACAGCTTCAGCCTGGTTGAACTGCCGGAAGATGGCCTTGAGCGTCTGCTGACCAAACTCAAGGACACCCGCGTTGCTGGCAAGCAGTTGAAGCTGCGTCGCTATCGCGAAGATTGATCAACGCTTGAGTTGATCGTCTGAATAAAAAATCCCCGACTGGTTCGGGGATTTTTTTGTCTGGATTTCCTGTTTCTGTAGGAGCTGCCGAAGGGGGCGATGGCGGTGCATCAGGAATATTGTCTCGCAGCTTTCGGCAGCTCCTACAGATTGGCGTCAGGACTGTGGCCTACCCAAACCTGTAAATATCCATCCCCAGAGCCCCCATCGTGAAACCCTTGTGCGCCACGCTGAACTCACCACCGGCGCCTCGTGCGAAATACAGCGGCAGTAAATGCTCGTCAGTCGGATGGTTGCGTACCGCATTGGGCGCCTGCGCGCGGTAGTCGTGCAGGGCGACTTCGTCATTGCTGGCCAGCTTCTCGATCATCCAGTCACGAAACACCTTGGCCCATGACTCCACGCTTTCCGGCCCTGCATGCCAGTCCAGTTCGCGCAAATTGTGAGTGATGCTACCCGAGCCGATGATCAATACCCCCTGATCACGCAGGCTTGCCAGCGCCTGGCCAACCCTTGTTTGCAGGGCAGGACCTTCACGGCTGGGCAGGGAGACCTGAACGACAGGGATATCAGCGTTTGGGTACATCAACGAAAGTGGCACCCATACACCATGATCAAAAGGTCGCTGGCTGTTCGTTCTTGCTGGCAGTCCAGCGGCATTCAGCAGCTCGACGACTTCAACACTCAGCTCTGGAAGGCTTGGAGCCGGGTACTGAACCGCAAACAGGGCGGCAGGGAAACCGCCGAAGTCATGCCAGGTTTCTGGCTGGGGATTGGCGTTGACCAGCAACTCCTGACTTTCCCAGTGAGCCGAAACAATAACAATAGCCCTGGGCCTGGGCATCTCTGCTGCAAGACGTGCCAGGGCCGGACCGCTTTCGCCGGGTTCCAGCGCAAGCATCGGCGAGCCGTGAGAGATAAACAGGCTAGGGAACATGTCGAGTGTCCTGAGGGTTAAAGTGGCACCATATTCAGTCAGATCATTGATCTAAATCTAATATAAGTTTTTGGGCGTTTTGATCGAATTATAAGGAGTATTCATGGAGGCCGAATTTTGGCACCAGCGTTGGGCCGCGAACCAGATTGGTTTTCACCAGCGGCAAGCCAATCCCTATCTCAAGACGTTCTGGCCTGATCTGGCTGTCGGGCAGGGCACGAGCGTTTTGGTGCCGCTGTGTGGCAAGAGCCTGGATCTGCTCTGGCTGGCCGAGCAGGGGCATCGGGTGCTGGGCGTCGAGCTGTCGGAAAAAGCGGTTCAGGAGTTTTTCAGCGAGCAGCAGGTGGAGCCCGTCATCAGTCAGCGCGATGCTTTCAGGGTTTATAGCGGCAAAGGGATTGAGTTGTGGTGCGGTGACTTCTTTGCATTGCGCGCGGAAGATGTCGCTGGTTGCAGTGCTCTTTACGATCGCGCGGCATTGATTGCCTTGCCGCCTGAGATGCGTGAGCGATATGTCGCGCACCTTGCTTCGGTGTTGCCTGCTGAGTGCCGAGGGCTGCTAATCACGCTGGATTACGATCAGGCCAAGATTGAGGGGCCACCGTTCTCTGTTCCGGACGAGGAGGTGCAGCGATTGCTGGGGGAGGGCTGGAAGCTGGACATATTGCAGACCAGTGATGTCCTCAAAGGCAGCGTGAAATTTGAGCAGCGTGGTGTGGAGCGTCTGGAGGAGCGGGCTTATCGGTTAGTTCGACGCTGAAGGGTATGACCTGGAGCGAACTTCTTTACGACGCGCCAGAATTGACTCACCGTGTGAAACCCTCTCGCGAACAAGTTCGCTCCTACCTGACACCGCGCTAACCGGTAGGAGCGAACTTGTTCGCGAGGGCGGCGTGCCTGACACAACACCGCGTCATGCCCCACGCCACACGGTAGAAGTCGAAGGCTATGCACTCAGATAAAAAAAACCGGCACTGAGGCCGGTTTTTTGGATGGATCAACCGCGGCGGCGCAGCGCCTCAATACGATCTTCCAGAGCCGGGTGACTCATGAACAGCGCGGCCAGGCCGCTCTTCAGACCACCGTTGATGCCGAAAGCCGTCAGGCTGTCAGGCATCTGCACCGGCACGCCCTGTTCGGAGCGCAGGCGTTGCAGAGCGCCGATCATGGCGCTGGTGCCTGCCAGTCGAGCACCGGCTTCGTCTGCGCGGTATTCACGTTTACGCGAGAACCACATGACGATCGCGCTGGCCAGGAAGCCTAGAACCAGTTCGGCAAAGATCGTGGTCACGTAATAGGCGATGCCCTGACCGTTTTCGGTTTTGAAGATCACCTTGTCGACGAAGTTACCGATGATCCGGGCGAAGAACATCACAAAGGTGTTCACCACGCCCTGCACCAGCGCCAAGGTCACCATGTCGCCATTGGCAACGTGGCCGATTTCGTGTGCAAGGACCGCTTTCACTTCATCGGGGGAGAAGCGTTCCAGCAGGCCCTGGCTAACGGCAACCAGTGCGTCGTTCTTGTTCCAGCCGGTAGCGAAGGCGTTGGCTTCGTAGGCAGGGAAGATCCCGACTTCCGGCATCTTGATGCCAGCGTCGCGGGACAGTTGCTCAACGGTTTGCACCAGCCATTGTTCATGGCGGGTACGCGGTTGGGTGATGATCTGGGTGCCAGTGCTCATTTTCGCCATCCACTTGGAGATGAACAGCGAGAACAGCGAGCCAGCGAAACCAAAAACAGCGCAGAAGATCAGCAGCTGATTGAGGTTCAGATCAACCCCATTGGCCGCCATGAACCCGTTGAAGCCAAAAAGGCTCAGGGTGATGCTGGCAATCAGCACGACCGCCAGGTTAGTGGCCAAAAACAGCAAAATGCGCATCATGGTTTGGATGTTCTCCTCTTGACGAATATGTAACGCGTTGCGGGGTATATAAGGTGATGTCAGCGGCTATTCAACCCGGCGACTATTTCAAACTGTGTCGTTTTGTGCGAACCAGTACCATTCGCTTTGGGCAAACAGGTCCCGCCCCAGAGCGGCTGGCCTCTGTCGGGTTTCGCGCGGTTTGATTTTTTTGTGTCACGGCACAAGCGCTGCTGACCAAAAGCGATCCCTTTGTCCGGGTATCGCTATGACCGCAGAGAGACGGGAAGAATTGCGCCGGGCGTCGTTTGGGAAATCGACGCCTCAGCGTAAATCTTTCAATGTTACTGGCGGTATGTCTTGAGGAAGTTGCCGATGCGCCCGATGGCCTGATCCAGGTCGTCAAGGCGCGGCAGGGTGACCACTCGGAAGTGGTCTGGCCATGGCCAGTTGAAGGCGGTGCCTTGAACGATCAGCAGCTTTTCCGACAGCAACAGGTCGAGGGCGAACTTCTCGTCGTTGTGAATCGGGCAGATCTTGGGGTCTATGCGTGGGAACGCATACAGCGCGCCCATCGGCTTCACGCAGCTGACGCCGGGGATATCGTTAAGCAGTTCCCAGGTGCGGTTACGCTGCTCCAGCAAGCGGCCGGCTGGCAGCACCAGATCGTTGATGCTCTGGTAGCCGCCCAGTGCAGTTTGAATGGCATGCTGGCTCGGCACGTTGGCACACAGGCGCATGTTGGCCAGGATGTCGATGCCTTCGATGTAGCTCTGCGCGTTGTGCTTGGGACCCGAGATGGCCACCCAGCCGGAGCGGAAACCCGCAACACGATAGGATTTGGACAGGCCGTTGAACGTCAGGCAAAGCACGTCAGGCGCCAGAGAGGCGGTGCAGATGTGCACGGCGTCGTCGTACAGGATCTTGTCGTAGATCTCGTCGGAAAAGACCACGAGATTGTGCTGACGCGCCAGTTCCAGCATGCCTTCCAGTACTTCTTTGGAGTACACGGCGCCGGTCGGGTTGTTCGGATTGATGATCACCATGGCTTTGGTGTTCGGGGTGATCTTGGCCTTGATGTCGGCCAGATCCGGCCACCAGTTGGCCTGCTCGTCGCACAGGTAGTGCACCGGGTTGCCGCCAGCAAGGCTGACGGCAGCGGTCCACAGCGGATAGTCCGGGGCCGGGATCAGCACTTCGTCGCCATTATTGAGCAGGGCCTGCATCGACATCACGATCAGCTCGGATACGCCGTTGCCCAGATAGATGTCTTCGATGCCGACACCTTCGACCTGCTTCTGCTGGTAATACTGCATGACGGCCTTACGTGCGCTGAACAGGCCTTTTGAGTCGCTGTAGCCCTGGGCTGTCGGCAAATTGCGAATCACGTCCTGCAGGATTTCGTCCGGCGCTTCGAAACCAAATGGCGCAGGGTTGCCGATGTTCAGCTTGAGGATACGATGACCTTCCTCTTCCAGGCGTTTGGCGTGCTTGAGCACTGGGCCGCGAATGTCGTAGCAGACGTTGGCGAGCTTGTTCGATTTGCTGAACTGCATGGTGATTGATCCCGAAAATGGACGAGCCGTAGCGAGTTGTAAACCTGGTTCGCCGGGTATGACGCCGTAAAATGAGTTTGTATGGACGAAACGTGAGTGACAGACTGGCGCCTAACGAGGCGCAATGATACGTGCCACCTGATCTGTGGAGAAGATACAGATCAGGCTTTTTCGACTGCGGAGGTGTACCTGTGGAAAAGTTGGACAAAACGCTGGAGGAATGGCGGGCCATGCTTGACCCGGAGCAGTACAACGTTTGCCGCCTCAAGGGTACCGAGCGTCCGTTCTCCGGTAAATACAACAGCACCAAAACGGATGGCGTCTACCATTGCATCTGTTGCAATGAGCCGCTGTTTGATTCCACCACCAAGTTTGATTCCGGCTGCGGCTGGCCAAGCTTCTATGCGCCTCTTGAGGGCAGCGCGGTGGTTGAGGTACGAGATGTCAGCCACGGGATGATTCGCACCGAAGTGGTTTGCGCCAAATGCGATGCGCACCTGGGACATGTATTCCCTGACGGTCCGCCGCCCACCGGCCTGCGTTACTGCATCAACTCGGTGTGCCTGGATCTGGTGCCTCGCGACGCTTAAAAGGATGGGTCACCCTGCATGCTTGACTTGTGGGAGCCGAGCTTGCTCGCGATAAGGCTGGACGCGATTCACTTTAGATCGCGTCCAGCCTTATCGCGAGCAAGCTCAGCTCCCACATTGGTTTGCATTTCAAATCACGGCCGCATAAGCAGTGTCACAGCCCCGAGCCACTTATAAGCCTCCATCACTCCCGGAAATTGAGATGCGCGCCAGGCACTGGCGCGCTAATTTCATGACCCGCTTTCAACAAGGATCACTGTCATGAGCGCCAATCTGCTGAGCATTCCGGTAACGACCATCAAGGGCGAATCGAAAACCCTGGCGGATTTCTCCGGCAAGGCTGTGCTGGTGGTCAACACGGCCAGCAAGTGTGGTTTCACGCCGCAGTACAAAGGGCTTGAGAAGCTTTGGCAGGATTACAAGGATCAGGGGCTGGTCGTATTGGGCTTCCCCTGCAACCAGTTCGGTAAGCAGGAACCCGGTAATGAGGGGGCAATCTCCGAGTTCTGCGAGATGAATTTCGGGGTGAGTTTCCCGCTGTTCAAGAAAATCGATGTTAATGGCAGCGACGCACATCCGTTGTTCGTTCAATTGAAAAAGCAGGCACCTGGGCTGCTGGGCTCAGAGCGCATCAAATGGAATTTCACCAAATTCCTGATTGGCAAGGATGGTCAGTTGGTCAAGCGTTTCGCACCGCTGACCAAGCCGGAGGACCTCTCCCGCGAAATTGAAGCGCTGCTCAAGTAATCAGTCTGCAGGCAGCCATTGGTCCAGCAGGCTGATCAACTCGGCGCGGCGAAACGGTTTGGCCAGATAGTCACTCATGCCAGCAGCCCGGCAGCGTTCGCGCTCTTCGGGCATGGCGTTGGCGGTCAGTGCGATGATAGGCAGTTGTGGCCAGCGTCCGCTGTGGCGGATCTGGCGGCTGGCTTCGTAGCCATCCATGACGGGCATGTTGCAGTCCATCAGGATCAGGTCAAAGGTGTTGTGCTCCAGTTGGTCCAGTGCTTCGCCTCCGTGGCTGCTGACCGTTACCTCGCAGCCCAGTTTGCTTAACATGCCTTTGGCCACGAGTTGATTCACCGGGTTGTCTTCCACCAGAAGAATTCTAGCCGGGCGCAAACCTCTGCTGTCAGTCGCCTCTGTATTGAGGTCTGGCACGTGGTCCGGTTGCAGGGCCCTGGTCAGGCTTTGATAGAGCACATTGCGCGCCAATGGTCGGGCATGCTGCTGCAAGGGCGCCAGGGCGCCCACCTGATCGCTGGGCATGAAATTGCCGTAAGCGGTGACCAGAAGGATAGGGACATCAATCGCCGGGCGCATGCCGAACAGACATTCCGGGCAATCCGTGATCACCAGGTCGGGGCGGGTCTCGGCACTCATGTCCAGCATCTGCTCGTCCATGTTCCAGCGCCGAAAGTCGATGCCCCATTCAGGAAGCAGGTTGCCCAGCAGTTCCAGCAGGCCGCTGCTTGCCTTGCTGACTACCACGACGTGCCCCTTGAGCGGTGGCGGGACGACGGCAGCATGATGGATGGGCAAGGGCAGGTCGGCGCAGAACTGGCTGCCGAAGCCGGACTGCGACTGAATGCTCAAGCGACCGGACATTGCCTCACACAAGTTGTGAGTCAAGGCCAGGCCCAGCCCTGTTCCCCCGAACTGTCGGGTAATCGCTGCTTCAGCCTGGGTAAAGGGTTGGAAAATTCTTGCCTGTGCTTCCTGGGCGATACCGATGCCGGTGTCACTGATTTCAATGCGAACGCTGTTTTCCTGGGTTTCGGGGTCCAGGTCATTACTTAATCGCACATCTACCCGGCCAAAACGGGTGAACTTCAGCGCGTTGGAGAGCAGATTGCTGACGATCTGCCGGACTCGCGTGGGGTCACCCAGAACCAGCGACGGGAATTGCGTATCGATGAAACACGTCAGCTCGACGCCGGGTGCGGCATTCTGGGATAGCAGGTTTGCCGTGTCTTCGACCAGTACGCCCAGATCGAAGGGGATGCGCTCCATCTGCAATTGGCCTGCGTTGAATTTGGACATGTCGAGGATGTCGTTGAGCAGTTCGACCAATACCTTGCCGGAGTCATGGGCGATCGACAGTTGCTGGCGCTGCTCGGCATTAAGCGAACTGTCCAGGGCCAGAGCGAGCATGCCCAGCAGGCCGTTGAGCGGCGTGCGGATTTCATGGCTCATGTTGGCCAGGAACGCCGTGCGGGCCTGAGCCATCTCCAGTGCGGTACTGCGCGCTATCTTCAGCTCTTCATTGGACTTGCTAAGCCGCGCGTTGCTGGCCTTCAGCTCAGTGGTGCGGGCAGAGACGATGTCTTCCAGTTCATTGCGATGCGCCGTTAAACGGTCTTCGGCTTCTACTCTTCGCGCCAGCTCCGAGGCGATGCTGGCGAACTGGCGGTTAGCGACATCTACCAGCACGCCAATTTCATCGTTTTCGTGTTTCGGCGGGCATTGCAGCGGGGTCGGTGTCGGGTTGCTTGAATCACGTTTAGCCAGGGCGCGTATCACGCCCACCAAGGGTTTGGTCAGCGTCATATAGAACAGCAAAGTCAGCACGCCCGCCAGAATCAGGCTGCGCATGAAACCATTGAGCAGCGTGATGCCCGAGCGCTGCAGGAAATGGTTGCCAAAAGCAAAGGTGTCGACGTTCAGGCGCAGCGTGCCAATCGATTCATTGGGTAAATGCGCCAGATTCAGGGGGGCTTCGAACTGGCGGCTCTCACCGAAGAGGAAGTCACTGACGATCCGGTAGCGACTCTGCGAGAACGGGCGCTCGACACTGGAAAGCACCACATTGTTGTTATCGGTCAGTCTGGCACCGACTACCGCAGGTGATTGCAGCAGACCCAGCGTCAGTTCCTGAGCCAGTTCGGCGTCGATGTTGTAGGCAATACGCGAAGCGGTGTTGTGGCTGATTTCCAGCAGAGAGCGAATTTCACGATCGATGGAAGCATCTTCGCTGGCATAATCGATGGCAATTTGAAACACGCTTAGCAGCGTTCCCAGAATGAAGCCGAGCAGCACTGTCAGGCGAGCCTGTTTATACGAGAGCCGGTTAGTAAACGCTATATCCATAAGGGTTTTGCCACTTCTCGTTTCCTTCGCGGGGGCAAGCATAGCCGATCGGCGCTGGCTCTCATCAAGCAACTTATAGTTAACTGGATTGAAATGAAGGTGGGCCGGCTTTAGCCGGGAGGGCGTCGGCACATTTTTATTCATATGTGTAACGGCTCAAGCCTGTTCCACCGTGTTTACCGCGTATTAATCAAGGAGCCATTGTGGATTCTCGTTTGAATGCTTTTCTCGAACGCGCCGACGCCGTGTTGGCGCGACTGGAGCCCCTGCTACCTGCGCCCCGCGAAGCGGTCGACTGGTCACACGCCATGGCGGCACGCTGGGTTCGTGAAGGCCGTAGCGGTTATCTGTTGCCGCTTGAGGTCAGCCTCGACATGCGCTTGTCTGATTTGATTGGGGTGGATCTTCAGCGTGAGCAGTTAGGGCGCAATACGCGTCAGTTCATTGATGGCTTGCCCGCTAACCATGCGTTGCTCTGGGGTTCGCGCGGGACGGGTAAATCTTCGCTGATTCGCGCGCTGCTCGCCGAGTATGCCCAGGCGGGCTTGCGGCTGATTGAAATCGAACGCGACCATTTGGGTGATTTGCCACGTGTCGTCGAGCAACTGCAAAAGCTGCCGCAGCGCTTCGTATTGTTTTGCGACGACCTGTCTTTTGAGGCAGGGGAGAGCGACTACCGGGTTCTGAAGAGTGTGCTTGATGGTTCTCTGGAGCAGGCACCGGACAACGTATTGCTCTACGCCACCTCCAACCGGCGTCATCTGGTACCGGAAAAGGAGAGCGACAATCTCAACTGGCAACAGGTTGATGGCGAGTTGCACCCAAGCGAAGCGGTAGAAGACAAAATTGCCCTGTCGGATCGTTTTGGTCTGTGGCTGTCGTTCTATCCCTTCACTCAGGAGCATTACCTGAATGTGGTTGAGCACTGGATCACGCAACTCGCTCTGGCTGCCGGTCTTGCCTGGCAGCGCGATGAGGAACTGGACAAGCACGCGATCCGCTGGGCGACCGGACGGGGCAACCGCAATGGCCGGTGTGCCTATCAATTCGCACGTTACTGGGTAGGTTTGAAATTGTTGGAGCAACAACCATGATTGATTTGCAAAGTGCTGGCGCGGGGCTGGATGGCTATAGCTTGCTGGCCGCTCAACTGGAGTCCCTGCTGGCGGACGAGAAAGACTTCATCGCGAACGCCGCGCAGTTCTCGGCCTTTTTGTACAGCCAGATCGATGACCTGAACTGGGCGGGCTTTTACCTGAATCGTAATGAAGAACTGGTGCTGGGGCCGTTTCAGGGGCAGATTGCCTGTGTCCGTATCCCTTTTGGCCGTGGTGTGTGCGGCGCCGCTGCGCAGAGTCGGCAAACCCAGCGTGTAGAAGATGTGCATGAGTTCCCGGGCCATATCGCCTGCGACAGCGCATCGAACAGCGAACTGGTTGTGCCGTTGGTGAAGGAAGGGCGCTTGATTGGGGTGTTGGATCTGGACAGTCCGAGCGTTGGACGTTTTTCGGAGCTGGATCAGGCGGGCATAGAGCAGTTGGCAGCTATCTTTCTGAAAGCAACTGATTGCTGAAACCTCATTGGCGCACACGCCCCGGGCGTATGCGCCAATCCGTCGTCTATCAGTCGTAGATGACCTTTTTCTTCCATTCCGATTCGGTGTCGTCAGCCTTCAGGCCTTCGGTCAGGGCGTTGTCGTCGTCTTCGGTCGGTGCGATGTTGGTCAGTACCATGGAGTTGGCACGGGCCAGCTGTTTTTCCATCGCCAGCAAAGCGGCCTGATAGGTCACAGGGTCGGGCTGGTTTTTCAGGTACTGCACGCCACGCTCGAACGCCAGACGCGCCTGACCTGGCTGATCCTGTTGCAGTGCAGCCTGGCCCAGGTTGTTGAAGAACTCGATATGCAGCATCACCAGAATGTTGCGGATCTCGCGAATCCAGTGCTTGGCTTCGCTGGTCTGCAGGAAACCGTCGTGAGCGGCGCGAGTGACCTGGCCATGCAGCGCTTCTAACAGAAAGCGTACGTCTTTGGCCTTGGCTTCAGTCAGGATCGGGCTCGCCGGGTTGCTCACCGCAATGGCATCGCCTTGCGCAACCAGGGTGTTCAGTTCATCGACGCGGGTTTTCAGCTGTGCGTTGGTCTTGTCCAAGGCCAGCATGCGTTGCGTGACATTGAGCTCAAGACGGGTCATCAACAGCTTTAAAGCAGGGGTAACCAGCTGGCCCGGGAACGTCTCGGAAATTTCAGTGCAGCGGCGCAGGCGGTCGCTGAGCTCGATCTTCGTTCGCGCTTTATCCAGCTTGGAGTTTTCTGCCACATGGTTGAGATAGCCGATCGCGATCAGGAGCGCAATGCCGGCTACTACCATCAGGGTAATCATCAGTGGAGTCACCGCGCGAACCTCTATATAGCTGTAGTCGAAAAATTGAAGTGAGTGTAGTGGCTAAGCACTATTGCGCATAGATGCACTGCTTGTAGTTTGTCGGCCAATCCATAAATAGCTGAAGCATACGGCGCCAAGCGGTCGGTTAAAGCAGGCGAAGTCATTGATTTAGATAAATTTTCACATTGGGGTTGACGACCCCTCAATCCATCCATAGAATGCGCGCCACTTACAGCGTAAAGCACCTAGCCAAGCGCAAGTTAAGCAGTGAAGTTGTACGTGTGTCCCCTTCGTCTAGTGGCCTAGGACACCGCCCTTTCACGGCGGTAACAGGGGTTCGAGTCCCCTAGGGGACGCCATATTGCGGGAATAGCTCAGTTGGTAGAGCACGACCTTGCCAAGGTCGGGGTCGCGAGTTCGAGTCTCGTTTCCCGCTCCAGTTTATGCAGTCTTGCTTTAGGGCGAGGCTGAGTGAAACCAGAACCCGGTCTTCGGACCTGGATTTGGGCACTGAAATACACACCATGTGTTTCAGTTAGTGTGTCCCCTTCGTCTAGTGGCCTAGGACACCGCCCTTTCACGGCGGTAACAGGGGTTCGAGTCCCCTAGGGGACGCCATTGCGGGAATAGCTCAGTTGGTAGAGCACGACCTTGCCAAGGTCGGGGTCGCGAGTTCGAGTCTCGTTTCCCGCTCCATATTTAACGAAAACGCCGCTCAATAGAGCGGCGTTTTTGTTTGTGCGTTTTTTGATCTCTGGCTTTACGCTTATGGGAAGTGCATTTCTGTAGGCGCTGCCGAAGGCTGCGAAACGTTTATCCTCAGACACCGCCATCGCAGCCTTCGGCAGCGCCTACAGGCCACATGTTCGCTGTGCGACAGCGTGGTGTCAGTAGCAGGGCAAAGATCCGCTGCAAGTCACCCAATCCGGAAATCAGCATGAAGCTGCTTCCAATGTTCACGCAAAACCTTCTTCTGATCTTCCGCCATCTGACTCCCATCCAGCGCAGGTGGCCAGAAGGTGCGTGCTTTCTCCAGCGCCGCTCTGAGGTTGTAGAGCACCGGACGCCACGGAATATCCCCATATTCCGCCCACTTCCTGAAGTCCTCCATGGAGACCTCGTACCAGTTTTTGCTCCTGCCCATATTCAGAGCAAATTGGCTCTCGTCTGGGATGTAGGCCTTGGTTACCACGATGTCGTAAGCAGGTGAGAGCTCGGCGTTGCGGCCATCTGGATAAATCATGCTCCAGTTCTTGAGATGCGCGTCGCCGTTCGCCAGCAAGATGTTGATCAGTAGTCGAACCGCCATCTGCGCGGCGTCTCGCTGGCCTTGACGCGAGTTTTGATAAATCAGCTTCCCTATCTGGTCATAACTGGCAGCGCGATATTTGTCGTGGGCGTAGGCAAAGAAAATCTGCGCAAAGTCTTCTGAATGGACGCGCTGGTTGTCTGGCAATCGATCGTATCGACGTATTCCGAAGGCGTACTGCTCGTTCGGCAGATTTATGTTGGGGAGCGCCTCGATGTTGCTCATCGGGATCAGCTTTATCTCGGGGATGTCGACGCCAGCAAGGGCGGCGAGTGTCATTGCTGTGTATTCATTGAGCGGCACAAAAGGATGCACGGTCGACGGCGTTTTAATAATCCAGTCTCCCGGAGCGTCGGGGGCACCGGTTATGTAGCGCCCATCCTGGTCTCGCATGGAAAATTTCATTTGCACACCGGCCAGGGAAAAATGCGCTCGGCTGTCAGGAATATCGATAACGGTAGGCTGGATTTTTCCGTGGTGCCGGAGAGCCATTTGCGGGATTTCCGAGGCATCCAGCGGGTGAGCAATCAGAGCTCCTGGGAGGTCTCGGCCCAGCCAGCCGAGCAGCGGGAATTCATTGTCCCGATGAACCTTCATCGCCTGCGACAGGAAATCCCGTAATGCGCCTTCGGGAAGCAGGTTGCTGAGCACTGCGTGCAATTTATGGCTGCTGATGTACGGATGGCTTGTCGCCAGTTGACGGGCCAGAGATACGGGGTTGCTGTGGGACAGTGTTAATGGCTGCCGGCTCTCGTTGTGGACGTACTCGGGCGCTAGCGTAAATACGTTCTTGCCATTGGAGTAGCCTGCAACGTAACCGACGTTTTCACCCTGAAGGGTCAGTCGTAAAGCTGAAACCGTTTCTTTGACCATTAGAGGTCTCCCCACGGGTTTTCAGCTTCTTCGGTCACTGTCTGAGTTTGCCCTGTAGTTTCAGGGTAACGTTGATTGAGGGCAGGCTGGTCTTCGTTGGCAAGAAGCCGTTGAACGGCAGCAAGCCTCGATTTGGGCACAAGAACCAACGCTGACTCTAATCCTTCAGCAATCTGATCGAGTGTGTTGAGTCGTGGGTTACCGCCTGCTTCGATTTTGCCGTACTGCTGTCTTGTGAGACCTGCAAGTAACGGCATCTCCTGAATTTTTAATCCAAGAGCAAGTCGACGTTGGCGGATTTGATCAAGCAGTGTGGTTTTCATAGCGCTGTCTCGGTGTGAGATACGCAGTATGTAATCTATATGGCTCTCGTCAAGGTTAAAGAGCCATATAGATTACATTTCTATAAAAAGAGCCATATAGTTAACATTTTTTGCCTCGTGAGCCTTACATGATTCTTTTTAAAGGGCAGAGGACATCATCAGTAGGCCTCACCCCTCTCGCACATCCCGCATCAACAACCCAAACCTCAAATCCACTCCTTCAGGCATCGGTATGTAAACCGTATGGCCATCCCCCGGTGCAACACCGATGGCTTCGCCTTCTACGTTCTGCAAGTACTCCAGATCGAAGTGGATGTTGCCTCTGGGCGTCATTAGTTCAAGGTTATCGTCCAGATTGAAGCGGTTTTTGACCCGGACTTCAGCCAGCCCGTTACGTCGTTCGCCGGTCAGTTCGCCGACGAATTGCTGCTTCTCCGAAATCGAGTTGCCGTGCTGGTAGTTCTGATATTCATCATGCACATGCCTGCGCAGGAAGCCTTCGGTGTAGCCGCGCTGGGCCAGAGATTCCAGATCGCCCATCAGGCTGCGGTCGAATTCACGACCGGCTACCGCGTCGTCAATGGCGCGGCGGTAGACCTGCGTGGTGCGTGCGCAATAGAAGTGGGATTTGGTTCGGCCTTCGATTTTCAGTGAGTGCACGCCCATGTGCGTCAGACGCTCGACATGCTGTACGGCGCGCAGGTCCTTGGAGTTCATGATGTAGGTGCCGTGCTCGTCTTCGAAGGCGGGCATCAGTTCGTCCGGGCGGTTGGCTTCCTGCAGCAGAAACACCTGATCAGTCGGCGTGCCTTGGCCTAGCGTCGGTTCCGGCTGAAAGGTCTGCACGATGTCGCCAAGTTGATTTTCCGTCGCTTCCCGAGCTGAATATTTCCAGCGGCAGGCATTGGTGCAACTGCCCTGATTGGCGTCGCGTTTGTTGATGTAGCCCGACAACAGGCAGCGGCCGGAGTAGGCCATGCACAGTGCGCCGTGGACAAAAACTTCCAGCTCCATGGCGGGCACTCGCTGGCGTATTTCGTCGATCTCTTCAAGCGACAGCTCACGGGACAGGATGATTCGGCTCACGCCCTGAAGTTGCCAGAATTCGACGCTGGCCCAGTTCACGGTATTGGCCTGTACCGACAAGTGAATCGGCATCTGTGGGAAATGACGGCGCACCAGCATGATCAGGCCGGGGTCGGACATGATCAACGCGTCGGGCCCCATGGCGATCACCGGCTCCAGATCTTTGAGGAAGGTCTTCAGTTTGGCGTTGTGTGGCGCGATGTTCACTACGACGTAAAAACGTTTGCCCTGCGTGTGCGCTTCCTGGATGCCGATCGCCAACGTGGCATGGTCGAATTCGTTATTGCGCACTCGCAGGCTGTAGCGCGGCTGACCCGCGTACACCGCATCGGCGCCGTAGGCGAAGGCATAGCGCATGTTTTTCAAGGTGCCGGCCGGGGCCAGCAGTTCGGGAGCGGGGCTGGGAGCTAAGGAGGTCGAAGCAGCAAGGTTTGGCATGAGTGGGCGTCGGTCGCGAAATCGCGAGGGTAGTCGACTTGCCTGGCTTTTTTATTGATCTGGATCCATGTCTGAACGTCGCTGCAGAAAAATTTCTGCACTTATATAAAGCCGCAAATGCCCGGTTTGCACCATGGGGATGCGCCGGGTGACGAATCGCATCGCATTGAGCAGCCGGTATATCCGTATCTGGAGTCGGGCTTTACAAGGGTTTTTTGGTTTAGGCGCTGGCTGGCACAAACGCTGCATTATCTCCAGTCAGGTCCACCGCGAACGTAGTCGAGTGGGCAGCCCCGTCGGTCAACGAAGATCGATCAGCCAACAAGGCCAGGGCACTATGGGTGGATCAGGCATAGAGGCCGGGTTAACCACCAAACGAACAGGCAAAGGCGCCTGAAACCGCAAGGTTTCAGGCGCTTTTTTTTGCTTTTTATTCCGTGATTGGCTTTGGTCGGGTGCTATCTATGAACGCCAGTATTGATCCTTCGAACCCCCTGAAAACCCTGATCGTGATCGGCAATGGCATGGTCGGACACCACTGTGTCGAGCAATTGATCGCCGGTGGCGCGCTGCAGCACTATCAACTGCATGTGTTTGGCGAAGAGCTCATGCGCGCTTATGACCGTGTGCATTTGTCCGAGTACTTCACCGGCCGTGACGCGGAGTCGTTGGCGCTTTCCGATGCTGCGCTGTATCAGACGCCTGGCGTCACGCTGCACCTGGGCACTCAAGTGCTGGAGATTGACCGCGACGGCCACAAAATCATTACCGCCAGCGGCAGTGTGCATTACGACAAGCTGGTGCTGGCCACTGGTTCTTACCCGTTTGTGCCGCCGATTGAAGGCGCCCACGGTGATTCACGTCTGGTTTACCGCACCCTCGAAGATCTGGATGCAATCCGCACTGCGGCCACCAATGCCATTCGTGGCGTGGTGGTTGGTGGCGGCTTGCTGGGGCTGGAAGCGGCGAATGCCCTGAAAAGCCTTGGCCTCGAAGCACACGTCGTAGAGTTCGCGCCGCGCTTGATGCCGGTGCAGCTGGACGAGCAGGGCGGTATTGCCCTCAAGGATCGTATCGAGCAACTCGGGGTTGGCGTGCATCTGGCTCGTGGTACGCAGTCGATCACGGCGGGTGAGGAATATCGCTACCGGATGAACTTCGGCAACGACGAATTCCTCGAAACCGACCTCATCGTGTTCTCGGCAGGTATTCGTGCACAGGATGCGCTGGCTCGCCAGTGCGGTCTGGACATTGGTCCGCGCGGCGGCGTCAGCATTGATGGCCAGTGCCTGAGCAGTGATCCGGATATCTACGCGATTGGTGAGTGCGCGGCATGGAACGGCAGCATCTTTGGCCTGGTTGCGCCGGGTTACCAGATGGCACGCGCCGTAGCGACGGCCTTGTGCGGTGGCGAAGCTGATCCCTTCATGGGCGCAGATATGTCCACCAAACTGAAACTGCTGGGGGTCGACGTAGGCTCTATTGGCGATGCCCACGGCCACACACCAGGCTCGCGCAGCTATCAATTCATCGATCAGACCACCGCCAGCTATCGCCGTCTGGTGGTCGATGCATCCGGCAAGCATGTGATCGGCGCGGTGCTGGTGGGCGACAACAGCTACTACGACACCCTGCTGCAATACATGCAGAACGCAATCACGCTGCCGGCCGAACCGGCCAGCCTGATCCTGCCAAGCTCAGCGGGCGCACCGACCCTGGGTCCTGCTTCGCTGCCGGAAACCGCGACTATTTGTTCGTGCCACAACGTCACGAAAGGCGCGATCTGCTCGGCCATTGATGGCGGTTGTACCGATCTGGGTGTGCTCAAGTCTTCGACCAAGGCCTGCACCGGTTGCGGCGGTTGCGCCGCTTTATTGAAAACGGTGTTTGAACACGAGCTGATTGCCCGTGGCGTCAGCGTTGATAAAAGCCTGTGCGAACACTTTGCCTACACCCGTCAGGAGTTGTACGCGCTGGTTCGCGTCGAGGGTGTGCAGACGTTTGAAGAACTGCTTGCCAAACACGGTCGTGGGCATACCGGTTGCGATATCTGCAAACCGGCCGTGGGGTCGATTCTGGCATCGTGCTGGAACCAGCCGATCATGGACGCCTCGCTGGTGCCTTTGCAGGACACCAACGACACCTTCATGGCCAACATGCAGAAGAACGGCACTTACTCGGTCGTGCCGCGCATCGCGGGTGGCGAAATCACCGCAGACAAGCTGATCGCCATTGGCGTCGTTGCCAAGAAATATGACCTGTACACCAAGATCACCGGTGGCCAGCGCATCGACCTGTTTGGCGCGCAACTGCATGAGTTGCCAGACATCTGGTCGGAGCTGATCGAAGCCGGGTTCGAGACCGGGCATGCCTATGGTAAATCGACGCGAACGGTGAAGTCCTGCGTCGGCAGTACCTGGTGCCGTTACGGTGTGCAGGACAGCGTGCAAATGGCCCTGACCATCGAGGATCGCTACAAAGGCTTGCGCTCACCGCACAAGCTCAAGTTCGCGGTCTCCGGCTGTACCCGTGAGTGCGCCGAAGCGCAGAGCAAAGACGTCGGCGTGATCGCCACCGAGAAGGGCTGGAACCTCTACATCTCCGGGAATGGCGGCATGCGTCCGCGCCATGCCGAACTGTTCGCCACCGACCTGGATGACGACACGCTGATCCGCTACATCGACCGGTTCCTGATGTTCTACATCCGCACCGCGGACAAGCTGCAACGTACTTCGGTATGGCGTGAAAGCCTGGAGGGCGGCCTGGATTACCTCAAGGACGTGATCATCAACGACAGCCTTGGGCTGGGCGCAGAGCTGGAAGCGCAGATGCAACTGGTGGTCGACCGCTACGAATGCGAATGGGCCAACACCCTCAAGAGTCCGGAAAAGCTCAAGCGCTTCCGCACCTTCGTCAACGACAAGCGTGCTGACCCGGACATTCATTTTGTTGAAGAGCGCGGCCAGCGTCGTCCGGCCACGGCTGCTGAATTGAACCTTATTCCTGTCGTCGAGGAGGCACTCTGATGAGCCTGGCAACTATCCAGCGTAGCGAATCTACCTTTGCACAGAACCTGAATGCCGCGTGGCATACGGTTTGCAACCGCGAAGATCTGGTGACCAACTCAGGCGTGGTGGTATGGCTGGACGGCGCGCAGGTCGCGCTGTTCTACCTGCCGGACGCCGAGGACGGTCAGCTTTACGCGGTGGACAATCGCGATCCTCAGTCCGGGGTCAATGTCATTGGGCGTGGATTGATCGGCAGCATCAAGGGCGATCTGGTGATTGCCTCGCCGCTGTACAAGCAGCACTTTCGTTTGAAGGATGGCAGCTGTCTGGAGTATCCGGAGCAGCGTTTGCGGGTCTGGCCTGTGCGTTTTGACGGCCAGGCTGTACAGCTCGCAGTGGAGTGAGTGGTCTGCCCGACGGTTTGGCCGTCGGGCAGTTGTCTGAACATGGAGCAGTAAAATGGCCAAACTGAGTACCGCTAAACGGATTGTCATCGGCTTCGCAATTGCTCCTTTGGCTTTGGCTGGCATGGTTCTTTATGCCTTGCAGGACATGGCGACACTCAAGGATCAAGCGGTGGTCATCGTCAAGGAAGACTGGCCGAAAATCGCACCCATGATGGTCATTGCCACTGGCGTGCGTGATAACGGCAAGAACACCCGAGACTTGCTGCTCAACAAAGACAACCAGCAAACGCACGATGCCATCGATGCCACTAAAAAGCGCATCAGTCAGGCGTTCGAGACCCTTGAGCCGTTGCTCTACATGCCTGAAGGCAAAAGCGGTTATCAGGCCCTGAAGAAAAATCGCGAGGCGTACGTTGCAACCTTCGTTCAGGTGCAAACCCTGATCAAGCAGGGTGCAACCGATGCAGCCATGACTCAGCTACAGCAAAAAGTCATCCCCGCCGAGCAGGAAGTCTATAAAAGCCTGGATGAATTGATGGCGTTGCAGGGGCGGGTTTTCGCTGAGCGCGAGCAAGTCGCGCAACGTTTGTACAGCGATGCGCAGCGTAATTTGCTGGCCCTGTTGTTGGCGTGCATCACGCTAGTAGTAGCTGCGGCGGTGATCGTGACGCGTAGCGTGATTCGTCCGTTGGGCGGTGAGCCTGATGAGGCGGCGCGGATCCTGAGCCGGATTGCACAGGGTGACCTGACGATTGCGGTGCCGCTGCGCGCTGGCGACAGCGGCAGCCTGATGATGAACATGCGTGACATGCAGCAGAACCTCAATGAAATGGTCCGCGGCATTGCCAGCTCAGTGGATCGCGTGGCCAGTTCCTCCGAGCAACTGAGTGCAGTCAGTAGCCAGACCAGTAACAGCCTGCAGGCCCAGGGACTGGAAATCGAACAGGCAGCGGCGGCAGTCAACCAGATGACAGCGGCCGTCGATGAAGTGGCGCGCAACGCGGTGAGTACCAGTGAAGCGTCCCGCGAGTCGGAACAAACCGCCCAGCGTGGTCGGCAACAGGTTCAGGAAACCGTTGCCTCGATCAGTACGCTGGCGGACGGTGTCACCGACACATCCGGGCGTATTCAGCAGTTGGCCGGGCGGGTGCAGGACATCAGCAGCGTACTGGATGTGATCCGCAGCATTGCCGAACAGACCAATCTGTTGGCGCTCAACGCGGCGATCGAGGCTGCTCGTGCCGGTGATGCCGGCCGGGGTTTTGCGGTGGTGGCCGATGAAGTGCGGGCGCTGGCCCATCGTACTCAGGTTTCGACGCAGGAAATCGAGCAGATGATTGGCAACATCCGTCTCGACACCGGTCAAGCCGTATCGGCCATGCACAGCAGCAGCGAGCTGGTGCAGGCCACGCTGTTGATTGCCAGGCGTTCGGGCGATGCCCTTGAGGAAATCACCCGCTCCATCTCGCAGATCAACGAGCGCAACATGATGATTGCCAGCGCTACCGAGGAGCAGGCATTGGTGGCGCGCGAGGTGGATCGTAATCTGGTGGGTATTCGCAGCTTGTCCGATCAAGTCTTGCAGGGGGCGCAACACACCAATACGGCAGGGCACGAACTGGCGCAAATGGCCGGGACGCTGCATCAGACCGTGGCGAGGTTCAAGATTCAGGCGGGGTGATGCAGGGCCTGACCCCCTGACTTTAATTCGGGTCTGTTGGAGCGAGGCTTGCCCGCGAACCGGTTGCCTCGGTGTATCAGGCGCCACTGCGTTAACGTTCTTCACGGGCAAGCCTCGCTCCAACAAAAGCCCAGGTGCATTTCTACAGGCTCGTTTTCTTTGCATATAAACCCATTCTAAAAATGAATTTAGTGAATAAAGAGCCGAATGTTATGGTTTAGCCAGTTTTAGCAGGGGTTTCGCCACAGGAGCATTGCGCCATGAGTTTCACTTCGCTGCATTGGGGGGCTTATCGCCCGCAAGTCGTCGACGGCGAATTGCGCGCCTTGGTGCCGGTGGAGTGGGACAGCGATCCATCGCCGATCGGTGATTCAGTGGCTGCTGCGCTGACATCGCCCACGCGTATCCGGCGGCCTGCAGTGCGGCGTAGTTTTCTAGAGGGGCAGATCGAAGGGCACGGTCGCAACCCTGAGTTGCGCGGTCAGGAACCCTTCGTGGAGGTCTCCTGGGACGTAGCGCTGGAGTTGGTCGCCAAGGAACTGAAGCGTGTTAAATCCGAACACGGCAATCAGGCGATTTTCGGCGGCAGTTACGGCTGGGGCAGTGCTGGGCGCTTCCACCATGCACAAAGCCAGCTACACCGTTTCCTCAATGGCTTTGGCGGTTACGTGGCCAGCGTTGACAGCTACAGCCTTGGCGCCGGGCGGGTATTGATGCCGCACATCGTCGGCAACATGGATTGGCTGCTGGCGGCACATTCCTCATGGAAAAATCTTGCGCAGCATTGCGAGCTGTTCGTCGCGTTCGGCGGCTTGCCTGCCAAAAATGCCCAGACCAGCCCCGGTGGTGCCAGTGACCACTTGTTGGCTACGGCCCTGCAAGACATGTCTGCGGCGGGCGTGGAGTTCGTCAACGTCAGCCCGCTGCGCGATGATCTGGTGGGCCCGGCGCGCAACGAATGGCTGCCGGTGCGGCCCGGCAGCGACACCGCCTTAATGATGGCTTTGGCTTACGTGTTGGTTACCGAAAGCCTGCACAATGAAGATTTTGTGCAGCGTTATGCGGTGGGCTATGAGCGCTTCCGCGATTACTTGTTGGGCGTTACCGATGGTCAGCCTAAAGACCCTGAATGGGCTCAGGCGCTGACGGATATTCCGGCTGCGCAGATTACTGACCTGGCTCGACGCATGGCCAGCAAGCGCACCATGATCAATATCGCCTATTCCTTGCAGCGCTCGGTGCATGGCGAGCAACCGTTCTGGATGACCGTGACGCTGGCCGCGCTGCTGGGGCAAATCGGGTTGCCGGGTGGTGGTTTTGGGCTTGGCTATGGCTGCATGAATAACACCGGCAGTGGCCGCAAGGCGTTTTCCGGGCCACGTTTTTCCCAAGGGCGGAACCCCGTCAAAGAGTTCATTCCGGTGGCGCGGGTCGTGGACATGCTGCTCAACCCCGGAGCTGCTTTCGATTACAACGGTCAGCAGCGGCATTATCCGGACATCCGCCTGGTGTACTGGGCGGGCGGCAATATCTTTCACCACCATCAGGACCTCAACCGTCTGCTGCACGCCTGGCAGCGTCCTGAAACTATCATTGTCCACGAACAGTTCTGGACCGCGCAGGCCAAGTACGCCGACATTGTGCTGCCTGCCACGACGGCGCTGGAGCGTAACGATATCGGCAGTTCAGCATCGGATCGCTTCATGATCGCCATGCAACAGGCCATTGAGCCGGTGGGTGAGTCCCGCGATGATTATGCGATTCTGGCCGAGCTTTCCGGGCGGTTGGGCTTTGCCGAAAGCTTCACTGAAGGCCGCGATGTGACGGGCTGGCTGCGGCACATTTATGAAGAGTCACGGGGCAGGGCGGGGGAGTTCGGCATTCAATTGCCCGACTACGATCAGTTCTGGCGCGACGGTCTGTTCGAAGTCGAGTATCCAGAGCTGGATACTGTCTTGCTGCAAGCCTTCCGCAATGACCCGGACGCCCATCCATTGCCAACCCCGTCGGGTCGCATAGAAATTTTCTCCGAGCGCATTGCCGGGTTCGGTTACACCGACTGCCCTGGTCACCCGGTATGGCTAGACAAGCCGGGGGCAGATTACCCGTTGCACCTGCTGTCCAATCAGCCGAAAACCCGGCTGCATAGCCAGTACGATCATGGCAGCTACAGTCGTGCGTCGAAGATTCAACATCGTGAACCCCTGACCCTTAATACCGAAGATGCACGGGCACGGGGCATTAGCTACGGTGATGTAGTCAAGGTTTTCAATGAGCGTGGGGCTTTTCTGGCGGGAGTGATTGTCTCGGACAATATTCGTCCTGGCGTGGTCCAGATCGCAACGGGTGCGTGGTTCGACCCGCTGGTGCATGGCGAACCGGGCAGCCTGGAAAAACATGGCAATCCGAATGTGGTTACTGAGGATGTCGGCTCCTCAAGCCTGTCCCAAGGCTGCTCGGCGCAAACGGCGACGGTTGAAATTGTGAAGTGGGACGGGGTGTTGCCGGGCGTCACAGCGTTTGAACCGCCGGTGATGATGCGGTAAGGCTGCATCCAGTTCAATTGCGCATTAATTCTGGCATCTCGTAGGACCGGCTTTAGCCGGGAGAGCGGTATTTCAGGCGAAGGAAATCCAGTGAATGTTCCGGCGCGCTCCCGGCTAAAGCCAGTCCTGCGGTATCGACATCAATCCGCAGTTTTCTCCCGCTGCGCAAACGCCGCTTTGCCTATGCCTATCAGTGTCACGTCATTCTGCGGGGTGTGAATGCGCGCGCAGAGCACGTTGCGCAGATGCCGTTGCAGTGGATTACTGCGTGACAGACCGGGGTTGCCGGACGCTTCGATTGCCAGTTCCACCGCGCGAATCGCGTTGGTTGTCACCAGGTATTTGATCTGCGCTGCATGAGCCGGTGGGGTCAGGCCGGTGGCAGCCGATTGCAACAGGCTATGGTTGTTGAACAGCAGTGTGTCGATCTCGCCAACCACCTCCTGAAAACGCGGTAGCGTCGATAGCGCAGCACCGAGGTTGGACGGTTTGCGTTCTTCGAGCCACTGCACGAACCAGTTACGCGCTGAGCGGGCAACGCCGTCGTAAACCGAGGACAGCAAGACCGACATCCACATGAAGCCTGTCGGGTCGAGCTCCGCCTGGGGGGCACTCCATGGGCTGACGCTGACGGCGTTTTCCAGCGGTACCAGCACGTCCTCGAAGATCACTTCATGGCTGCACGTCGCACGCATGCCCAAGTGATCCCAGTCTTCAATGATGCGAATGCCCGGTGTGTTTTTGTGTACCAGCCAGCCACCTACCAGCGGATCGGCATCGTCGCTGCGTGCCCAGACGTTGTACCAGGTCAAGCCATGGCTGCCGGTGGAGTAAATCTTGCTGCCGCTGATACGCCAGCCTTCGTCGGTACGTCGTGCAGTGGTCGCAGGCAGGCCGCCGCGAGCAGGTGTGCCGAGATCCGGTTCGACCCGCAACGAGTTGATCAAAGCACCGTCGCGCACGGCTTCTTTCGCCACTTTCAGGCGCAGATGCTCCGGCCAGCTTTTGCTCTGTTGCAGGCGTGCATGCTGGATGTATTGCATGACCAGAATCAACGCGGTGGACGGCTCGCCCTGAGCGACGGCGCTGATGGTTTGCAGCGCTTTCGGCAGGTCGGCACCGCCGCCACCCAGTTCGGAGGGGACGGTCAGCCCGAGCAGACCGTGCTCGTGCAGCAGGCGAAAATTCTCATGGGGAAACTCGCCGCTGTCGTCATAGCGCTGGGCAGTTGCGCCCAGGGCAGCGGTGATCGATGCCAGCCGGGCAGTGAAGGCCTCGGCGGACTCGATGTTGCTAACGCTGGCAGCAACAGGGCGAAGGGGGAGTGCGCTCATTGATGGGGTTTCCTTTATTTACTTGTTGGAGCGAGGCTCGCCCGCGAAGCTGTCACCGCGGTGCGTCAGATATCTCGCGTACCGTTCTTCGTCCGGATGCGGCCCAGACCAAGCCTCGCTCCAACAGGAGTCAGGCCAGCTCAGTTTCTTCCTGCTGCGCGTAGCGGTTTTGCGGCACTTGCAGGTTGAAGTGCTCGCGCAACGTAGAGCCGCTGTATTCGCTGCGGAACAAACCACGCTCTTGCAAGACCGGCACCACCAGTTCAGCGAAGTACTGCAAGCCATCCGGCAGTAGCGAGTTGATGATGAAACCATCGGCTGCCTCGTGTTCGAACCAGGTCTGGATCGTGTCGGCCACCTGCTCGGCTGTGCCGACGAATTCGCGGCGTGGTCGGGAGAAGAACAGCGCCACTTCGCGCAACGTCAGGCCTTCATCCTTAGCCAGTTGTTTGATCCGGTCCGAGCCGCCTTTCTGACTGTTGGAACCCAGGTCGCCCAGTTCCGGGAACGGCGAGTCCAGCGGGTATTGGCTGAAGTCGTGATCATTGAACGGGCGACCCAGCGCGACGATGGCGTCTTCGATGCTGACCAGTTCCACGGCCTGTTGATAGCGGCTTTCAACCTCGGCTTCATCGCGACCGACAATCGGGCGAATGCCTGGCAGGATCGACAAGTCCAGTGCGTTTCGGCCAAACCCCACCGCACGCTTTTTCAGATCCCGGTAGTAAGCCTGTGCCTCTTCCAGCGACTCCGCATGAACGAAAATTGCGTCTGAATATTCTGCGGCGAAGTTGCGTCCGTCCTCGGAAGTCCCTGCCTGGAAAATCAGCGGGTGGCCCTGCTTTGAGCGGGCGATGTTCAGCGGGCCTTTGACCGAGAAGAACTCGCCTTTGTGATTCAGCGCATGCAGCTTGCCCGGGGTGAAAAACTCGCCGGTCTTCTTGTTGCGGGCAAAGGCGTCGTCTTCCCATGAATCCCACAGGCCTTTGACCACCGATACATGTTCCTTGGCGATGCGGTAGCGCACGGGATGCGGCGGGTGTTCGCCTTTGCTGAAGTTATCGGCAGTGCCGCTGAGCCACGACGTCACGACGTTCCAGCCAGCACGGCCACCACTGATGTGATCCAGCGAAGAGATTTGTCGCGCGACCTGAAACGGTTCGGTGTAGCTCACGGTGACGGTCGCCACCAGTCCGATATTTTCCGTGGTCGCTGCCAGTGCCGACAGGATGGTCAGCGGTTCGAAACGGTTCAAATAATGTGGGCTGGATTTCTCGTGGATGTGCAGGCTGTCGGCGATGAATACGAAATCAAATTTGGCCGCTTCTGCCAGTTTCGCCTGCTGTTTGTAATAGCCGAAGTTAACGCTGGCATCTGCCTGAGCGTTCGGGTGGCGCCATTCGCCCCAGCCGTGACCGACACCGTGGACCATTGCGCCCAGCTTCAATTGACGTGGCTCTTTTTGACGAGGCTTGCTCATGAGCGTGCTCCTGAATCTGAATGGGTTTATGTGAGGATTAATGAGCGGCTGTTTGCACAACCTGAGCACGCGAAGCGTTGAAGCTTTTGTCGAAGCCTTTTGAGACGTCGATCGATTTGGTCAGGATGCCTTCCTGTTGGTAAATATCAGCGGTGGCTTGCAGGTCCTTGATGACGTTGTCGTCGATCTCTACCCGGTTCATTTTGGTGGCGTTGGCGATTTCCAGATGAACCTCGATCGGCAGGCCGGTGATCGCCGCCTGAGCCTTGGCGTATTCAGCAGGGTGGGCGTTGCTCCACAGATAGGCGCGTTCAACCCGTGCCACGAAGTCATCAAGTTGCACGCGTTTGTCGGCGATGGCCTTGCTGGTCGCGGCCAGGTACAAGTGATTGCTCAACAGCTCGCTACCGCTGATCAGTACCCGGTCATGACTCTGCGTGGTGGCGACTGTGGTGTACGGGTCCCATGTGGCCCACGCATCGGCACCGCCGCTGGACAAAAGAATGCGCGATTCACCCGGCAGCAGATTGATGAAGGTGACATCGCTGGTTTGCAGGCCTGCCTGACGCAAGGCTTTTATCGCCAGGTAATGACCGATCGAACCACGCCCGGTCACGATGCGCTTGCCCTTGAGGTCGGCGACGGTTTTGACCGGAGAGTCTTTGGGCACCAGCAACGCGGTGGTGAAACGGCCTTCGGCGTGGGTAATATTGACGACTTTCAGGGGGGCGCCAGCACCCAGGGCAAAGACATAAGGCGCGTCGCCCAAAGCACCGATGTCCACGGCTCCGGCGTTCAGCGCTTCCCCCAGCGGGGCGGCAGAAGGGAATTCGGAAAACCTGATTTCGTAAGGCACGTTCTTCAGTTCGCCCGAGACTTGCAGCAGTGCCTTGATCGTCGATTTCTGATTGGCGACCAGCAAAGGTTCGAGGTCGGCCGCTATTGCCTGTTGGCCGAGGGTTACGCTCAGCAGCGCGCCCAGCAGGAGTTTCTTGAAGTTGAACGTGTTACGCAGCATGGGTGCATCTCCAGGCTAAGAGTTTGCTGGCAAGGACCTCCGCCTGGAGGGGTGGGTCCTGCTCTTGAGAAGGGGCAGATCGTTTTCTAGATCACCTGAAAACCATGCGTGCCGTCACGGGCGAGCTGGTCCACCAGACCGAACTCCCAGTCCAGATAGGCCTGCATGGCTTCGCGTGGTGCTTCGGTGCCTTCATACGGGCGGCGATAGCGATCAATGCGCGGTGAGGCCAGTTGGCTTTCGCCGGTTTCCAGTGGCAGACCGGCCTTGATCCAGCTGGCGGTGCCGTCCTTGAGCAGGAACACCTGCTTGCCGGTCAGGGCTTCAACTTCGGGCACTGCAAGGCGCGCCAGTTTGCTGCTGCCGCAGGTCAAAACGTAGCGCTCTGCTTTAGGTATTTTTTGCAATGCGTCTTGCAGTTGAGCCCGCAACGTCCACCATGCGCCGGGAATATGTTGCTTGACGTAGTTGGCGCTGGCAGTGAAATCCAGCACTGCAACATCACCATGCTGCTGCCATTCGGCAAGGGTGTGCGGGCTGATTTCTTCCACTTGTGCGGGCGCAGGAATCGGTGCGTTCCATTCGCCTTGTTCGCTGAAGTCGCTGGCTTGCAGACCGTCGATCACAAAAACTTCCCAGCCCAGTTGGGCCAGCCAGGAGGCGGACATGTTGGCGCGCACGCCGTCGTCGTCCACCAGTGCCAGACGCGCACCGCGCACGCTGGCGTAGTGATCGGTTTCCTGTACCAGTTGGCCGCCCGGCGTTGAACGTGCATTGGGCAAATGGCCTTTGGCGAATTCCTCCGGCGTGCGCACATCCAGCAGGTACGTGGTGCGTGATGGGTCAGCTTGCCAACCGCTCAACTCGGCGCGGCTTGCACGGCGCACGCCAGCCTTGTCGGCTACACGGCGGGCATCTGCTTCGGCGACTTCGCGGGTTTCTTCGCTGACTGCGGCAAAGCGGCGAGCCTGGCCGTGGTCCAGTGTCTGCCCCGCCAGCAGCCAGCCAATCGTGCCGTTGCGCAAGGCGCTCACCTGATTGGGAATGCCAGCGTTGACCAATGATTGGGTGCCAATGATGCTGCGAGTGCGCCCCGCGCAATTGACGATGATGCGTGTGCTCGGGTCTGGTGCCAGTTCGCGGGCACGCAGTACCAGTTCAGCTCCCGGCACACTGATGCCGCTGGGGATGCTCATGGTCTGGTATTCGTCGTAACGACGTGCATCGAGCACTACCACGTCGGCTTTGGAGTCGAGCAACTGCAAGACTTCTTCAGCCGCCAGCGAAGGTGTGTGGCGATGATGTTCAACCAGCTCGCCGAAGGCTTTGCTGGGCACATTCACGTCGATGAACAGTTCACCGCCAGCGTCGCGCCAGCCCTGCAGGCCACCATCTAGCAGTTTCACATCGCTGTAACCCAGTGCCTGTAAGCGCTCAAGGGCGCGCTGGGCCAGACCTTCGCCGTTGTCATAGACAGTCACGGCAGTGTCCAGACGCGGGATGCGTGACAGTACTTCCAGCTCAAGCTTGGACAGCGGGATGTTGGCGGCGAACAGCGGATGCGCTTCAGCGAACGGTGCTTCCTCACGAACGTCGATCAGGGCGAGTTCTTCATGAGCCAGCAGCGCCTGACGGATAGCGGCGAATGAGCGGGTAACAGACTGAGTCATTGTGCGTGGCTCTCTTTGGCAGGGCTCTCTTTGGACAGATCCCAGATGTTGGGCAGAAAGGCGTTGGAATAGCCGGAGATAAACAGTTTTTCAGTGCCGTCGGGCTGATACACCGCCCGCCGCACAGCACCGATGTTGGCGCCATAAACGTGGATGCTGATCGAGACCTGATCGCTGAAAGCGTTGCTGACCTGGTGCACGTCATTACTGCGTGGCGACAGGGCTTCGACATGGCCGGGTTCGAGACGAATCGCCGGGCCCTCACGCTCCAGTCGGCCGTCCGGGCTGCGGGCGAAGCCTTGGGAATATTCAGCGCCGCGCAACATGCCGATCAGGCCCCACACGCGGTGGTCGTGGATAGGCGTGGTTTGGCCAGGACCCCAGACGAAACTGACAATCGAAAAGCGCTGACGGGAGTCGGCGTGCAGCAGGAATTGCTGATAGCGCTCGGGACTGGGAATGGCGTATTCGTCAGGCAGCCAGTCATCGTGGCTGACCAGTTGACCCAGCAGCTTGCCACCGCGGTGCAGCAGATCGCCCTCGCGAGGATTGCTGTCGATCAGCTCGGCCAGCGCGCCAATGAATTCTCTGAGTCGTTCGGGGTGTCGGGTCTGTGTCATGTCTATACCAGCGCCAGGTTGATGCGTGGCTTAATATAAACATAATGGCTTAGTCTAATATGCGATTATTTTATGATTAGGTTATAACCAAAGGTGCTGAGAAAGAGCTAGCGATATGAAGCTTTAGGATTTGAGTGCTCAATATAGCTATCGCGAGCAAGCTCACTCCTACAGCTGAAACGCGGTCCTCTGTAGGAGTGAGCTTGCTCGCGATGGCGTCGGTGGGCCAACGCAGCTGCAATCGTCTAGTTACTCCACGCTATCCACAACCCGCAAATGCCACTATGCTTTTCGCCTATCTCTTATCTGTCTTTTTATGTGCGGTCCGAATGAAAATTGATGATATCGATGCCTTTGTGGCGGTGATTCGTTGCCAGTCGATCAGCCATGCGGCGCAATCGCTGGACTTGACCCAGCCGGCAATTACCCGGCGGGTGCAGAATTTCGAGCAGGCGTTGGGCGTCGAATTGTTCGACCGCAACACCAAGCCGCTCAAGCCAACGCAGATGGGCAATCAGGTTTATCAGCGCTGTCTGTCGATCCTGCGCGAGATGGATGCCTTGCGCGAGTTGGTGGCCAGCGACACGCCACCCAGCGGTCTGCTGCGTCTGGGGGTGCCGCAAACCATTGGTGACGTGGTGCTGCTGGATGCCCTCAAGCAACTGCGCAGTGAGTTTCCGGATTTACGTGCGCAAGTGTCTACCGGCTGGGGCAGTAATCTGGTCAGCAAGATCGAGAACGGCGAACTGGACGCGGCCGCAGCGTTGTTCCCGGCAGGCAAGATTTTCCCGGAAAACATCATTGGCGAATCCATTGGCAAGATGGAGTTGGTGGTGGTTTGCGCGCGCTCGGCATTGCCTAAGGGTTCTGTGAAGCTCGCTGATTGTTATCAGCAGGGCTGGGTACTCAACCCTGATGGCTGTGGTTTTCGCGCCGGTTTGCAGCGTACGTTATCGGATCAGGGACTGAGCCTGAAGGTCAACCTGGAAACCTTTGGCACTGAACTGCAGTTGGGTCTGGTGGCCGACGGTATGGGCCTGGGTCTGGTGCCTCGGCCCTTGCTTGAACGCAGCATTCATCGTGAGCAACTGGCGGTGTTGCCGGTCAAGGACTTCAAGCCGGTCATGGATCTGTGGCTGATCTACCCGCGTTTCCTGGGCAACCTGCAAGGGCCGGTCAGCTCGTTTGGCGAGCTGGTGGCGCGCTCGCTGAAGCAGGTTAAAGCCGCTGCCTGATTGAGGGTTTTCTAGCGAGTGCCTATCAGATAAGTACAACCCTGTAACTCACTGAGGTTACGAGGCCAGCGATAGCGGAGTGTCAAACAAGCCGCCATCGCTGACCTCGTAACCTTGGTGAGCTCCAGATAATCCATTTTCTGCATTACAGCGCCTGTCCTGGCCGCTCTGACAACCTCTCGTTTGCTTTTGGCCAGGGAACGCTCGCAGAAAAAAAATCTGCGCAACCGTGGAACCGTTTTCTCCACACCGACCACTCAGCATTCAGATCACCATAGGATCGGACTGATGGCGGATGACAGATTTTCCATCGCACACGCTATGTACAAGCGCTCGCGCGTGCGCGAAGGCGGTGTCTGCGGGCGTGGTGTGCAGGGAAAACTATTGATGCGTTCAGTCGGATTGAGTGGAGTGTTGATGCTCGCTGGGTTGTGTGAGACGGCCCAGGGGGCTTTTTTCAGTGGGCGAGATTTGCAAGCGCCGCTTGCGGGGATTCGTGCGGGGCAGCCGTTGAGTGCGGGCCAGATGCAGGCTTTGGGCTATGTGCAGGGTGTTTACGACGCGAATGCGGGCATGTTGTTCTGCAGCCGGGACGATGTCGATGCGGGGCAGGTGGTCAAAGCGGTTAATGCTTATTTGCTTAACCATTCCGGCCTATTGGACCAACCTGCAAGTGTCGCGTTGACCGCGGCAATGATTGCTCAATGGCCGTGTCATTGAGGGAGTTGAAAGTTTCAAATACTCTTATTCACTCCGGTCGATACATTTTTATACTGGCACTCTTTTGTTGTCGGTTGGGCGAGGGAGTTACTGTTAGACACTGCTGATGTCGCGTGAGGGGCGTTGTGGTCATGGCCGATAAATGATATTTAAAGTCCTCATAAATCATAAAACTGTAGCTTCCTGTCGCTAGTATCGTCCCTCCTGCCGTGCACAGGTATATGAAAGTCGGTTTTGGGGTGCTCGAAGGCTCTAGAACTGTGCATTCAGCGCGCCTTGTTTATTTCTTGAGCCCCATTGCAATGCATTTAAATCTAAAAAAACAGTGAACTTTGGATCGTTATAAAGGTCCATGGTACTCGGATCTTCCACCAGATACGTTTATTCCGAATTCTTTCCCTATTGCTATGTTGAGCGAAGTTGTGTCCTTTCAAATGGCACCCTTCGAGTTGTACGGCCTTGTTAACTTGTCAGGCTCAAGTGACCCATCAAGGGGCCGCGATACCGGACGTTAGTGCGAAGAGGGGTGCGCCACATGGACAGACGCGAGTTCGAAGCAGACCTGAAAGAAATTGCCTATTTTGGCGATTTCGTTGACTTGCAGTATCTGGCCACCAACATGGCCCCCCTGAATATCGATGTGCTGCTGGTTGGCGAAACAGGGACCGGCAAAGACACGCTTGCCAGGCAGATTTATCGTTTATCGCGAAGGCGGGGTGCCTTCGTTGCGATGAACTGTGCGGCCATTCCGGAGAGTCTGGCCGAGAGTGAATTGTTTGGGGTGGTCAGCGGCGCTTACACCGGTGCCAGTAAGTCGCGTAGTGGCTATGTCGAGGCTGCGCAGGGCGGCACGTTGTATCTGGACGAGATTGACAGTATGTCGCTGTCGCTACAGGCCAAGTTGTTGCGTGTGCTGGAAACCCGAGGCGTTGAGCGCTTGGGATCGACCGAGTTCATTCCGGTGGACATGTGCGTGATCACCTCTTCGCAGCGCCCGCTGGAAGAGTTGGTTGAAGAGGGCACCTTCCGCCGCGATCTTTACTTCCGCCTGAGCGTGGTCAGCATCCAGATGCCGCCGCTGCGTGAGCGCCGCGAACAAATCATCCCGTTGTTCAATCGCTTCCTGGCGAAGCAGGCGTCGCTGGTAGGACGACCGACCCCGGTCATCACTGCCGCCGTGACCCAACAACTGCTTGCGCATACCTGGCCGGGCAATATTCGTGAGCTCAAATCCAGTGCCAAACGCTCCGTGTTGGGTTTCTCGCCGCTGGCTCAGGCTTGCTCGCCGGAGCCATTGCAGCTCAAGGCGCAGATGCGTGTCATTGAGCGCATCCTCATCGACGAAGCCATGAAGCGCCATCAGCAAAGCGTCGAAGCCGCCAGTTGCGAATTGGGCATCCCGAGCCGCACCTTGTATCACCGCATCAAAAGCCTTTCCGTCTGACCCCACGCTCTTTCCGGCTTCCTCCCGATCTCGCACCTGCGCATCCCTCGCTCCTGTAAACGGCGACTGCGATGGCTTTGTGCGCTTCGCGGATCGGCGCCGTGACGCGCCGTGGTGAAGTCCTTGAGTTAAAGATGGAACTGCTTTTCCCCTTGCGTCCACTCATTGAACAGGACCGGCGCTTGAAGCGTGCCGTGCCTGAGTTCCTACATCAATGATTCGGCTGAGGTGCAAGATTATGGAAGGCTTATTCAACAGTATGAACAACCTGGGCAACAGCTTTAGCAGCAACTTCAAAGCTGCTACTGCTGGCACCGACGGTGGCTACGATAGCGACTCTGCGGAAAACGCCGGGCGCATGACCGACGCCACAGGGGCTGCGGACTCCAAAGTCACCAATGCGGGCATCAAGAAAATTGAGACCGACGCCAAGAACACGGTGGAGGCGATGAGCCAGGACAGCGACCTCAAGCACCTCAGTAACGTCGCTTCAACCGCCAAGGGGATCAATTACTGATCATTCAGGCGGTGGCTGTGTCCCCTCAATGGAGGTGCGACATGGCCCCGCCCGCACTCTGGATGTCTGATTACAAAGAGGACGTATAGGCATGACTATTTCAGTAAGTCTTGAGAACAGCCGCCCGACCAGTTTCAGCAATGAGCAGCAGACGCGCAATTCCCCGAACGCAACAGGCGGCAGTCAACGCCCGCAGAGCATGGACGCTGCCCTGGACACTCTGGTCAAGTCGATGACCGATGGCAAAGGGCAGGTCAACAGCGAAAATCCACTGGTAAAACTGCTGACCCAACTGCTGGAGAAACTCGGCTCGCAAGGCCAGGAGGCCGGCGGCCAGGGCTCCACTCAGCCATTCAGCGGCATGTCTGATCAGAAACCTGCCAGCGGTTCCGTGAGTGACATGAAGCCTGATGACCTTCTGAAGCTTCTGAGCCAGTTGCTGGGCGGTAGCACTGGCAGTGCCGGGGCTGACAATGGGTTTGGTGGTGGTAGTGGCGGCGGCAATAGTGGTGTTGGCGGCGGCGGTGGAACTGGCGGCGCAGATGCGCTCTCGTCACTGCTCGGTGGACTGGCAGAGCAGAAGCTCGGCAGCCTCTTGGAGCCTGCAAAGGATGGCTCGGGAGGCTCAACGTTCAACAGCGAAGACAAAGCGCTGTTGCAGGATGTCGCTAACTTCATGGATCAGCATCCGGAGAAATTCGGATCGCCGGACAATGCTGACGGCAAGACCAAGTCCTGGTCGGACGAACTCAATGAAGTCGGCAAAGACGGCAAGGCTGACACCTTTCTTGACGGCGCTGAAACCTCCAAATTTCAGGATGCTCTCGCCATGCTTGGCCAGGCAGCTGGCAGCGGCACAGCACCTGCTTCCGGCATGCTGGCCAACAGCGGGATCCCCATTTCCCCGGGCCAGGGCAGTGACAGCGGCGGTGGATTCGGTGGCGGCGGTGTGGGCGGCAGCGGTGGTTTCGGTGGCGGCAATGGCACGGTGACCATGGGGCTGGATGATCTGTTCAAGCTGTTGCAGGGCCAGGGGCAGGGCGGCAATGCCACCCAGGGCGCCGGTCCGACTGCGCAGGATCAGGCGCTGCAACAGGATGCCCAGAATACAGCCGGTTCGATCATGAACAAGCTGTTCAGCTGATAACCGTGAAGGAGGTCGATATGACGATTGGGAAACTGGAAAGCAGCTCGGCCTCCGCCACGGCGCTCAAGCCGGAAGCGGAGCTGGATAACCCGACGCAAGGTGATGCCGACTGGTTCAGGGCTGCCATGCAAAGGCCAGAGCCGACTCAGGGCGCGGGCGCTTTTTCAGAACAGGTGATGGACCCGCTGACGCGCAAGGCGCTGTCTCTGGAGGATATGTCCAGGGACGCTGGCAAGGCGCTGCGCGAGGCGTCGCTGCATTCGGACCCCAAGAAGTTCATGGAAGCGACCCGGGCGCTAAGCGATTACTCTCTGCAAACTTCGCTGTCGGTGAAAATGATCAGCAAGGGTTCGCAAGCCTTGGACAAACTCACCAACATGCAGTGATGGGTGGGCTGATGAGGCATTTTCTGCAATACCTGACTCTGATCGGGCTGGTACTGATGCTGGGGGCTTGCGGTGATCAGATCGAACTGCATGGCAAGCTTTCCGAAAACGATGCCAATGATGTGATCGCCGAGCTGTCGAGCAAGAACATCGATGCCAGTAAGCGCAGTAACAAAGAAGGGGTCAGCGTTCTGCTGTCCGCCTCAGACATCAATCGAGCGGTGCGGGTGCTGGACGCGGCGGGACTGCCACGGCGCACACGCACCAATCTGGGCGAAATCTTCAAGAAGGAAGGGGTCATCTCCACGCCTCTGGAAGAGCGCGCGCGTTATATCTATGCATTGTCACAGGAACTGGAGTCGACGCTGTCGCAGATTGATGGCGTCATTGTTGCCCGTGTACATGTGGTGCTGCCAGAGCGGGTAGCGCCTGGCGAACCGGTACAGCCCGCTTCGGCGGCAGTGTTCATCAAACATGCTGCGAGCCTTGATCCGGATACCGTGCTGCCACGAATCCGGCGCATGGTGGCCAGCAGTATCCCCGGCATGGCAGCGGCGGTGGATAACACAGAGAAACTGTCGGTGGTCTTCGTCAACGCACGTGCCTATCAGGAGGAGCAGGTCCTGGTTCATTACGGACCTTTTCTGGTACCCGAGCAGGAAGTCGGTGCACTCAAAGGCATGATGCTGGCTGGTGCGTTGGGGGTTTTCGTTCTGTTTGCGGGTTTGATTCTGTGGTTGCGTCCGGCTTTACGCCAGACATTGCTTGAGCGGCTGGGCATGCGTTCGGCGCCCAAGTCACCCGGTACCGCTATTGGCCGGTTTGACGAGCGCGGGGCATGAGTCCGGCGCTGGCGCAGCAGTGGCTGCAATGGTGGGCACGGCCCTGGCAATGGGCGGACGCTAGTTGGTCCGAAGTGATTACCGAGCGCCGTTTGAGTGACGCCCAGTTTGCCTGGTTGTCAGCGGTGCATCCTGAGCGCCTGGGCGTTGCGTTCGGTGTTCAGGCCTGCAGTCCGACACGCCCGGACCCGATGATCGTCAGCTTGCTGCAGGCCAGCGAGCAGCGGGAGTCTTTGCTCGCCGTTGTCGAGCATCTCTGCACGGCGCGGGCGACGCGACGGCTACCGGATGAAAACCTGCGGCCCTGGTGCCGCAGCGTGGCCAAGGCGTTACGACCGGGCAGCTGGTTGCCTGATGAGGCTATCGACCCTTTGCATCTGCTGGCTCAATGGCGCGGCGAAGCGCAATGGCAGCGGCTAAGGCTGCTTTGGCCACGGGCTGTGACGACCGCCGTGAGCGTATCAGCCTGCTCGGAGCCCAAGCGGCTGGATATGCTCTGGCGCGCCGCGCTGCAACGTATTCTGGAGGAGTCTGATGTTCATTCGTCGCACGCTCAGCTTTGATGCACCGCAGCCTGGCGTTGCCGAGCCATTGCTGCGCCGCGAATATTTCAGTGATGTAGTGCTCGCCAGTGAGCACCTTACGCGCGCTCATGTACAAGCCGAGGCTTTGCTCGCCGATGCACGGGCTCAGGGCGAGCAACTGCTGGCGGATGCTCAAGCGCAATTCTGGGATCGCGCCAATGCCATGCTGGAAGGCTGGGAGGCCGAGAGGCAGGCCCAGCGCGAGGCGTTGGTCGAGCACGCCAGGAGCCTGTTGAGCGAGACGCTGACCAGTCTGCTGGGCACGCTGTCCCAGGAAGAACGCGCAGTGGCACTGGTGCGCCAGCTTGCCCAAAGTCAGACCCGTCCGGTGCGCGCCACATTGCGTTGCGCGGTGGACCTCCACGAGTCGGTCGATATCTGGCTGCAGCAACAACCGCACACTCACTGGCAGCTCGAACGCGACACCGGCCTCGCTCCCGGCACGCTCTGGCTGAGCACTGAAAACGGCGATTTCAGCCTCGACTGGGAACGGCTGCGTGAGCGCATTCTCGACCTGGCGTGATCAATATCAGCAGTGACGGAACCGTTCTGTCCGGCGTGACCACTCATCGATAGTCATCCCATTTCGAGAGAGCACGCCATGTCAACCAATGCCCTGGAAAGACGACTGGACAACAACTACGACCGAGCCAGTCGCAACTACGAATACGCGAGCGAAGCCGCCGCCGACGATCCCAGTGTCGAGAACATGCAGGCCATTTTCGAGGAAACCATGAACACCACCTCGGCCAACTTTGCGCTGACTCAAGCCTTGAGCGCAAAGCATGGCATGACCAAGTCGGTGCTCGATGGCTTCCAGTGAGTTGTACCCCCAGCTAGAAGCCTGCCGCCGCGAGGCGGGCGGGCTTTTCGAATGCTGGGTGGACGGCGTCAGCATCCAGGTGCAAAACCGTGGCGGCTTTTTCTGCCGCGTAGCGTTACCTGGGCGCATTGGCACACAGAATGACCATCTCGCACCCCTGTTGCGCCTGGTCGAAGCCAGTCTGATGGGGGATGACCCGATCGCTCTGGGGTATGACCGTCGCAGGCAGCGTGCCTGCCTGGTGCGTTGGCTGCCCCCCGATGTCGATACTGCGGCGCTGGTCGCCACCGTTGAAAATCTGGCCAACCAGCAAGCCGCCTGGGCGCTGGTACTCGCCGAACAGGCCCCGCGCAAAACGGCAGGCCGACCCGCCATGCCCGCGTCGCTGGGTCTGGGACTTTTGCACAGAGGACTGATGAATGGGTAAAACTGCCTGGACCTGCCTGCCGTTGATGGCCGCGATGCTCTGGGCCACGCCCACGTTTGCTGTCGTACCGGAGCAATGGCGCGACACCCCGTACGCCTATGACGCTAAAAACGCTCCGTTGAGTCAGGTCCTCAAAGACTTCGCCGAGAGTTTCGGCGTCAAGCTGGAGATGGACAGCATCAGTGGCACCGTCAATGGGCGGATGCGCAGTGAAAGCCCGGAAGCTTTTCTTGATCGCCTGGCGCTGGAGCATCAATTTCAGTGGTTCGTTTACAACAACAGCCTGTACATCAGTCCGCTTGATCAGCAGCAATCCAAGCGTCTGGAAGTGGATGAAAAGTCAGTCGATGACCTCAGCCAGGCATTGACCGACGTCGGCTTGCTCGATCCGCGCTTCGGCTGGGGCGCTTTGCCCGAGCAGGGTGTGGTGCTGGTGCGGGGCCCGCGTCGTTATGTTGAGTTGATCGAAGACTTCAGCAAGAAACAGCAAAGCCGCGATCAGAAGCAGGAAGTCATCTACCTGCCGTTGCGCTATGCGAACGCCGCAGACCGACCGATCAAGTACCGCGGCGAAAGCCTTAAAGTCGATGGCGTCGCCACACTGTTGCGAAACCTGCTGGAGCGTCGCTCTTCAATGGGTGGCGGTTTGACCTCCGACGCTTTACGCACCGGCACGATGCCCCTGGCAGGCATGGGCGGCATGAGCAGTGGTTTCGGTGCTGACGCGAGTAATTTTCCGCAGTTGTTCGACGACTCTGTTGCCAGCAATTTCAGCGGCAAGAATTATGTGGCACCTACCGAAGACGAGCGGCGCTCCACGCGCTCGCGCAATCACATTCGGGTTGAGGCGGACGTGCGCAACAACGCCGTGCTGATCTACGACGATCCCGAGCGGCGCTCGATCTACAAGGATCTTGTCGAGGAGCTGGATAAGCCACGTAACGTGATCGAGATCGACGCCATCATCGTCGACGTCGACCGCAACTCAATGGATGAGTTGTCCAGTAACTGGGGGTTGAGCGCGGGTAACTTCAGCGGCGGTGCAAGCATTGCCGAGAACGGCCGCAGTTCGACAATGTATGTCCAGGATCGGGACAAATTCTTCCTCGGCCTGCGCGCACTGGAAGGTAAAGGCTCGGCCACGATCATCGGCAATCCCTCGGTGCTGACCCTGGAAAACCAGCCCGCGGTGATCGACTTCAGCCAGACCGAAATTCTCGAGGCTATCGGTGAGCGGGTTGCCAATTTCCAGCCACTGACGGCGGGCACAAGCCTGCAGGTCATTCCGCGCTCGATCACGGCTTCCGGCGCCAAGGATCAGATGATTCAAATGGTCGTGGACATCGAGGACGGGCAGATTCAGGAATCCAATATCCGCGCCGAGCAGCCTTCGGTGCGCCGTGGCAACGTCAGCACCCAGGCGGTCATTGCCGAGAAAGCGTCATTGGTAGTGGGCGGATTCCATGTCTATGAAAACAACGAGCGTCGCAAGAAAGTGCCTTATCTGAGCGCGATCCCGATTATCGGCAAGCTGCTGTTCACGGCCAGCGAGCGCAGTGAGTCAAACCGCGAACGCTTGTTCATCCTGACGCCGCGCCTGATCGGCGACCAGGTGAACCCGATGCGCTACGTTGACTACGCCAACCCCAATCACGTGCAGGAGCGTCTGGACAAGATCAAACAGCGCCGCGAAGGTGCCGAGCGACCAAACCGCACCTTGGTCACCAAGGCCTTGAGCGCGATGATTCAGGGCACGTTGCCTGCGGGCTTTACCGCCGCTGCCATACCGCTGCGCCCAGAGACGCTGTGCGATGGCAATCCTGACCTGCAACTCGATCCACGCCGTGCGCAATGGTATGCCGGTGATGCAGGGTTTGGCGTCGCTGTCGCGCTGGTGCGCAACACGTCCGATACGCCACAACGCGTTGATGAGGCCAGTTGTGGCGGTCGTTATGCGGTCGGCGTGAGCGTCTGGCCAAGTGCCTGGGTGCCGCCGGGTGGCGAGGCCGAGGTGTTCATTGCCTTGCGTCCACCCAAAGTCAACAGCGGCGCGCCGCAACGTCGTTCATTGCTCACTACCGTGGAGGTCAGCCAGCCATGAAAGCTGTCTTGCTCGCTTTGACCGTGATGTTGTTGGCCGGTTGCTCGTCCTTTGGCCACCGCGGGTGTGCCAAAGAGGCGTGCGACCGGCCTGTTTCCAACGACCGTGAGGTCGTTATCTGGTGGCCATCGGATATGCGCGACGGCCTCGGCCTGGGGGATGAACAGGCCGATTTCACTCGAGTGCCCTTGGAGGATTAACCCTATGTCCGCTCGTAATACTGACAAGGCGCAATTTTACGCCGAAGTGGTGGCAGGACGCCCTGCCATTTGGGAAATCGCCGCTGGCGTAGCCTTTTGCACGCGGCGCGAATGTCTGGACTGGGGCCTTGCCCTGCAGGTCGACTGGCATAGCCTGGGGCCTTCGCAACTGGGCGATGCGCTGGAGCGTCGTTTCGATGATCCGGAGCGCTACAACGATTACTTTCTGTTCCTGGATTCGCGCCGCGATTTCGTGGTCTGGCATTGTTTGCCGGGCGAACTGGACACTGCCGCGCTGGATGAAATCAGCGCTCATCAGTTGCAGCTCATGGGGCTGGAGCACTTGGGCGAAGGCTTGGCGCGCCATTGATATGCGCCATGTCCCGTAACGCCGATCTTCATTTATAGGGAGTAGAACTCATGACTACACCTCACGCAGACCGCTTGCTTGCGGCGCTGGCCGCGCAGGCTGGCAGTGAATTGGTATTCAAGGATGGCCTCTGTGCGCTGGCCGATGAGCAGGGGCAGGAGCTGGCCAACATTGAAGTCCCGGCACCGGGCGATGTGGCGTTCGTCCATGCCCGGATTGATGTTGATCAGACGCAACGTGGCATCCACGAGCGTTTGCTGCAGCTCAATTTCAAGCCTGACCAAATGGGCGGTTGCTGGTTGGCGCTGGATGCGCAGAACACGGTCCGTCTGTGTGCTCAGCAGGATCTCAGCGTGCTCAATGAATTGAGCTTCAGTCAGTGGATCATGGGGTTCGCTGATCGGCTGGCTACTTTGCGTCGTACGCTGGTGCGGTAACGTGGCTGCATCGCTTCGATTCATAGGGATGTTTGTGTACATATCCGTTGTTGCGTTATGGCGGATATTGGTTGCGCTTTTACAGCGCGTCACTTTTGAACAGCGCAAAAGTAACCAAAACGCTCTTGCCCCATCCCTCGGCACCTCGCTGGTGCTCGGTATACCCGCCCGCAGATCCTGAACCGTGGGCCGCCGCAACGGGCCATCCATGGCCCAATGCGGCTAACCCGGCGTCCTGCCACTCTTCAACTCAAGAGCGCCCCACGCTTCAGAATCTGCGTTCGGCCAGCGTGATTTAACGGGGCGCCTCAGATCAAAATCAAAAGCGCTGCGGCCTGACAGCAGACCTGATTTGTGGACTTACCGATTTTCTGTAGGAGCTGCCGAGGGCTGCGATGCGGTGTGTCAGACGATTTATTCGTTGGTTGTGGTGACGTCTCGCGAACAAGTTCGCTCCTACCGGTCCGAGAAGATCCCGCTGTTTTCGCTCTGCTTTTGATCTGCTCTGCTTTTGATTTTGATCTGAGGCGCCCCGTTAAACCACGACGGCCGGAATTCGATATTGCTGCGTGGGGTGAACCGGCAGGGATGCCGGTTTAGCCGCCTCAGGCCATGGATGGCCGGTGGCGGCGGCCCCACGCAGCAATGTCGGATTACGGGTACACCGAGCACCAGCGAGGTGCCAAGTGGTGGGGCAAGAGCGTTTTGGTTACTTTTGCGCTCTATCAAAAGTGACGCGCTGTAAAAGCGCAACCCCAAAGCAGCCGTTATCGCAGCAATGGATAAGCGCACAGATAGGGGGGATCAGAGCAGCGCCGAACGCCGCATACCGCAGCAACGTTCGGCCTGGAGAGGAGAGGCTTAGTAAGTCGCTGGTTTGTTCTCGGTCGCGCTGGCGTAGGACACCGGTTCACTGCTGGGCCCGCCGCTGATCAGGTTCTTTGCGGCGTCGAGGCCACTGCTGGCCAGTTGCTGACCGGCACCCTGGGCAAGATTTGCCCCCAGTTCTTTACCGAGATCTTTAGCCATTGGAGCTGCTACGCGTGCTGCGGAAGCGACGATTGCTGGGATCATGATGTTTTCCTTTCAGGGTTGGTAAAACAGGGTTGAAGTAAAACAGTGGATAACTTCCTGCATGGCGTCTGTAACCATCACAGAGCGCCTGTACTGCGTGGCCCGCTGCCGGTATTGGCACTGTTGCTGGCGCGCTCGACGGTGGTTTCCCCAGGCTTGGCCCGGCCGGCGTCTTCTTCGCTGTGCAGGTCCTTCTTGTTTCGTGAGCCTTTAATGGCGTAGCCCTTGGCACTCATGTCATCACGTACCGGTTTGTCCACCAGCGGCCGCACCAGGAGACCGCCTGGCGTCATGCTGATCGGCCGGTGCTCCTCTTCCTGGCTGTACTTGAGGTCCAGCGATGCCAGTACCACCGAATCGGTGACCGATGCGCTGCTTTTGGCGCTGAACAGCAGGCTGGGCGTCGCCTTGGCGTCGGTCTGTGTTGCGCCGCGTAGCAAGGTGAAGCGCTTGATCCGCACGTTGTCGTCATTTCTCAAGGCTTCTTCGAGTTTTTCCTGAATTTTCGGGTCCTGTGTGTTCAGACTGCTCTCGATGCTTTCCAGTACTTTGGGCTTAAGCTCCAGAGTCACCTCCATGGACGTAGGCCCCGTGTGTTCCGCACGGCGGGCCATTTCCTGAAGCACGGGGCTCTTGTTGATGAAGGTGGCGATCGCGTTAGCGTTCTGGGTTGAGGTCCTGTCGCGCCAAGGGGCTGAGTCACCGACCAGACCACCTTTGCGCAGTTGCAATCCAGTATTGGTGAACTTGTGTTCGCCAGATGCCAGCAGGCGTCCGCCGCTTTTGGACAGTTCGTTGTTCTTGACCAGTTGCTGGACGCTGTAACGCAGCTCTTGCAGCGTCTCGTTGTCGTGAGGCAGATTGTCGAGATGGTTGACCACGCCCTTTAGTGCCGCCAGATGGCCTTCCGGATCTGCGACTTTCTCGCCTGCATCAATGGCTTTGGTGGCTTTTTCCAGCAGTTTGGAATTCTCCGTCGCCTTGATATCGGCTTTCATTGCGACAGCCAGGGTTCGAGCGTCGCTGAGTACCTTGTTACGCTGCTCTTGGGTCGGCGCTGCAGGCAGGCTGGCGATGGCCTTTTGCAACGCGTCGACCTCATCATTCTTGGGCATGCTGTCATTCAGACGCGGCAACAGCGTGCTCAAGTTAGCCACGCGCTCGCGCGCTGGCCGCGGTGGCACGGGTGGCGGCAAGGCGCGGCTTCCCAGAGGGCTTGAGGGCAGGGTCGCCGAGGCCTGTGTTGGCGCGGGTGCGCAGCGTTCCAGTTCGGTCAGCAGGGCTTTTCGCTCTGCCAGTGCCTTGGCAATCTCTTTGTCTTTGAGCACCTTGCCCAAGGACTTTTCCACGTCGTGCAACTGAGGTGTGGTCACAGCCTTGCCGGGCTTGAAGTTGAGGGTGAATTTGTCGTTTTTGGCCCGGTCCAGCGCGAAGCTGACGCTGAGAGCATCGGGCAGGACGGTCTGGCCGATCAGAATATGATTATTCACACCCATGTTGTTGGCCGTCTGGTCGGGATGAACGTTGCCATTGGTAGCCAACCCTACCCGGGCATAAGCCCCTGCGCTGGCGGAGGGCAGTACGTCGAAGGCGCGTTTTACCGCGTGAGCATCTTGACCTTCGCCCTTGTGGGTAGTGACCTTGGTGTTGGAATAGCTCACCAGTGTGGCTTCTGCGTTTATCCCGGCAGTGGCGCGCAGAAAGGCGTTCCATACGCCGCCGCTTTCGTTGCGCAGCATCGTACCGCCCAGGTTCAGGCGTCCCAGGTCGATACCACTACCGACGCCTATCGCCCCTTGGTTAACTTTGCTTTTTTCCACCGAACCACCTTTGTCCTGGCCCAGGCGATACAAGTCGGCCAGCGAAGCACTGGGATCCAGCAGGTTCTCCATGATGTTAGCCATGCTTGCATTGCTGGCAGTCAACCAGCCTGCTATTGCGCGGCTTTGAGTCAGTTTGAAACTGGCGTCGGCACTGTACAATTCGCCGCCACTGCTTGGATTGCCCTTCGGCTCGGAGCTGAACAAGCGTGAGAAAACCGCCGAGGGCGCGTGGTAGTAGCCGACGTTCAGGAACTCGTTTGTGCTGTGGCTGTTTTTCAGGCCCAGTGTCGTTGCACCTTCACCGCCTTCGGTTTCCAGGCTGATCCCGTGTTCACGCCCGGCGCCAAAGTTAAAGTAAATTCCGCCGCCGTCCGGGGTTAGTGGGACGAACATCGCCGGTGATGTCAGAGTTGCGCCCTTGCTGCGCAGCAGTGACGTTGCGTCGCCAACCTGAAGGTTGCCGAAATGGTCGCCGATGGCGTGCAGGTCCTCGGAGAACGAGCGCGTGGTGTTGTAATTCAGACCATGCCGGCCGGTGAGTTCACGGGCTACGGTATCGCGGGCCTGGTGCAGTTTTTCCAGTTCGCGATGGCTGACGATACCGTTGTCGCTGAACAGTTTGATGTCGCTGTTTTCATAGGCCATGCGCAGGCCCTGTAACTGATCCAGCGTGGTGCTGCTGCCGGGCCTGGCATCTGCCTGCGCGCTGGTCGTGACGCCGTCTCTTGCGACTCGTCCGAGTAAATCGCCCACTTGATGCAGCGTCTGGGCATCCAGCAGCACGCGGTCCTCCAGCAGGCTGCTCGGGCTCTTGTTGCGGCCTGTGTTGTCCAGGTTCGGTTCTTGTTGGCGGGTTGGCAGCTTCAAGCCCAGGCTCGTCAACTCATCGAGTTTGGTCCGCGCCTTGCTGGTGGGACCGAGCCCGCTGGTGCGCAGTGCATCGGCCATGACGCTGACCGCACCGGTGGCGCTGGCATTGGGCACGGGTGGTTTCAAGGCATCACCGCGTTCATCGAGCAGCCCGTGAATCTGACCCAGACGGACGATGGCCTGGTAGCTGCTGTCCTCGACGCCCTCATGCAGGGCCTTGAGGTTTTTATGCAGTTGCGCCTGTTCCTGCTCGGCGCGGGTTTGCGGCACAGCATCGCTTTTCAGCCGTGCGATCCCTGTCTCCAGCACCGGCCCGCCGGGTCTGGCTCTACTGAAACTTTGATAAAGCCGCAGCGACTCCTGATAGATCGGGTTCATACCCGCACGGTCGCGCGCGCCAGAGGTCAGGGCATGGTTGCCCGCAGCCTGCAGCTTCTGCTTGATGCTTTCGCCTGAATTGAAGGCTTGCTTGAGTTCTTTGGCGTTTGCCTTGGGCGTTTCCAACGGGTGGAAGTGGTGTTGATAGGAATCGCCCATCTTGCGAAACCCTTCGGCAGCGGTCTTGAAGATGTTTTTTGTGCCACCGGTACGCACATTGTCGGTGGTCGAACCGAACATGGTGGTAGTCGCCGAGCCGTTGGCGTTGCCGATTTTGGTTGTTTTGTGATTGCGCGCCTGCATGCTTTCCATCTGGCTGTTGGCCGTCGGATTGGCCTGTGCCTTGGCCGGACGCAGCACTATTTCACCGAGGCGGCCGTAGGACAGTTCCAGCGAATGGCTGGAGGGCTCGGGCTGAACCGTCTGACCGTTGGCATCTGTGGTGCGGGGATGCGACAGCGTGGCTTCGATCACCGGGCGCTTGTTTGGCCCCATTTCGACCTTGTCGATATTCACCCGGATGCCAGGCAGTTGCGTCGAGGTCAGGGATACCCCGGGCAGTTGCGCCACGGTGGCCTTGACCTGATCCTTGAGCGTGTCGACGCCATCGTCGTCAGGTTCTTCGGCAATGCTGGTCAAGCCGGTTGGCAATGCGGCAACCGTGCCTTGGGCGGCCGCGCGGGCTTGCAGGCCGGCCGGCTTCCACGCTGCAGTCTCGCCTTGATGGTTTTGGGTCCACTGATCGTGGGGCAGGCGATACAGGTTGTCGCCCGCCGTCACATAAAGGTGACGGGCCTGATCAAGCGCCACGCTGGTGACAGGCAACTCGGCGCCTTCGACATCACGCGGGAATGGAATGTCGACATTAAGCCCGTCGATGCTGGCTTTGAGCTTCGTTGGTGCACCTGAGGCGGCCTGGGTGAGCACGGCGAAATTCTTGTCGTCGAGCACCGCGCAGTGGCTGACCTTCTCTTCGCTCAATGTTCGGCCCACCTCAGCAGCGGTCGAGCGCCCCAACGCCACCGGGTCACCGTTGCCCAGCTTCAGCTTGGGTTGCGCGAAGCTGGCTTCCACGGCCTTGGGTTTGCCGTCTTGAATGACATACGGCTTGTCGTCGAGGCCACGCACCAATTGACTGACACCGTGGACATGGAGCTTGTCCCAACTCTGGGTGGTTTCGTTCCAGCCGCACAGATCGCCGGTTTTGTTCAGCCCCAGCGCAGCGCCGCCGTGCAGGCGGACTTGCGTGTCATCGACACCGATGCGTTCCGGCAGGCCGTTCTGGTTGACCAGATGCATCTGCTCGCTCAGCCGCCAACCGGGGCCCATTCTGCATTGGGTCGGCTCATCTTTATTCGGGGTGGTCATCGGCTGAATGAGCGGCGCACTGTGGCGTAAGCCTACGCCGTCACGTATTACCGCCTTGAGCGTACCGGCATCTGCAATGAAGCCCTCGATCGCCGCTTTGTCGGCGGCCTCGGTGCCGATCGCCTGATTCAAGCTAGGTTTCACTTCCTGCAGTGTCATGGTGGCTTTTGACTGCCAGTCATCGTTGAGCAGCTTGTGATGCAGCCCACCTTCCTTGTCCAGTACAAACAGCGTCGCCTTGCCATACTGATGACTGGGCTTGAGCAACCCGACGCGCTGGACATCGATAGCGGTGCCATCGTGCTTGAGCAGGCTTAGCTCCACACCTTTTTTGCGATCAGTGCCTTCGGTGAGGTGAATCTTGCCGTTACGCTTTAACTGGACCTCATGGCTCTTGATCGCGCTGTGGTCGCGTATGTCGTCCTTGTGGCGATACTTGATCATCTCGCCGCGCTGATCCAGCGACAACCGTGAGATGTTGTCCTGCACGGGCTGCGCCTTGGCCCAGCGCTGTGCTGTTCGGTCAAAGCTGTACAAAGTGCGATTGTGCAACGTGTGCTGGACATTGTGCTTGTCGGTGAAAATGCCGCTGCTTTCTGCCTGGTGGCCTTTGCCTGCCGCGATCAGCGTGCTGACCCCTTGGGGCATCGACGACTTCAATGCACTGATCACCGCATCGCTTTGCTGCAACTGGTGATAGTGGCCATCCTGATCCTGCATCTGGTAGCCCTTCACGCCGATGCCAGTCTCATGCTGATTAAGCGCGCGAATGTTCTTGTAGCTGCCTTCGGCGTTGAGCTTTTGCGTGATCGCGTGCGCGGAACTGGAGTTGACCATCTGCAGGCCGGAAGTCTGGCCGTCCCGCGGTACCCGCATCAGGTTGTCGTGCCACTCGCGTTGTTCATGCTTGCCGACGTCCCGCTGGCGGGCTCGAAACATACCGGTGACTTTGCTGCCCGCCTTCATCAGTGAGTTCGCCACACCAACATGGGATGTGCGATCACGAAGCTGGTTGAGTTTCGGGGCCTTGCCCTGACTGTGCAGCGGTGGCGCGGCAGGGGGCTGCTGGACGGTCTGGGATTGGCCATGCAGGCGCGATAGTAGTGAGTTAATCATTCCGTGAATGCTCGTCTCAGGGCTGTTACTGGTGTGTGGTCTATCGTCCTGAAACGGTTCCAAAGGCTCTGAAAAGGCTTTTCAACGCCGCCGACATTTTGGGTCAGAGCATGTCGATATCGTTGGCCAGGATGACTTCACGCTTGGCTTCGTCGTCCAGTTGCTTGATCACGCCATAGATCTGCGCCACCGCCTGGAGAGTGTCGCGCGGGATGAAGCGGCCTTCGGGCACGCGGTACAGAACACGGGCAAGCCACACGCACTGGACCACCGGAATTCGTTCGCGCTTGGCTTCGTCGATCAGCGCCAGGGCGCCGGCATCCAGGTGCTTGCAATGGATGCGCGGCAGGGCCGTTTCGCCAGGTTTGTAATACAGGGCGACCGCATAGTGGGTCGGATTGACGATTAAAACATCGGCATCCTTGACCGGTTTGGGCGGGGCCTTGGGGGCCTGATTCAGCAACTCGTGGGCGAGTTGGCGGCGGTGGCCCTTGACCTCGGGGTTGCCCTCGGAGTTTTTGTATTCCTGTTTGATGTCTTCCATGCTCATGCGCAGTTGCTTGGCGTGGAAATACTTCTGGATGGCAAAGTCCGCCACGGCGAGTACCAGCAATATCCCGCAAGTCACCCGCAAAATCCGGTGGAACAGCGTCGACAGGGCGTGCCAGAACGTCACCAGATCGGTGTGCACCAGGCTGACCAGGGTGCCCAGCGCCGGTTCGACGATAAACCACATGACGGTTGCAATGATCGCGGCCTTGACCACGCCGGACAACGACGTGACCAGGCTGCGCAGGGTGAACATTTGCTTGAGGTGGCTGAACGGGTTGAGCTTTTCCATGCTCGGCTTGAGCGCCTCGGGGGCGAACAGGAAGCCGAATTGCATCCAGCCCCCGACCAGACGCATAAGCATGGCAACGCCCACGCTCAACGCCGCAAAAGCAGCCACCAGCCACACGCCCTGAGTGACCACTTCGCCCACGGTGCGCAGAAAGGGTTGATCCATGCGTGTCATCGCAAGGTTGATCAGCGCCTGCAGCTTTTCCATGCTGACGTCGGCCATGCCCAACGTGATTTCACTGACCACGACCAGGATCAGCAGCTTGGGCAGATCCTGGCTCTGCGCCACTTGCCCGCGCTTGCGAGCATCGCGAATCTGCTTGGGCGTGGCGTCCTGATTTTTCTCGCTCATGGCGCCGGTTCGCGAGGGCCCGGGACCATCAGCAGCAGGGTATGCCGTACGTCCTTGAGCAGTTCAAGGCGCTCGGTGCCCAGGTCCATCAGGGTCGGCAGGTAAATCACCAGGAACGCGAGGCCGATTACGCACTTGGCCGGCATTGCGAGGATAAACACGTTCAGCTGTGGGCTGTAGATACCGATCAACGCCATCGCCGCTTCGACCATCAGCAGCAAGGCAATAAAAGGTGCCGAATACAGCAGTAAGTGGGTGAAGGTGTCCTGCAAGATGCCCAGGTAGACGTCGAAGCCTTGTGCCTGCAACGCTGGCCACCAGCTCGTTGCGGGCCATATCTGATAGCTGTCCCAGATCACCTGCATCAGCAGCGGCAATCCGCCAATGATCATCAACAGCATGATCATGGTTTCTTCGAACAGATGCGATAACGGCGTGACATCGGCACCCAGCGCCGGATTGAGCTGGCCGCCTGTCAGCGCGCCACGCTGGTTGTCGAGCAGCACACCCACCGCACTGAACAAAAAGAACGGCAGGTAAAGCACCAGGCCCATCAAGGTACCGAGCACCATTTCCTTGAAGATCAGAAAGAAGATGTCCGACCACGACTTGCCCAGCTGACTCAATTCCTGGCCGATACCCGGGGCGGGGATCAGCGCCAGTGCCGTCAGTACGGCATAGCGCGGCAAGCCTTTGAGGTGCTTGAACAGGAACGCAGGCACCAGAAACATGCACGGGTAGAGGCGGGCCATGGACAAGGCGATGCCATTGAGCAGCTCGTAAGCGAACTGTGCGTCGAACATGCTCAGCCCTTACCGGTCTGGGCAATCATGTTGAACGCCATGTTGGTCAGTTGAATCAGCTCGACGCCGATCCAGCGGCCGGTCATTGCCAGGGTCACGCCCACTGCGAGCAACTTGAGGCCGAACGGCAGGGTTTGATCCTGGACTTGCATCAGTGCCTGGACCAGTGAAGTCAGCACGCCTACCGCGACCGCTACGATCAACGGCGGTGCGGTCAACAGCACCACCAGGATCATGCCCTGTTTGAACAGGTTCAAGGCTTCCATCGCGACCTCACATATAGGAGTAGAAGAGGCTGTCGAGCAAGCGCGTCCAACCGCTGACCAGCACGAAGAGCAGGATTTTCAAGGGGAGGGAAATGGTCATCGGCGAGACCATTTGCATGCCCAGCGCGAGCAGCAGGTTGGAGACGATCAGGTCAATGACGATGAACGGGATATAGATCAGAAAGCCGATTTCAAACGCCGCTTGCAGCTCCGATAGCACGAACGCGGGGATCAGCAGCAACAGGTCTTCGCGGCTGGCGGCGTCGGCCATCGCCTTGGGCCACATGCGCAGGGCGTTTTCGTGCAGATGAGTCAGCACGTCGGGCTCCACATTGTGGGTCATGAACGCCTGAAGAGGAGCGAGCAGCGCCTGCGCGCTCTTGCCCAGGCCTTTGGTGTCATTCAGTTGCAGCGGATGCTCTTGAGCAATGGTGGACATTTCAGAAAACACCGGCGCCATGACAAACAGCGTGGCGGCGAGGGCAATGCCATACAGCGCCATGTTCGGTGGCACTTGCTGCACGCCGATGGCGTTGCGGGTGATGAGCAGTACGGAAGCGATTTTTAAAAACGAAGTGCAGACCACGAGCAGAAAGGGCAGCAGGGACAACGCGCCGAGAAACAGCGCCAGCATGATTGGATTAGTGTCATTGAGCGTCATCCGCGCTCATCCATCTGGGTAATCTGCAAACCGAGACGGCCTTCCACATCAACCAGTTCACCCTGGGCCAGCCTTCGCTCACCATAGTAGAGACCGGCCAGCCCAGGCGTAACACCGGGGACTTCAAGGATCGCGCCGGGTGCCAGGGCCGCGAGTTCGCCCAGCGTCAAGCGGATCTGGCCGCAACGCAGGGTCAGGGGCATCGCCAGGTCGGCGAACGCTTCGGTAGGGCTTGCCGGCGACTGAGGCGCCTGATCGGCCTGATCTGCATAGTCATCTTCGTCTTCAAACTGCCCGGCAGGCTCGGAGTAGTACTGATCGGCATCGGCATCCGACTCTTCAGCGAAAGCGTTTTCGGCATCGACCTCATGGGCATAGCCGTCTTCATCCGCCCAAGGGTCGGTGTACTCGGCAATCGGTTCGTCACGCTCATCACGGTCTGCCACCGTCGTCTCCTCGATTTCCAGAACTTCCAGTTGCAACCGTTCGGGCTGTTCGCAAACACGGACCCGGAGAAGGCGCTGCCCCAGGTTCAACACACCAAAACCTGCGGTGTCGAAGTCAGCTTCGGTGGGGCACAGCACGTCACCGGGTCGCAAGGTTTCGAGCGTTTGCCGGGGCAGATTCAGACTGCCCAGGCGCAGCGCGAAAGCCAGCGTTAACCCTGAGTGGTCGCGTGGTGGATTTACGTTCCATGTGGGCTGGTCGAGCCAATCGGCGAGCGCAGGGGCGGGAACTACGAGCACACTGTCGACGCGACCCTGACTCAATTGCAGGGTCATCTCGCAGTACACCCAGTCGGCCTGCGTTGTTTCAGCGGCTGACAGCGGTTTCAGTGTGCCCAGAACAGCGGCCAGTTCTGCCGACAGGCCTGCGTTGTATAGCGGCCATAGCCAGCCGTCGTCGGCGTCGGCACTCAAAAAAACAGGGCAGCTCGACCAGGCATTGAGCACCGGCTGAGCATCGCTGAGCCCAAGTGTTCCTAATGCGCTGTCGAAGCAATGCAGCTCAGTGGCAACAGGCGCGCGGCGGCTGGCTTTGAGCGTCAGACGAGCCGTCTCGCCGTTCACGGTGAAGGCCATCCACGGCTCACCGGCCAATTTGCGCGACAGACGGGCCTGAACATGGCTGACCTGCCGCAGAGGCAGCGTCAGGGCATTCATGCGCACCCCTTGTGACGCACGCTGAGGTTGACGGGCTGACACAGTGCTCGGCTCAGATCGTCCTGGCAGCGCGGGTGGTTCTGGCGCAAATGCTCGGCGGCATGCGCTTCGGCACAGTCCAGATCAATGTCCCAGCCGCGTGGTGAACGATTGCGTGCATTCAGACCGATACGGCCCAGGTTCGGCATGAACAGTGTGGCTTGCAGTGCCTGACCGTTGCCAGCGGGCAGGCGCCCGGCCAGGTCATCGACCAGTTGGTTCCAGGCGGCGAAACCTGCGCTACCCATGCCATCAGCCTGGCCTGCGCCAGACTGGCCGCCTGAGCCGCCTTGCCCCTGGCCACTCATGCCGCCCAATGGCGCCAGCAGTTGCTGGAAAAATAGCCCGTCGGCCATGCGTTCGGATTCGCCATGTCGGGCTTTACCGCTGTCTCGCGCCGGGGCCTCCCGAGGCCGATCAAGTTCGTTGGGGCCACGGCTTTGAGGGCGAGCACCTTGCGGCTGCGGTCTGTCGCGAGACGTATCGTGCTGTGGCTCTTGCCGTTCCGGCTTGGCGGGCGCGCGATGCTCGAGAATGGCGTGTGCAGGGCTGCTGAGATTCATGTCGTCTCCTTTGGCAGAGCCAGGGTTTCGCGCAGGCAGGCCAGTTTTTCCAGGGCACGCTGGCTGGCGCGCAATTGAGCCTGGGCTTCGCTGACACGCACGTGCTGGGCATCAAGTTCAAGATTCAGGCGCTGGACGTGCACGCGCAGCTCGGTTTGTCGGTCCATGAGGTGTTGCTCTTGCTGGTGCCACTGCTGAATGGCGTTGAGGCTCATGACTTGGCCCTCACACTGCAATGCCAAGGCCTTGCGTACCTGTTTTTGCTGGCGCAGGTCTTCGGCGCAGTCGTTATCAGCCTCTTCTATCGCCGCCTGCATCTGCTCGGCTTCCTGCCGGGCTTCGCGACAGCGGCGCTCCAGGCTGTGCTTGCGCAATTCGCGCAGCGGCGAGAGCAAGGTCACCACCTCGACCAGCGCATCACGCTGCGGGTCGGCATCCGGCGCAGCTTCTTCAACAGACGGTCTACGGCGCATGGGCGGTCAACGCATAAAGTTGTTCAAGGGTGTCTTGCAGATCCAGCGGTTCGCGCAGGTCCTGTTGCAAAAACTCGTTGATCTGCTCGTGCAACTGCACGGCGCAGTCAGTCATTGCATCGTTGCCGGGGGTGTACTCGCCCAGACGCAGGAGCATTTCCACTTGCTGATAAGCAGCCAGTAAACGGCGCAGGGTGATATTGCCGCGCTGATGTTGCTTGTCGGTCACGCTGCTGGTGATCCGGCTGAGGCTGGCCTGCACGTCGATGGCTGGATAATGGCCGCGCTCGGCGAGCTTGCGTGACATCACGATGTGGCCGTCGATCAGCGAGCGGACTTCGTCTGCCACCGGGTCGTTCATCGAGTCCTGTTCGATCAGCACGGTATAGATCGCGGTGATCGAGCCTTGCTCGCTACGTCCGGCCCGCTCCACCAGGCGCGGCAGCAGGGTATAGACCGAGGGCGGCAGGCCACCGCGCCCCAGGGGTTCGCCCGCTGCAATGCCGATCTCGCGTTGGGCCCGGGCGAAGCGGGTCAGCGAGTCGACGAGCAGCAGCACGCGCTTGCCCTTCTGCCGGTAGGCCTCGGCAATGGCAGTGGTGGTAAAGGCTGCGCGGGCGCGCTCCATGCTTGATCGGTCCGAAGTGGCGCAGACCAGCACCGAACGCGAACGCAGCTCTTCGTCCAGTTCGTGATCGAGAAACTCGCGTAGTTCACGACCGCGTTCGCCGATCAGGCCAAATACGATGACGTCGCACGGCATATTGCGCGCCAGCTCCGCGAGCAGCGTGGTCTTGCCGCAGCCTGCACCGGCGAACAGCCCGACGCGCTGACCTTCACCCAGGGTAATGGCCGCGTCGATGGCACGCAGCCCGGTGGGCATCGCGTCGACGATACGCGGCCGCTGTGTGGGTGGAATGGCGTCGCAAATCACCGGCTGGGTCGGGCGATGGTCACCTGGCAAGGCGAACGCACCGTCGCCCTGGCCGTCAAGGCGGCGACCAAAACCATCCAGCACGCTGCCGAGCAGGCTGTCGTCGACACTCACCGAATGGACAACGCCCAGCGGCTCGATCCGTGCGCCTTGCTCAATGCCTTCTGGCGTACCCAAAGCGCTAAGCAGCGTGCAGTTTTCGGTGAAGCCGACGATCTCCGCCAGCATCGCCTCGCCACCGGTTTTATAAACGCGGCACAGGTCGCCGATGCGTACTGCCGGAACCTGGCATTCGAGCAGGATGCCGTTGACTGCGCTGACCCGACCGCTGACCACCACTGGCGAGAGCTTGTTCAGGCGCGTTCTATAGGCGTCGGCCCACTCTGCCAACGGGACGCTCTCGGCCAGCGCTGCGCTCACCATTTCACCTCATAGTGCTCGTCGCCATCGAACTCGACGTGGTCCTTGTCGATCTTGGTCAGACGCAGGCCATCCACTTCATCGCCCAGAAATAACCGACGGTTGTCAGCCAACACCACGTGGGCACGCTTGCCACTGGTGATCTGCACAATATCGAAGGGCAGTTTGCGACCGAACGGCTTGACCTGATCGAGCACTGCAACCTCGGTTTTCTGCTGTTGGGCGAAGCGTTCCAGCATGCGTTTGTAGAGCGCCATTTGTTCCGGTGTTAACGAACCTTTGAGCACGATGCCTTCGGCGCTGGTGTTCACGCTGACGGTATCGCGCAGTTCGCGTTCGCGAAGCATGGTTTGCAGCTTTTCGGCGGTGTCTTTCGCGCTCAGTGCTGCTGGCTCGCGGGGCTGTGTGGCCGGACGCGAAGCGCTGACTGGCCCCGGTGTGGTCAATGCCCATGCACTGCCCGCCAGCGTCACCACGATTCCTGCAATGGCCAGGCGCTTGTGCAGCGCGGGGCGTTTGGCGGGCTGTGAGGGCGCCGGTGGGGGCTGAGATTCGGCGCTGGATTCGCCGAAGCCTGACTGGGCGGATGCGCCGGATGGTTTGGGATCGACGACGGCTGGCCACTGCGCAGAACTGGGCATGATGCTCAACTGCACGGTGCCCAACCAGAACATTTGTTCGGCGGTCAGCGCATTCAGGCTGTCACAGGGCTGGCCTTGTTCGTCGAGCAGCGAGCCGTCTTCGGCCTCCAGGCGCCAGGTTTCACCGTCGCACGTCAAACGACAATGGCGTCGGGCAATACCGGGGTCCTGCAGCAGTAGGTCGTGCTGTTCGTCGCTCCCGACCAGCCAATGGTCGCCAATCAGCGGTAAGGCCGCACCGCGGTGCAAGCCGTTCAATACGCGCAGTTCGTACATTACTCACTCCTCGAACGGGTAGGCAGACTCATGCCGCATTTTCATCGGCTATGGTTTGCAGTTGGTCGTCCAGGTCGAGGCGGCCGAGCACCTTGACCTGCGCCGTGCTGTTGAGCTCGGCGAAAGACAGCACGGGAATTTCATGGAATTCGTCCTGCAACAACGTGCGCAACGGACTGCGCAGGTCCTGTGCAACCAGCAACACGGCCATCGCCTTCGAACGACGCGGGAAGGCCTGGCGCAGTTGATCAACCAACTGCTGACTGGCTTCGGCGGGCAGGGCGAAGAAAGTTTCGTTCTGGGTCTGGCGCTGGCTGTCACGCATCAAGTGCTCGCTTTCCGGTGACAGCAGCCAGACCTGCAGGCCTTCCGGGCCGCAGTATTGATGGAAGATCAATGATTTGAGCGCGATGCGAACGTAGTCCGTCAGGGCGCCGATTTCGCGCTCATGCTGGCCGTGCTCGATCAGTGCCTCGGCAATCAGGCGAATTGCGCGCAGTGGCACGCACTCGCTGGCAAGGCGTTGCAATACCGCAGAGAAACGGGCGAGAGGAAGGACCCGCTGCATCTCTTGGGCGAGTTCAGGCTGATCGCGCTCCAGCCAACTGAGGATCGCTTTGCTTTCCTGCAGTCCGATGAATTGTGGGCCACAGGCCTGCATGGCGCGGAACATGCGTTCGACGATCAGTTGGGTAGAGGTGCTGGGGTGCAACTCGGGCTCTTGCAGCGTGGGATCGTCGGCCGGTATCCAGAGCAGGTCGGCCTCTTCGCGTGCAACATTTCCGGGATGGGCGTTGATGGGGGCCGCGGCCAGTAGCTGTCGTTCTACGGCCAGAAAGTCCTGAGTGAACGTGGCTTTGATCACGGGCACTTCGTACACCAGAAAGCGGAATTCGTCTGCTGACAAATGCCCGGCGTACTCGATGTCGAAAGAGGGCAGAGTGATGCCGAACTGCGCCACGAGTTGGTTGCGGCGCTGCCGTACCTGACTGATCAGCGCCATGATCTCCGTCTGGTCCTGGCCTGGATTGAACTGCAGCAGGAAGGTGCGGCAGGGGAAGAACTCACGGATGTCCCGGTCACCATTCTGTTCCGGAGGGACGTAGGCGGCGACGGCCTGGACCTTGGGGCTGCGGCTGCGCATCAGGCACACGCCCAGCGTACCGACAAGGATGGAAATGATCACGAAGACCAGGGTCGGCATGCCCGGCAATGCCGCGAAACCGAGCATGGCGACTGCCGCAATGACCAGTGATTTCGGTTGCGCACCCAACTGCTTGGCGATGTCGCCGCCGATGTTGGAGTTTTCGTCGCTTTCCTCATTAGGTACACGCGTGATGATCATGCCGGCGGTGACCGAAATCAGCAGCGCCGGAATTTGCGCGATCAGGCCATCGCCAATGGTCAGTACTGAATAAAGATGCATAGCGTCGCTAGCGCTCATGCCGTGCTGCATCACACCAATCGAGATGCCGCCGATCAGGTTGATCGCGACGATGATCAGGCCTGCAATGGCGTCGCCGTTGACGAATTTCATCGCGCCATCCATGGCGCCGAACAGCTGGCTTTCCTTGCCCAGATCCGCTCGACGCTGGCGGGCCTGATCGACGCTGATGAGTCCGGCGCGCAGATCGCTGTCGATGGACATCTGCTTGCCGGGCATCGCGTCCAGAGTGAAGCGCGCGCCCACTTCTGCAACCCGCTCAGAGCCTTTGGTGATGACCAGGAAGTTCACAATGGTCAGGATCAGGAAGATGACCATGCCCACCGCCAGGTTGCCGCCGACGACGAAGTTGCCGAAGGCTTCGACGATGTGCCCGGCATCCTGTTCGAGCAGGATCAGCCGGGTAGTCGCGATCGACAAGGCGAGGCGGAACATGGTTGTCAGCAACAGCACCGCCGGAAACGTCGAAAACGCCAAGGGCTTGGGCAATTGCATCGCCAGCATGATGAGCAGGCAGGACACACAGATGTTTACGGCAATCAGGACATCCACCAGCCCCGTAGGCAGGGGTGTGATGAACATGAAGACGATACCGATGACGATGATTGCGCCTGCAACTTCCGAACGTTTGGAGGCGGCGATCGCCACCCGGGTCAAGCCATTGAGCACGGCATTCATAAACGGCTACTCCGGTCTGGCAGGGCCTTGCGCTCGCTTTGCCCGAGTTCGTCCATGATCAGCAAAACGTTGCGCAACGAGGTCTGGCGACTCTTGTCGTCGCGCCATAGACCGTTGGGCAAGTCGGCCAGCAAATGACGCAGGCCATTGAGGAATGTCAGTTGCAGCGTCGGCGACGGGCCGCTGACTTTTTCCGAGAGTTGCTGGGTGTCGCGTACGTTCATCGACTGGTTGGCCAGTTGCATCAATTGACGCATCAGCAGTAGGCCGCTCAAGGTCATGGCCGGATTTTTGGCCGCCATGCGGCTGGCCAGGTCCGAACAGCCATGCACCAGATTGTTGAGTTGAGTGGTGCGCCCGAGGCTTTCCATCAACGAGCGCAATTTGCCCTCCTGGGGTAATTGCGCAAGGTTGGCGATGTCGTCGGCAAGGGCTTGCTGCAGAGCCCGCAGTCCTTTGATGAAGTGCTTCTCGCCGCACAGATGCAGCACCGCTTCCATGAAGTTGCCAAGGGACGGGTTCTTGATCAGGTGCTGGTAATAGATTTTGCGCAAGTTGTCGCGCAGATCCGGATCCTTCACTGCGTTGGTCAGCGCCGGGGCGATACTCAAACCGGTCTTGATTTCCTCACCGTGCTCGTCATCCAGTGCTTCAAGTTGCGCCTGGGCCTGTTCAGCCTCGGCATCGTTGCCCTGTTCTCTGGCCCGGTGAGCGACTTCGCTGAGCAGCAGGTGAGTCTTAAGCGGGTTGCCGCCTTGGTCCTTGACCATCTCCTTGACTGATTTCTGCTGGCGTAGCTGCTGACGCATTTTGTTCAACTGGGCGTTTTGCTGCGTCGGCGTGTGGTTGCCCATTCCCTGGAGCAACTGCTGCAGACTCATTGGCTGACTGCTGGCGTGCTGTCCACACACCACTTCGCGCTGGCTCAGAGGCTTGCTCATAGAAGCGAGTGCAGCGCTCATCTGCTGCATCATGTGCGCAGATTCGCTGTGCTGATGCACGCTGGTCGCCCCTGCTTTTGCGACAGGAGAAGCAGCGGGCTGCGGTGTCGCCGTATGCACAGTTGTGTGCGGCAAGGGGGTGATGTGGTTGAGGGACATAAGCCGTCTACGCGTCTGGAGAACACCTCTCTGTGTGGTCGCAGGCGCTATCCGGTTCCACGCAGCAAAAAGGCCAGCATGCAGGCCTGCGTGTGATCAGGAAGATTTGCAAGATGTTGCGAAGCTTTTCAGCGCCGCTTGCAACAGCTTGCGCACAAAGTATTTCGCGCTGCTTGTAAATTTCATAAAAATCAATGGGCTGAGACGTTTTTAGGGGCTGGCACAGGTTTCGCTATAGGGCTCTTAGTATCGTCGTGAAGCGCTCACGGCGAGGAACTAAGGGAATAATCCAGTATGAACGCGATGAACCAGAGCTTACTGCCCACGCGGACCGGCACCTCCTGCTTCGCTCAGTTGACCCAGCAACAACTCCAGAAACTGCAGAACTTCATACATAAGCGCGTCATCAATCAGGAAGATGCCGAAGACATTCTTCAGCAAACTTTCGTTGAAGCCCTGAATGCCGAAAGCCGCTTTTTGCAGCAGTGCAAACCTGAGACCTGGCTATGCGGTATCGCCCTGAACCTGATCCGTAATCATTTTCGCAAGCTCTACCGTCGGCCTATGCACATCGAGTTCGAAGAGCAACTTGCGCATGCCGAGCCAGGTCTGGATGTTTGCGGTCACATCGAGAGTTATCGAGACCTGGAGCGTACCGTCCAAGCCATCGCCGTGCTGCCCGCCGTCATGCGTCACACGCTGGAAGTCACTGTCGAGACCGAAGGCAGCTACCAGGATGCTGCCGATGTGTTGGGCGTGCCGATCGGTACAATTCGCTCCCGGCTGTCCAGAGCCCGGACGCAGTTGCGTGATAATCTGCCAGAAGGTTTTCGCGCGTGAGAGGTGAGCATGTCGAACTTCAAGATTGGAGGGCCGCGTCAAATACAGCCCGGCTTCGCGCCTGCGCCATTACGGGCCGCTCAAGATCCCCTTGACCAGAGCCTGCAAAGAGCCGGCAATGCTGCGTGGTCCGGTATGCCGGGCGCCCACGCGCATGCATTTCAGCGGTTTTCCGAGCGTCGGCGCATTGTCTTCGGTGTGCGGGCCAGAGCTTCGGGGCTGGTCCAATTGTGGGTCGACGGGCGGCCGCTGTGGGAACTCGACAATCCGGCGGGCTTCAGCCAGCCCGACTTTTTACCTTCGCCCAATGCCTTGCCCCAGAGCACAAGCCTTGTATTGAACGCCGTTCTGCTCAGCGACAGCCGCTTGCGTCAGATGCTTAACGAAGGTGAGTTGTTGGCCATGGGCAGGGAGCGCAACGGGGTTCAGAGTTTACAGACCCTGGGCATCGGCAATCAGATTCTTTCGCTCCTGGCCAGGCGCGAGAGCCCGGATCAGTGGAGCCTTTGGCAAGGAAGTACGCCCTTGACGCTAGGCCCCATACGGGATGAACCGCTCGGAAACGCCGGTGATTACGAACTTTTATTGCTGGCACCGCTGCTCGACTGCGGTGGCCCCAGTTACGCTGAAACCCAGCTCTGGAACGCTGCCTATCGGCGCAGCCTGGGCGACAGCCCCGAGCCCGATGACCCTGCGTGCGCCGAGCTGGCCGGTCGTATCGAAATGATCCTCGCCGCACTGGATGATGACGCCGCCGGGATCGCCCCGCTTGAGCAAGACATCAGGCCTCGTCCGGGCGGCCTGGCGGTGGATGATTTCCCCGCCGTTCTTTTCCTGCCACATCCCGTCGGCGACTACCCCTCCCAGTGCCTGATCGCTGATCGTAGCGAGCTCTATCGATTGCTGGACACCCTGCACAATGCCGGCCTGGCGCTCGATATCGATCCTGGCTGGCGTGACCTGATCGACTGATCGATTACATGCAACGTTTTCGCGTGCTGTGACCACACAGGTTGATGTGTGGTGACAGAAGCGGAGAGGTGATGATGAAAATCATGCTGTGCCTGGTCATGGTGTTGATGCCTTGTCTGGCGCAAGCGGCATGGCCTTCCCCTGGCGCTTGTTATCAGGCCCACAGGGCTGCAAGCCAGCGCCTGGCTCAGGCAATTGCAGATCAGGACAACGTCGGTGCAGCTAAATGGCGTGGGCAGCTGGCAACCATCGGTGCGCAATGCCGTGCTGCACAGCAAGCAGAGGATAACCGCCGGACTCAGCAGCGCTACCTCCAGGAGCGCCAGCAGCAAGAAGAACTCAACCAGCGGCGCTACCTTCAGCAGCGCCGACAGCAAGAACAACTCAACCAGCAGCGAAATGCCCAACGTCGCATTGTCGAGCAACAGCGCCTGCGCCAGCGGATTCAACAACAGCATCTCAACCAGCGCAACATGCCGGACATCCGTTACTGATGGCCGATGTTTGTCTGTCTACCGTCAAGGAAGCTTTATGAATATCAGCATCAGTGTTCGACTCTCAGGTGCCGCATTTAATGACGACGAAGGTGCTGCCGGTTCGCAGGGCAACCGGCAGGTGCTGGCATGACGCGGGAGCGCCGGGTGAGGGCGGGGCAGTTAGGTGCGCTGTTGACGGTTTGTGGTGTGTTAGCGGCTGATCCCGTCTGGGCAGGCCCGCCCACTGCATACCGACAGGTGGCTGAGGCCGCTGGTGTCCCGGCGCAGTTGCTTTACGCGGTGGCGCAGACTGAAAGCAACACGCAATTGCGCATAGGCTATTACCCATGGCCCTGGACCCTGAACGTCAAGGGCAAGCCGCTGCGTTTCGAAACTCGCGAGGAAGCCTGCCGGGCGGTGCTCAAGGCAATCTCCGAGCAGGGTGTGTATGCGGTGGATATCGGTCTGACTCAGCAGAACTGGGGTTACATAGGTCGCGCCCGGTTTCGCGAACCTTGCGATGCGCTTCACCCGATCAATAATTTGCAAAGCGCTGCGTTGCTGCTGCGTCAGTACTATCAGCAAACCGGAGACTGGGTTAGCGCTGCCGGTATGTACCATCGTCCGGCGGGTGGCGAACCGGCGCGGCTTTATAAAAGCAAGATTCAGGAACGACTTAAGCGCATGGTTGCTGATCGCTGAGCAGAGCATGGGTATCTGCACATCTTTCCATGTGTGATTTTTTTGTGTACATATCCGTTACTGCGGTCACGCCGACTATCGGTTGCGCTTTTACAGCGCCTCACTTTTGAAGCCCAAAAGTAAGCAAAAGGCTCTTGCCCCACCACTAGGTGCCTCGCTGTCGCTCGGCATGCCCGTAATCCGACATTGCTGCGTGGGGCCGCCGCCACCGGCCATCCATGGCCTGAGGCGGCTAAACCGGCATCCTTGCCGGTTTGCCCCACGCAGCAATGTCGAATTCCGGCCGTCGTGGTTTAACGGGGCGCCTAAGATCAAAATCAAAAGCAGCGATTTCACCCCGGGCCGGTAGGAGCGAACTTGTTCGCGAGACGTTAGTACAGCTAACGAATACATCATCTGACACACCGCATCGCAGCCTTCGGCAGCTCCTATCAAACAAAATATAAATCACTGAATAAACGGGGGCTGTTGGAGCGAGTGGGCGGCAATCCGACTTGCCCGCGAACCAATTGACTCGGTAGGTCAGACGCACCGCGCTATCGTTCTTCGCGGGCAAGCCTCGCTCCAACAGTTCAATGTTTGTTTCGCGACAGCGTGGTGCCTGGGACACCGGGGCGATTCTCATTAAACATAAAATAACCCACTGAATTTAAATGCTTTTTCTGTAGGACTGAGCTTGCTCGCGATGACGTCAGTTCATGCGATAAATTCGTCAACCATGAAATCGAATCGCGAGCAAGCTCACTCCTACAGGGCCCGTGTTTGCTGCGCGACAGCGCGGCGTCTGAACGACGCGGGCGCTACAGAAGATCGGTAAGTTCACACAACCAGGTCGGCTTTCAGGCCGCCGCGTTTTTGATCTTGATCTGAGGCGCCCCGTTAAACCACGCTGGCCGAACGTAGATCTGAAACCGTGGGTAACCCGGCAGGACGCCGGGTTAGCCGCACCGGGCCATGGATGGCCCATTGCGGCGGCCCACGGTTTCAGATCTGCGGGCGGGCATCCCGAGCCTAGGCGAGGGACCGAGTGGTGGGGCAAGAGCCTTTTGCTTACTTTTGGCTGGGCCGGCTTCCGGCTCCTTTCAAAAGTGAGGCGCTGTAAAAGCGCAACCAATAGCAGCCATCAACGTGGTAACGGATATGTACACAAACATCCCTCCCCATGGAGAAGGAAAAGTTGTGCAAATACCTATGCCGTCACCGCCTCAGAAGATCAATGCGCCTTGGGAATACCAAACTGGTCCAGCGTTGGATCAACATTGTGATCGAAGGCTTTCTGGTCCTGTTTTTTGTGCACCGCATCGATAATCGCTTTGATGCCGAAACCTATCGCCATGGCCGCATCGGCGATCCAGCCAACGACTGGCACGGCGCTCGCGACAGCGCTGGCTGCCGCCATGCCCGCAACACGACCGGCAATCGCGCCGACGGCACGGCCCGCGATTTTACCGGCGATCTCGCCACCAGCAGTGCTGGATTTGGTTGCCAGGTCATAGCCAACCCGTGCAGCGGTACCACCGCCACGGATACTGTCATAGATCGCTTTACCGGCTTCAGCATCCTTACCTTGAGCCAGCAATCCGGAAACGGACGTCATGGCGTAAACACCACCTGCCGCCCCCATGGCGCCTCCGGCCAGGCCCTTGCCGTCAAGGGCAGTTTTCGCGCGCTTTTCGGCTTCGGCTTTCAAGTCCTGAGCGGTGATGCTTTGTGGGTCTTTATTGCCCAGCCCGGCGGTGGCGTCCTTGAAGTTGGTAATCATGTCGACGCCAGCCTTGGTGGTCTTCAAAGCGGCCAGTGTGGCCTCGGTGTAGGCGTCCTGGCTGGCGGCGGTAATTTCTGGCGGCAACACAGCGTCGTAGGCTGCTTTTTGTCCATCGACGTCGGCCAATACTTTTTCCGGCTTGGCGTCCTTCGACTTCATTTGCTCGTTCATTTTGCCGCCCTGGGCAAAATTCTGCTGGTAAGAGAGTTGCAGTTCGGCGCTCAAATCCGCACGGTTGGCTACTACATCGCTGGCTGTGGGAACACCTGCGTCAGGGCCGCGCAAATCTTTCTGCATTTGCAATTCGGCGCTCAGGTTGCCGACCGACGCACTGTAATCAGGAGAGGATGGATCCTTGACCGGCTTGCCGTCTTTGTCTTTGGTCACCGCATCAAAATCGCCCTGCATATCGTTTTCCAGTGAGTCACCCGAGGTCAGGCTCTGGTAACGCTGATTGACCGCTTGTTTCAGAGCAGGATCGTTACTGATCAACTTTCTCTGTTGTTCGGGAATCGATTTGTCGAGGAAGGCTTGCACATCTTTATCGCCTTGCAGCTGTGCGATTTTTTCCTTCAGAGCCGTTTCGGTCTTCTCGGTCTTGCGCAGGCTTTGTCCGGCTTCCACGCTCTCCAGGGTTTTCTGCAGCTTGACCATGACCGCTGCTTTCTGGTCGCCGCTGTATTTGTCAGGATTGGCAAACACATCTTCGTTCAGCGCGCTGATGTCAACGCCTGCCGTGGCGTTGAGCGTCGCGGCGCTGCTCATCATGGCGGCAAATTCGCCACCGTTTGTAGGGGCCTGCTTCTTGATCCAGTCTTCTATATTCCGGGTGCTGATATCGCCGTCGGCGCTTTTCTTCGCCAGAGCCTTGCCTTCCAGGCCGCCCTGGTCGAGCAAGTCAGAGAAACCTGGCTGGGCAAACGTTTTCGCTGAGGTTGTCAGCAGGCTGGACAAGCCAGGGTTGCCAGAGGACAACGCCTTGAGGTCGTCGACCGTGGTGTACTTGCCAACTTTCTCGTCACCTCCTGCGGCTTTGTCCGGATCGGCGCATTTGGTGATGGGTTCGTTGGCTCGCAGCAACGCAGCGTTGGTCACCATCTGCAGTGATTGCGGATCAGCCTTGGGATTGGTTTTCATGTACTCATTGACGGATTTTGCCCCGGCATCCCTGGCTTTCTCGAGATTTTTGGCCAGCGACTTGTAATCGCCATCGGTGGTTTTTCCGTCAGCCTTGCCGCCATGCTTGCCAACGTCTGCGGCGGTCTTGAGCACCGGATTGGACTCGATGAACGCCTTGGCTATTTTTGCGTCTTCCCCACCAGCGGCTGCCATTTTCGCTGCTGCGATGGGGCGGTTGAGTTCTTTCGCAGCCTGCTCACGCTGTGCGGGCGGCAAGTTGGCCACCATCGGCGCGAATTTCTCCAGATCTTTTGGTGTGGAATATTTGGAGTTATCCAGAAACTCGGCTTCCCGGCCTTTTCCGGCCGCCGGAGTCGCGTCCGCCGGGGCATGAGTGGCTTTCGGTGCTGTCACGCCCAAGGTGCTGCCGATGCCGTCTGGTCTACCGTTGCGCTGCGCACCGGTGTTTTGCGGCTGACGGGACTCATCGAGTGCTGTTTCCCGGGTTTGATCGTCGCCGGTCGAGCTGAGGCGTTCCAGTACCTCTTTGAATAACGAGACGAGGGCGGAGGGCGCGTCCTGCGTCTTGCCGGCTGTTAACTGACCGGTTGGCTGGCGGGGCACTTGTGTGGTGTTGCCCTGGCCGAAGGAGATGCCGCCACCGCCATTACCGGCCACGAAGTTTTTCATCGGCACTACGGCACCTTTGACTCCCTGGCCCGGAGCTTCGTTTGTGTGCATCCCCTCCTGACCGTTGAGAGGGATCTGGCTGGGTATATCAGGGGAGACGCGCATGTTCATGTTCATTGCCTTCTTTGTGACAACCGTTGATACCACTGTGTGGCGGAGCAGTTGAAACGGTTCCAAAGAGCGCAATTTTTTAATCAGTGTTGCTCAAGGTCTTGCGGCGCAAGCGATACGATTTCAAGTGAAATCCAGACCGATACTCCGCTGGGGACTGTTTAGCCTGCTGTCGGTCAGGTACGCATCAGGTAGCGGTTCTGGTCTATGCCGTAATAAACCGGGTTCACTTGTTGCCCGAAAACCGGGTCGAAGTACTCGCGCTGCTCGCCTTCGCCACGTTGCAAGATGGTATGGCGAGCCATTATCAGCGCTGCGCCGGGCTTCGCCCCGACGATCTCCGGGTTTTGCGGAGAAAGCTGCACGTGCATCTCGCCCTCCATGCTGAGTAGCTCCAGCCCTTTGATTCCTGCTGCTTCGCCTAGCAGCGAAAACAATCTGGCAAATGACGTGCAGTCTCCGTCGCGTTTGTTGATCATTTCAAGAGGGCTACGGTGCTTATCGATCCGATAGGCGAATAGCTGTTGCCTGTGATTTTGCGCAGCGAACTTTTGAAGCAGTGCCATAGGCTTTTCATCCCCACGGACCTGGCCAAACAGGCGCATCAGTATTCCCGGCAGTTGTTTGCTCGCCTGGGTTTCCTCGCGCACCTGCGCTGTGAGCTGATGCCGATTGGGGCGTTGGGCGATGAGTTCCAGATGCTTCTCTGCGAACGCAGTTAATGCTGCTCTGGCGTGGTCCTTGAGTTTTTTTTCAGCCGTCAAGGACCCAGCCCCTGAGTCCAGGTCCAGCATCAAGCGTTTGAGCAAGGTCTTGGCGCCAACGTCCTGAGCTGAATCTTTTACGGCAGTCGGCGGGGTGGACAGGGCAATTTGTGCGGGGTCGCGCCTGCCCATTTCTTTGAGAATGATATTCACGTATTCCGGGTTGGGCCCGCGTGGGTGCCCCGGTTCTTGCTCGGGTAGTTGAGTGAGTTGGCTGACTACCTGATTGAGTAGGGTGCGCTCCCGGGAAGCTCGTTCCAGGCCGTGCATTGCTGGATATTTTGGTTTTGCGCCGCGCGTGAGTACGTCGGGCAACCGCAAGACATGCTCTGCAGAGGTGTGTAGATCGCCCTCGATCTCTACGGAACAGCGCTCCGACGGGTTGCGCAGGCGTGTAGCCCAGCCTTGGTTGAAAAGCCTGCGAAATGTCGCGCTCTTCTGGTAGGCCGTCGTGATCGTCTCGTTAAGCGCTACCAGCGCAGCTCTGTGCTCAGCAGATTTTCCCTTGGTGTCCAGAGCGCCATGCTTGAGTAGATAATCGCGCAGTTGACTCATGGGCAAGTGCGCGCGCTCATCAATGGCCTGGTTGTCATGGGCTTTGCGCAACGAGCTGGGGTTTTTGAATTGCGCGACCATATCCCGATGTTTCCCCGCTAGAAACTGGTCCGGGCTAGCGTCGCCAGTGGTCGAGGTACTCACGCTAGCCGTGACCAGGCCTGGGCGGGAAAGAATGGCAGAAGTGTTGAATGTCACGGTCAGGGACCCGGGTTGGCTCTGGAACCCCTGAGTGGTGTCAGGCCGGAATACGGTTCCTTTGCCGCGAGACCCGGCGATAACTCCGGGTTAGCTCAAGGCAGGGTGGGCACGTAAAAATGATTCATGTCGGTGTCTATCGGGCTGGCCTGTTTGAGCCTTCAAGATGGCAGCGGCCGCGCTTTGCCAGAAGCATGTGGTGGCAGGTCTGTGATGTCATTTGCCCCTGCGTGTTGCCGACCATTAACAGGCGTCTTGCCGAGCCGGTTTCCCAGAATCGTAGCGCTCAGGTTTCCGCTCGACAGAAAGTCCATGTGTGAGGACTTCGCAGGGCCTTCAGGCTGCGCAGGGGCAGGGGAAACAGCATTTGCCATCTTCGTGCCCAACGTCAGCAGGGCTCTGCCCTTGCCGTCACTCATGCCGAGAAAGTCCAGCACCTCGGACATCGGCTTTTCCAGTCCGATACTGAGTGTGGTTGCCCCGTGCGCTGGCCGATCCAGCTCGATCTCGCGACCGTTTTCAGTGGCGCGGACGGACTTTGGACGTTCTTCGCCGTTCAACACCTTCAGGGCCACGTCGAACATTTTTTGCTGCAAAGGGCTGAGTGATGCCCGTTTCTTGTCCAGCCATGGGCCGGGAAAGTGCATCTTCGCGCCCATGGAAATGTTATCGGCTACGTGAAGATTGGCTGACACCGAAGGCTTGTCGGGTTTACCGACTTTCAAGGCGACCGATGTCAGGGAGGGATGAGAAATATTGATCATGAGGTGTGCTCAGGTGAACGGTATCTACCTGAGTGGCTTGCATGCTTATCCAGTTCCCGCATACGACCATGAAGCAGGGCGTCCAGATCGGCAAGGAACCGGGCAGGCTCGAATCACCACAGAGGGGAATGCCATTCAGAGGATTTCATCCCCATGCCCCCAAGTCATTTTCTTGGACTGCCCCTTCGACCTGCTGTGAGGCCGCGCCCTGACAGTACCAGTCATGCACGCCAGCCTGAGGCCTCATCCTCAAGAACGCGTCGTCCGAAGGCCAGTGAATCAAGGCCTCAGCCGCGCAACAGGCCTGACCCGATCAAACCCGGCAAGGATGAGATCTATCTCTCCAGTAAACGTGGCCCCATTGTTGATTTGAATATGGAAGTCACTCAGCCATTGGCGGTGTGCCGTCATCTCGCTTTCAATTACCTGTTTGGTGACGAGGCTGCCGACATGCGAGGTGGCAAGGATTTCCTTGACCGGGCGGCCAGGTCCAAAGCCCACCTGCAGGCCTTTTATGCGCACCCCAGCAATCCCCACGCCCGCGCTGACGCAGGAACAGACGATCTTGAACTGATCGTCGGGCGTAACAACCCACTCCTTATCCCCGACAAATTCGGGCGCTGGCTGGACGACATGTTTCGTCAGGTGGTCGACCAGCGAATGCCTGAAGCGCGAATCATGCTGCGCACCTATAACCATGATTTGCCCATACACATTCAAAATAAAGGGGATCGCATTACCCTGGCTTTTTACGACCCCAACGATTCCAACGTCCACCGTCGGCTGGAGCGTTATCCGGATCAAAGCGTCTCGGATATCACCTTTGATAAAGCCTTTCCCGACAACAGTGGTTACTTTGAAAAAGGTCATTATCCCTTCATACAAGCCGTCAGCAGGGATGTGGGGCATCCCGCGGACGACATGAAGTACTTCCGCAGTGGTTCCAGATTGCCGATGGAGGTTGACCGGTCACTGCTCAGGACTGTCTGGGGAGTCAGTTCTCTGCAAGCGTTTCTGGGTCTGTGCGACTACATGAAACGCAAGGGGATGGTCGGTAGCAAGGCCGCTCCTTATCTAAGCGCGCCTGGAGGTCGGCTCAAAGAGTTTGCGCAAGGTGTCGATCCGAAAGGCTTGAACCATGAAAACCAGCACCTGCGTTTGCGGGTTTTTGTAACCGGCGTGGCGAAGTTGAAAGTGCCCAGTTCAGAGGCCAAAAAACTGCTGGCGCCCCGCGTCGAAAAAAATCGCAAGCCTCTGGGACATTGCCTGCATTTGCGCTCCCCAAATCCTGGTTTCGTCGCTGACTACCTTGCGTTGTTGGACACGGCTCGTCTGAACGACGCCGATTTGTTCGATGTTATCCGGGGCGACCCTAACGATAATAATCTCGCCGTGGCCATGGAGAACCAGAAGGCTGGCGACTTCCATCTTCTGTTTGATCGACTGGAAACCCTTCAGTTGCATAAGGGGAGGCTGACGAGACTGCTTGGCGCCACCACCGCAAATGGCCAGACCGCGATGGCGGATGCCGCATCATTCAGCCATCCCCATATGATCTCGGCCTTCATCGAGCGCGTCAGTCAATGCGATTTACTCGATACCCAGGAGAAGTATCGGCTGCTGCAAGGCAAGGACTCCGATGGTGACACTTGCATGCAGCGTGCGGCTGCCTTCGAAGACCCTGCCTGCATCAAGGCCTACCTCGATGCGTTAGCAGGCAGTGGCCTGCGCTCGCGTGAAGTGGTCAAGTTGCTGGGCAACCCCGAGCAGGATCAGCCCAATATCATCCCGGACATTTGTGCGCCTCCTAGCGCTGGCTGGACGGCGACGTCCTTTGCCGCCAGCAAGACCATGCTGGCAGGCTACTTCGAAGGTATTGCAGCTCTGAACCTGAGCCCGTCTTCGTTACGCAAGGTGCTTGCACCGGAGCAGGAAGATGCGCTTGCTGCCTCCAGGGTCGTCCTTGCTGGCGATCCGCAGGTCACCGCCGGGTTCAATAAAATACTCGACGGACTTGCGCCTATGGACGCTATTGATCTGATCAAGGGGCCTGCGAGTCCTGGCCACAGCACGCTGGAAAGGCTGCGCAGTTCCAGCATCTGCAAACCCGATCATGAGGCGCTTTACTTCCAGTTGCTAGACCGCCAGCAACAGCGAGCCACGCCTGCGCCGACGCGGCGCAGCGGCAGTCAGCAATACGCCCAGTACCAGTCAGATCGGTTCAGGCGTCAGCACGGCTGAGTGCGTTGCGTCAGGACTTTCAGTGTCAGGCGAGTGTGAGTCCCGGATCAGTGCTTGCTGCCCTGAGACGGCATGGCCAGCAGTTGCTTTTCCATGTTCCAGTCAAACGGTTCGTCGTTCTGCTCGGCTTCGTAGCGACGCTCTTCCAGCGACTGATACAGCTCGATTTCTTCGTCGGGCATGAAGTGCAGGCAGTCCCCGGCGAAGAACCACAGCAGGTCGCGAGGCACCAGATGGGCGATTTGTGGGTAGCGCTGGATCACCTGACACAGAATATCCTGGCCCAGATACTGGCTTTCGATAGGGTCTTGCGGCAGCAGGGTCAGCAGTTCGTCGAAGCGCTCCATGAACAAGGCATGGCTTTCTTCAGGCACCTGCTCGGCCTCGCCCAGTGCGACCAGGATGCTGCGCAGGTGTGCCAGCAGGTTCAGTTGGTGGTCGAGATTGGCGTCGGCCATGGGGCAATCCTCAAAGACAAAAAAACAGGCGCGAGAGTATAAAGCTCTGCGCGCCTGCTGTGGTGACGGACTGACCAGTTCCTTCAATCCATAAGCTCTTAGCGAATTTTGCCTTCGCTGAGGGTCAGTTCTTCCTTGGCAAAATCATCGACGTCAATGACTTTGCGTCGCGCCGCCTCGGCTGCCCGCAACGTTTCGGCCTCGGCCGGTTGCAGCACGCTGGCATTGAGCGCTGCGTCGATGACGTGCTCGCCTGCTACCGGTTTGAACTGCCCGCCCTTGAAGGCCACGTGCAGCTTTTTGTGCAACGGTTGCGCAGCGTTCAACAGGTCGCTGGCGTGTTGCAGTGCGCCGACCGCATCGTCGGGCGATTGCGGGCGGTAGCAGCCAGCCAGCAATTCTTTCAGGGTCGGATCGCCTTTGGCGCGGCCCAGCACAGTGGCAACCTGAGCATCCAGCTTGTCGGATGGGCCTTTGTGACGACGTCCGAACGGGAACACCACAACGCGCAACAGAACGCCCAGTATACGGTTCGGGAAGTTGCTCAACAGTTCATCCAGGGCGCGTTCGGACTCACCCAGTGCTTCTTCCATTGCCCACTCAAAGACGGGTTGCAGATGCTCGGGGTAGCCCAGGTCGTGATAGCGCTTGAGGGCCGCCGACGCCAGATACAGATGGCTCAATACATCGCCCAGTCGCGCTGACAGACGCTCGCGACGTTTGAGTTCACCCCCCAGCAGCATCATGCTCAGGTCGGCGAGCATGGCGAAGGCTGCAGCCTGACGATTCAACGCCCGATAGTAACCCTGGCTCAGGTGATCGCCTGGTGCCTTCTCGAAGTGGCCAAAGCCCAGATTGAGAATGAACGTGCTGGCGGCATTACTCACCGCAAAGCCGATGTGTTTGAGCAGCAAACTGTCGAACTCAAGCAATGCCTGATCGTGGTCTTCGCGACCAGCCAGGGCCATTTCCTTGAGCACGAACGGGTGGCAGCGAATGGCCCCCTGACCAAAGATCATCAGGTTACGCGACAGAATGTTCGCGCCTTCAACCGTGATGAAGATCGGCGCTCCTTGCCAGTTGCGGCCCAGATAGTTGTTCGGGCCCATGATGATGCCCTTGCCGCCATGCACGTCCATGGCGTGGGTAATGCACTCGCGGCCCCGTTCGGTCAGGTGGTACTTGAGGATCGCCGACAGCACTGACGGCTTCTCGCCAAGGTCTACCGCGTTGGCGGTGAGCATGCGCGCGCTGTCCATCAGCCACGCGTTGCCGCCAATCCGTGCCAGCGACTCCTGAATGCCTTCAAAGGCTGACAGCGGCACATTGAACTGCTCACGCACCTGCGCGTACTGCCCGGTCACCAGACTGGTGAACTTGGCAGCGCCGGTACCGACTGCTGGCAGGGAGATCGATCGACCCACCGACAGGCAATTCATCAGCATCATCCAGCCTTTGCCGAGCATTTCCTGACCACCAATCAGGTACTCCAGCGGGATAAATACATCTTTGCCCGAGTTAGGGCCGTTCATGAACGCTGCGCCCAAAGGCAAGTGCCGACGGCCGATTTCAACGCCCGGTGTTTCGGTCGGGATCAGCGCGAGACTAATGCCCAGATCGACTTCTTCGCCCAGCAAATGCTCCGGGTCGTAGGCTTTGAACGCCAGGCCGAGGAGGGTGGCGACGGGGCCTAGGGTGATGTAACGCTTTTCCCAGTTCAGACGCAGGCCGATCACTTCTTCGCCCTGCCATTGGCCTTTGCAGATGATACCGGTATCCGGCATAGCGCCAGCGTCGGAACCTGCCAGTGGACCGGTCAGGGCGAAACACGGAATATCATCGCCGCGAGCCAGGCGCGGCAGGTAATGATTGCGTTGCTCGTCGGTGCCGTAGTGCAGCAACAGTTCGGCAGGGCCGAGGGAGTTGGGGACCATGACCGTCGAGGCCAGGTCGCCGCTGCGGGTAGCCAGCTTCATGGCCACTTGTGAGTGGGCGTAGGCCGAGAAGCCTTTGCCGCCGAACTCTTTAGGGATGATCAGGGCAAAGAAGCCGTGTTGTTTGATGTGTTCCCAGGCGCGGGGCGGCAGGTCCATGGCCTGACCGATTTCCCAGTCGGTGACCATTGCGCACAGCTCTTCGGTTGGGCCGTCGATGAAGGCTTGTTCTTCTTCGGTGAGCTGGACTTTCGGATAGCTGAGCAGCAAGTCCCAATCGGGACGACCGCTGAACAGTTCGCCATCCCACCAGACAGTGCCTGCATCGATCGCATCGCGCTCGGTTTCAGACATGGGAGGCAACACTTTTTTGAACCAGGTGAACATCGGCGCGGTGAAATGTTTGCGCCGCAGGTCCGGCAGCGCCAGCGGCAATGCCACGGCCAGTAGCAGGATCCAGAAGATCGCCATCAGCCAGACCGGTGCATGGCTGATGATGCCCATCGCCAGCAAGTAAACAGCGACCACGCCCAGCGCAGGCATGGGCGCGACGCGACGGTGCGCCAGCCAGGCGATGCCGACGACCAGAACCACAATCCACAACAACAGCATAAGTAATCCTCCGTGATGACAGCAGCGAGCAGCCACTATCAAGAGCCGGGGCGTGTTCCGTCAAGGACGGTACCCGAGCGAGTGCATGGATAGTGACCCTGGCGGGGGGAGGGAGTTTCAATGTTTGATCTGGCCACCATTTGCCTTGGGACCTGTGGGAGCAGAGCTTGCTCGCGATGAAGACTACTCGGTTTACTCTGGATTGCGTCCAGCCTTATCGCAAGCAAGCTCTGCTCCCACAGGATCGCGCACGACCATCGCGTTTTACTGCAAATGGCCTATCCTGTCGCCCATCTTCAAGGAGAAAACAATGCTGAAAATCTGGGGTCGGAAAAACTCTTCCAACGTGCGCAAGGCACTCTGGATTGCTGAAGAGCTGGGCTTGCAATACGAGGCCCTCGATGCAGGCGGGGCATTTGGCCTGGTCGACGGTGCTGACTATCGCGCAAAGAACCCCAACGGTCGCATCCCGATGATCGAAGACGGTGACTTTGTGCTCTGGGAGTCCAACGCCATCGTGCGTTATCTGGCGGCCCGCCATGCGCCTGATTCGGCTCTGTATCCTGCTGACGTGCAGCAGCGTGCGACTGCCGATAAGTGGATGGACTGGACCACGTCGACCTTTGCAGGCCCGTTTCGCGATGTGTTCTGGGGCGTACTGCGAACGCCACCCGAGCAGCAGGACTGGGTACAGATCAATGGTGCGATCAAAACCTTGCAGAGCCTGTTGGTGGTTGTCGATGAGGCCCTGACGAAACAGCCTTACCTGTCCGGCGCCGAATTCGGCATGGGTGACATCCCGCTGGGCAGCTTTATTTACGCCTGGTTCGAAATGCCGATTGAACGACCTGCCATGCCGCACCTCGAAAGCTGGTATGAGCGGCTTAAAGCCCGCCCTGCCTATCAATCAGCGGTCATGACTGCGCTCACCTGACCGAGTTAGATGAGCCGCGTCGATAGGTACTATCAATAGATCGCGCTGTACTTGAACGGTCCGGCCAAGCACCATTGCGGTGCTGGCTGGAGTTGTAATCAGGTGTGTCAGCCCTCATCTATATCCCCTATTTCTTCACTGGTAATTTTTCCGATATGAGTTCTGCTCTATCCATCCGGCAGCTAACCAAAACCTACGGCAACGGTTTCCAGGCCCTGAGTGGTATCGATCTGGACGTCGCTGAAGGTGACTTTTTTGCCTTGCTCGGCCCTAATGGTGCGGGCAAATCCACCACCATCGGCATCATCTCGACCCTGGTCAACAAGTCCGGCGGTACGGTGAATATCTTCGGTCATGACCTGGACCGCGAGCCCGCGGCGCTCAAGCGCTGCATCGGCGTGGTGCCTCAGGAATTCAATTTCAATCAGTTCGAGAAAGCCTTCGACATTGTCGTGACCCAGGCCGGTTACTACGGCATCCCGCTGAAGGTCGCCAAGGAGCGCGCCGAGCAATACCTGACCCAGTTGGGGCTGTGGGACAAACGTGACGTGCCGTCGCGCTCGCTGTCCGGCGGTATGAAGCGTCGCTTGATGATCGCTCGGGCGCTGATTCATCAGCCGCGCCTGCTGATCCTCGATGAGCCGACTGCAGGTGTTGATATCGAACTGCGGCGCTCGATGTGGTCGTTCCTCACCGAGCTGAACGAGCAGGGCACGACCATTATTCTCACCACTCACTACCTGGAAGAGGCTGAGCAGCTGTGCCGCAATATCGGCATCATCGATCACGGGGTGATCGTTGAAAATACCGGCATGAAGCAGTTGCTCAACAAGATGACGGTGGAAACCTTCCTGCTTGATCTGAAGCACGAGTATCAGGTCGCGCCACAGTTGATCGGCTATCCCTGCGAACTGATCGACAGCCATACGCTGGAGGTCCAGGTCGACAAGACCATCGGCATCACCGCTCTGTTTGGCCAGTTGGCCGCGCAGAACATCGAAGTGCTGAGCCTGCGCAACAAAACCAATCGCCTTGAGGAGTTGTTCGTGTCACTGGTGGAAAAAAATCTGGCGAAGGTGGCGGTATGAGCAACGAAACGACTTCCGAGCTACGCCCCAACCTGATTGCCCTGAACACGATCGTCTATCGCGAAATACGTCGCTTCATGCGTATCTGGCCGCAGACCTTGCTGCCGCCAGCGATCACCATGGTTTTGTATTTCGTGATCTTCGGCAACCTGATCGGTCGTCAGATCGGCGACATGGGTGGCTTCACCTACATGCAGTACATCGTGCCGGGGCTGATCATGATGTCGGTGATCACCAACTCATACGGCAACGTGGTTTCCAGTTTCTTCGGTGCCAAGTTCCAGCGCTCGGTGGAAGAGTTGATGGTGTCTCCGGTTTCGCCCCACACCATCCTGATCGGCTACGTGCTGGGCGGTGTGCTGCGTGGTCTGGCGGTGGGCGTTATCGTGACGATCCTGTCGATGTTCTTCACTGATCTGCAGGTCCACCATCTGGGCGTGACGATTGTCGTAGTGCTGCTGACCGCGACGATCTTTTCGCTGCTGGGTTTCATCAACGCAGTATTTGCGCGCAACTTCGACGATATCTCGATTATCCCGACCTTCGTGCTGACCCCACTGACGTATCTGGGCGGCGTGTTCTACTCCATCAGCCTGCTGCCGCCGTTCTGGCAGACCGTGTCGCTGGCCAACCCGGTACTGCACATGGTCAACGCGTTCCGTTACGGGATTCTGGGTGTGTCCGATATCCGCATCAGCATCGCCATGGCGTTCATGGTCATCGCGACTATCGTGCTGTATCTCGGATGTGCGCGGCTGCTGGTGAGCGGGCGCGGGATGCGCTCTTAATAGACTCGGGATTGAAGCATTTTTTTGTGGGAGCAGAGCTTGCTCGCGATAAGGCTGGATGCGATCTAAAGTGAACCGCGTCCAGCCTTATCGTCGGGATGCCGCCCAGACCAAGCTCTGCTCCCACAGGGTATGCACTGTTCCAAGGTAATGTGAAAACACCATGCTGGTAATCTCCAACAACGTGCACCTTCCCGATGCCGAAATCGAATTGACTGCCATCCGTGCCCAGGGCGCGGGTGGACAGAACGTCAATAAGGTTTCCAGTGCGGTGCACCTGCGTTTCGACATCAACGCTTCATCGCTGCCGCCGTTCTACAAAGAGCGGTTGCTGGCGCTGCGTGATAGCCGGATTACCAGCGAAGGCGTGCTTGTGCTCAAAGCCCAGCAGTACCGTACTCAAGAGCAGAACCGCGCTGATGCGCTGGTGCGTTTGACCGAGCTGATCATCAGTGCAACCAAGGTCGAGAAGAAGCGCAGGCCGACCAAGCCAACGCTGGGTTCCAAGACCCGCCGTCTGGAGTCCAAGACCAAGCGCGGCTCGATCAAGGCCGGCCGCGGCAAAGTGGATTTCTGATCAGGCGCTATGTAGGCGCGCTGCTTTGGCCTGCTTGTAAAGCCAGACGCTCAGTGCCAAACCACTGAGAGAGGCAAGCGCGGCGAACAGGAAGATCGAGGCAAAGCCAAAGCCTGCCGCCACCGCCCCGGCTACCGGCCCGGTGATCCCCAGTGACAAGTCGATGAACAGCGAATAAGCGCCTACTGCTGCGCCCCTGCTGGAGGCGGGCACCAGATTCACGGCTTCGACTCCCAAGGCCGGGAACACCAGCGAAAAGCCAAAGCCGGTCAATGCCGCGCCTGCCAGCGCCAGCTCCGGCGACGGCGCCATCCACAAAAGCAGCAGGCCGAGGCTTTCAACGCTTAGGCAGCCGATCGCCACCTTGAAACCGCCGATTCGATTGATCATGTTGCCGAACAACAACCGCGCACCGATAAACGACGCGCCGAACAGGCTCAAACACAACACGGCGTTCGGCCAGTTATGGCTGTTGTAGTACAGCGTGATGAAAGTAGCGATGGTGCCAAAGCCGATAGACCCCAGCGCCAGGCCCATGCCATGGGGAAAGACTTTACCCAGTACGTGGATAAACGGCATGCGCTCGCCATGTACGACCGGTACGGCTTCTTTATTCCAGGCCAGTTTCAATCCGAGCAGGGCTAGCAGGATGATGCTCACACCCATGCTCCACAGCCCCAACGTGCTGACCAGCATTACCCCCAGCGGCGCGCCTATGGCCAGTGCGCCGTAGCTGGCAATGCCATTCCAGGAAATGACTTTGGCGGTGTTCTGCGCGCCGACGCGTCCGATGCCCCAGCCAATCGACCCGGAACCCACCAGACTCTCGGCACTGCCCAATACCAGTCGGCCGAAGAACAGGCTGACCAGGCTGACCACGGGCCATGCCTGCAGCCAGCTAGACAGCAGCATGAACACGCCGCTCAATCCGCAACCGGCCAGACCGAACAGCACGGCTTTCTTGGGCCCGAGGTTATCGATTATCCGTCCGGCGTACGGGCGGCTGAGCAGGGTAGCCAGATACTGCACGCTGATCACCAGCCCCGCTGTGACCGCGCCAAACCCCAGGTCGGTGTGGACATAGCCCGGGAGTACCGCCAACGGTATACCGACATTCAGGTAACCGATGAACGTGAACATGACGATGGAGACGACTTGCAGAGTGACGGCCATAGGGCGTTGCGAATCACTGCTTGGTGTATCAGGCATGAGTAAGCGGTCCACGATAACGGCGGGAAATCAAACGGGTGCTGCGGATCGAATCGAACCTTAGCAAGCTAACCAAGTGCTCAATGATAGCGGCGAACGAGCGCTGGGCTTGAGGTCTACTTAAAAAAATTTCGGGCGAAGGTATTCGATCAGGGAGGTACAACGACTTACTGAGGCTGTTCGGGCGCGACCAGTTGTGTCGTCACCAGCGCGGCAAGGGCGTTTTCCTGATTGCCGAAGCGGTCGAGCAGGGCTTGCTTCTTTTCCGGGCTCAACTGCGCCCAGATTTTGATCATGAGTTCGGCAGTGCCGATCAGGGTATTGGCTTGTGCTTCGTTGAAATCTTTCATCTGCAGCCTGTGGTCATCGGCATTTCAGACGTATGAAAACACAGCGAGGCTGGTTTCCGATACGTCTGAAAAAATCACCCTCAGTCTTCGCTGGAGGCTTGCTGGCTTTGTTCGGCCTGTACACCGGCTTTCATTTCAGCCGGTTGACCGAGTTCCAGTTGAGCCAGTGTCGATTGCTCAGGCTCTTTCTGGCCAGGGGGGAAGTTAGGGATTTCATGCATTTTCAATGCTCCTTGCACAAGTTTTTTAGTTGCTGGGCAGAACCAGTGCTTCTAAAAAGCTTGAGCAGGATACAGCAGGAAAAATGACAAACAGACTTTTATCTCGACCGTTGGTCATGTGCGGAAACAAAAACCGGGTTTTATTGTCCCGCGTCATGGCGAGTATTTCAGGCCGACAGGTCAGCTACTCGCCGACTTGATTTGCAATGCAATCTTGTGGGAGCAGGGCTTGCCCGCGATGCATGAGATGCAGGCAGACGACATACCGCGTTATCGTTTATCGTCGGAATGCCGCCCAGACCAAGCCCAGCTCCCACAGGTATTGATGTCAGCCTGAGAAATTTTACTTACGCCCCTCAGCGCCTTTGGCCACCTCATCCGTGCGCGCTGCCATGATGAAGTCATTGCGGTGCAGGCCTTTGATGGAGTGGCTCCACCAGGTCACGGTGACTTTGCCCCACTCGGTCAGCAAACCCGGATGATGCCCTTCTGCTTCGGCTATCTCACCCACAGCGTTGGTAAACGCCAAGGCAAATTTGAAGTTCTTGAACAGATAGATTTTTTCCAGCTGCATGACGCCGTCGCGAACCTCGATACTCCAGTCAGGGATCTGTTTAAGCAGCTCGGGCAGTTCGGCTTCGCTGACTTGCGGGGCGTTGGCGCTGCAGGCTTCGCAGCTGGCTTGTGAAAGGTTGGTCATAAATAGGTTTCCTGTTCAGGCCACTTGGGATTTGGTTGAGGGGCTGGATGAAGGGCGGGGCGGGAATTTCGGTGCATGCAGTCCCAGCTGCATGGCGTGTTCGACCATCCCCATGATGTCTTCGTGAGCCAGATCGAATAATCGCTTCAAGTCGGGCAAGACAAAGTACAAGGGTTGCAGAATATCGATACGGTAAGGCGTACGCATCGCTTCCAGCGGATCGAACGACTGATGTTCCGGTGCATTCGAAAGGCTGTAGACAGCCTCTTTGGGCGAAGAAAGAATCCCGCCGCCGTAGATTTTCCGGCCTTGGGCCGTATCAACAAGCCCGAATTCGATGGTCATCCAGTACAGGCGCGCCAGATACACGCGTTGTTCTTTGCTGGCGCCAAGGCCGAGCTTGCCGTAGGTGTGAGTGAATTCGGCGAACCAGGGGTTGGTCAGCAGTGGGCAATGGCCAAAGATTTCGTGAAAAATGTCCGGCTCTTGCAGGTAATCCAGTTCTTCCTGGGTGCGAATGAAGGTCGCCACGGGAAACTGCTTGTTGGCCAGCAGCTCGAAAAAAGTCTGGAAGGGAATCAACGCCGGGACTCGCGCCACCTGCCATCCGGTGGTCGCGCCTAAAACGCTGTTGATTTCCGCCAATTGCGGGATGCGTTCACGGGGCAGGGCAAGCTGCTCGATGCCGTCCAGATATTCCTGACAGGCGCGCGTCTCAATCACCTTCATCTGGCGGGTGATCAATGTGTTCCAGACCGCGTGCTCGTCGCTTGTGTAATCAATGAACCCGTGAGCATCGGGTTCACGTGCCACGTATTTCGTATGGCTCATGCTGCTCTCCCTGGGGTTCTTTTTATTGGGTTTGTTACGAACGCCCAGCTTCATCAATAGCGCGTTTCAGGCGCTCGGGATGTCAGCACCGGGGTACCACAGGTGCTGGCGCAGGTGTGTTTTCGTAAAGAAAACTTTACGGCTCAGGCCAATCCCTGATTATCTTGTGGCGAGCGAGGTTTCCGGTGTCGGCGCTGTAACTAATTCTTGACGGTAAACTTCGGCTCATCACAAAAATAACAACAGCCACAGGATTCATTTGTCATGCGTATCAAAGTGCACTGTCAGAACCGCATTGGTATGACCCGCGATATTCTTGAGCTACTGGCTTCCTATGGCGTCAACGTCGCCCGGGGCGAGGTGGGGGGTGAGCACGGCGACGCCATCTATCTGCATTGTCCGAACCTGATCAATCTGCAATTCCAGTCGCTGCGCCCTCGCTTCGAGGCCATCGCTGGAGTCTTCGGCGTCAAACGCGTGGGGTTGATGCCCAGCGAACGGCGGCATATGGAGCTGGACGCGTTGCTTGGCGCGCTGGAGTTTCCGGTGTTGTCCATCGACATGGGCGGTTCGATTGTTGCGGCCAACCGGGCAGCGGCTCAACTGTTGGGCGTGCGGGTGGATGAAGTGCCGGGTATTGCGTTGTCGCGTTATGCCGAAGACCTCGATATACCGGCACTCATCCGTAGCAACAAATCGCGGATCAACGGCCTGCGGGTGACAATTCGCGGCGATGTATTTCTGGCCGACATCGCGCCTTTGCAGTCTCGCCATGACGAAAGCGAGGCCATGGCGGGAGCAGTCTTGACCCTGCACCGCGCAGATCGGGTTGGCGAGCAGATTTATCAGGTACGCAAGGAGGAGCTGCGCGGGTTTGACAGTATCTTTCAGAGCTCCAGAGTCATGGCTGCAGTTGTGCGTGAAGCCAGGCGCATGGCGCCGCTGGATGCGCCGCTGCTGATTGAAGGTGAGACAGGCACCGGCAAGGAGTTGCTGGCCCGTGCCTGTCATCTCGCCAGCCCCCGTGGCCAGTCCCCGTTAATGGCCATGAACTGTTCAGGTCTGTCCGATGCCATGGCTGAGACCGAACTGTTCGGTTATGGCCCTGGCGCGTTCGACGGGGCGCGAGCGGAGGGCAAGCTGGGCTTGCTGGAACTGACGGCTGGCGGCACGTTGTTTCTCGACAGCGTCGGGGAGCTCAGTTTGCGCATGCAGGCCAGGCTGCTGCGTTTTCTGCAGGACGGTTGCTTCCGGCGCGTCGGCAGTGATGAGGATGTTTTTCTGGATGTGCGCATCATGTGTTCGACCCAGATGGATTTGTCTGAGCTTTGCGCCAAGGGTGAGTTTCGCCAGGATCTCTACCATCGACTCAACGTCTTGACCCTGCACATCCCGCCATTACGCGACTGCCTGGACGGGCTCGGGCCGCTGGTTGAGCATTTTCTGGATCAGGCCAGTCGCCAGATAGGTTGCCCGCTGCCAAAGCTGGCGCCTGCCGCCATGGAGCGTTTGAGCCATTACCAGTGGCCCGGCAACGTCCGGCAATTGGAGAATGTGCTGTTTCAGGCGGTTTCGTTGTGTGAAGGCGGGACGGTAAAAGCCGAACACATTCGCTTACCGGAGTACGGCGTGCGCGATCCGTTGGCGGCGTTCTCGATGGAGGGTGGGCTGGAGGATATAGTCGGTCGTTTTGAAAAGGCGTTATTGCAGCGCTTGTATGTTGAATATCCCAGCAGTCGGCAACTTGGGAAGCGGTTGGGTGTTTCCCATACAACCGTGGCTAACAAGTTGCGGGATTATGGGTTAAATAGTTCCAGCAACCTAGATGACAATTATCGGTAGGAGCGAACTTGTTCGCGAGATGTTGGCCTGTCAGCAAATATTTACCTGGCACACCGTCTCGCCAACAAGTTGCTTCCTACCCATAATTGCCTGCCGGGATATCACTCAACTATTGCTGCAGCCGTTACCCATCACCTGATAGCCCATCACGTGCTGCTGACCTTTGGAGTCTTCATAGGTCATGCGCATCGGGACGACTTTGCAGACATCCGGGATGGTGCTGATCGAGATGACTTTGGCAATGTCAGGGTGGCTGCCATAAGTGTATTGTTCGACGCGGGCTTGTTGGGCAGCAACTTTTGCTCCGGATTCTTCAGCCATTGCAAATGCACTAAAACCACAGAGTGCGAGAACCAACAGTGAGACTTTCATTTTCTTTTACCTTCTTGAGTTCGAAAGGGGGCACACCGCCTTTATGGGGCGATGTGTGAAGCGTTTATCAGCGGGTGATTAATGAGTCGTGGGGGACTGTCAGTTATTAATCAGGTGCCGTGTGTGGCGAAGTTGATTCTATGCTTGTCACCGAACTTCATATAGGAACACTTTTGATAAAGACTGTTGAGCGAATGGGCAACAATCCCTGCGAGGGCCGGGCCAGGGCCCTGCAAGTGTTCGGGTTCAGGGTCGCCAATGTGATGATTGCGGGCTCAGATGCGTTCGGTAAGACCATCGTCGAATGGTCCCGAGGCCGACAGGCGGATACAACAGGGGCATAAAACAACAACTATCCACCGAGGTAACCAAGATGAGTGCAGCTTCCCTGTACCCCGTCCGCCCAGAAGTCGCAGCGACCACGCTGACCGATGAGGCGACTTACAAGGCCATGTACCAGCAGTCGGTGGTCAACCCCGACGGTTTCTGGCGTGAACAAGCTCAGCGTCTTGACTGGATCAAACCTTTTACCTCGGTCAAACAGACCTCTTTCGATGATCACCGTGTCGACATCAAATGGTTCGCCGATGGCACCCTGAACGTTGCCTATAACTGTCTGGATCGCCATCTGGAAGAGCGTGGCGATACCCTTGCAATCATCTGGGAAGGCGATGATCCTTCCGAAAGCCGCAACATTACCTATCGCGAGTTGCACGCTGAAGTGTGCAAGTTCGCCAACGCCCTGCGCGGTCAGGACGTGCATCGCGGCGACGTCGTGACTATTTATATGCCGATGATCCCCGAAGCTGTGGTCGCCATGCTGGCGTGCGCCCGTATCGGTGCGATCCACTCGGTAGTGTTTGGTGGTTTCTCGCCGGAAGCACTGGCGGGTCGCATCATCGACTGCAAATCCAAAGTGGTCATCACCGCGGACGAAGGCCTGCGTGGCGGTAAGAAAACCGCCATGAAAGCCAACGTTGACCGTGCGTTGACCAACCCGGAAACCGCCAGCGTGCAGAAAGTGATCGTCTGCAAGCGCACCGGCGGCGACATCGAATGGAACCGCCACCGTGACATCTGGTACCACTCGTTGCTGGAAGTGGCTTCCGAGACCTGTGCACCTAAAGAAATGGGTGCCGAAGAATCGCTGTTCATCCTTTATACCTCGGGCTCCACCGGCAAACCGAAAGGCGTGCTGCATACCACTGGCGGTTATCTGCTGTACGCCGCGTTGACTCACGAGCGCGTGTTCGATTACAAGCCGGGCGAGATTTACTGGTGCACCGCTGACGTGGGTTGGGTTACCGGGCACAGCTACATTGTTTACGGGCCGCTGGCCAATGGCGCGACTACGCTGTTGTTCGAAGGCGTGCCTAACTATCCGGACATCACTCGCCTGTCGAAGATCGTCGACAAGCACAAGGTCAACATCCTCTACACCGCACCGACTGCCATTCGCGCGATGATGGCTGAAGGCACCAAGTCCGTTGAAGGCGCCGACGGTTCGAGCCTGCGTCTGTTGGGTTCGGTGGGTGAACCGATCAATCCGGAAGCCTGGAACTGGTACTACAACACCATCGGCAACAAAAACTGCCCGATTGTCGACACCTGGTGGCAGACCGAGACCGGCGGCATCCTTATCAGCCCGCTGCCGGGCGCCACGGCCCTCAAGCCTGGCTCGGCAACGCGTCCGTTCTTCGGCGTGATTCCGGCGTTGGTGGATAACCTTGGCAATCTGATTGAAGGTGCGGCGGAGGGTAACCTGGTGATCCTTGATTCGTGGCCGGGTCAGTCGCGCTCGCTGTACGGCGACCATGACCGGTTCGTCGACACCTACTTCAAGACATTCCGGGGCATGTATTTCACCGGTGACGGCGCGCGCCGTGATGAAGATGGCTATTACTGGATCACCGGTCGTGTGGATGACGTGCTGAACGTGTCCGGGCACCGGATGGGCACTGCTGAAATCGAAAGCGCCATGGTTGCGCATCCTAAGGTTGCCGAAGCTGCGGTGGTGGGTGTGCCTCACGATTTGAAGGGGCAGGGCATCTATGTCTACGTGACGCTCAACGGCGGAGAGGTGCCGGATGAGGCGCTGCGCATCGAATTGCGCAACTGGGTCCGTAAAGAGATCGGCCCGATTGCTTCGCCTGATGTGATTCAGTGGGCGCCAGGCCTGCCGAAAACCCGTTCCGGGAAAATCATGCGGCGCATCCTGCGCAAGATCGCCACGGGTGAATACGATTCGCTGGGTGATATCTCGACCCTGGCTGATCCGAGCGTGGTGCAGCATTTGATCGACACGCACAAGACCATGAGCGTGGCCTGATAGTCAGCGCTTGAAAGAGCCCCATCCGGTGTGAGCCGGGTGGGGCTTTGTTGTTCGTCGGTGTCCCGTTTGTGCCAAGTACCTTGTCTTCGCCTTTCACATCGCCATCGCGAGCAAGCTCACTCCTACAGGACGATCGCTTTCCAACTGTAGGAGTGAGCTTGCTCGCGATGGCGTCGGTGCGGTTGCAGTCACTGCCTATCCAACCAGGATATATATCGACCTGTTACCCATCCCAACGCTCAGGTAACGCCACTACCGCCTGTGGGGCGAAGCACCTCATTTCCGTAGGAAATCGCGCCTAAAATGCATGGCAGATAAACATGCGGCAATACCACCCTTGCCGTATTACAAGGCTTTGCCAATAATGGGCGCGTATTTTGCTGCAATCACCGGTTATCTCGCCTTTTGCATTTGCATAACCGATTTTGGTTGTCAATGCGTACGTCGTGATTTTTAGCGCATCTGTAACTAGTTGTCGCATTGAAGAAATATCGACTTCGGGCGTGCCGTTAAAATGCCGCTCACTCGCTACAGGCTTGCAGGTCCGAAAAACGGTCCCAGCCGCCAGGCGTCTACCTCCAATAGTCCTCTTCGCACCCTGGGCTTGCGCTCATGTTGCCATTTGTCGTGTTTTACCGACGGAGTCCTGACAATGAAAAAGCTCATGCTGCTTGGCGCAATGGCGCTGACCGTTCTGGCGCAGCCAGTATTTGCAGATGAAAAGCCTCTGAAAATCGGTATCGAAGCAGCGTACCCTCCGTTCGCCTCCAAAGCGCCGGACGGCAGCATCGTCGGTTTCGACTACGATATCGGCAACGCGCTGTGCGCTGAGATGAAGGTCAAGTGCACATGGGTCGAGCAAGAGTTCGACGGTCTGATCCCTGCGCTAAAAGTGCGCAAGATCGACGCGATCCTGTCCTCGATGTCCATCACCGAAGACCGCAAGAAGTCCGTTGACTTCACTGATCGCTATTACAGCACTCAGGCGCGTCTGGTCATGAAGGAAGGCACCACTGTCAGCGACAGCCTGGATGAACTCAAAGGCAAGAAGATCGGCGCGCAACGTGGAACGATCCACGACACTTTCGCCAAAAAGGTGCTTGAGCCCAAGGGCGCCGTGATCAAGTCCTACAGCTCGCAGAACGAAATCTACCTGGACCTCAAGGCCGGTCGTCTGGACGGCACGGTAGCGGACGCGACCCTGCTGCAGGATGGTTTCCTGAAAACCGATTCGGGCAAAGGCTATGCTTTTGTCGGCCCGGCATTCACCGACCCGGCTTACTTCGGTGACGGCATTGGTATCGCTGTTCGCAAGGGCGACAAAGCCAACGTTGAGCGCATCAACGCTGCCATCGCGGCGATTCGCGCCAACGGCGAGTACAAGAAGATTCAGGACAAGTACTTCGACTTCGACGTTTACGGCAAGTAAACCTGTCGTCACGGATGGCGCAGCCAGAAGCCGTTTTCGGTGTTGTGGCTAGCGCCATTTTTTACACCCATGAGGACTGCACAACATGTTGAATGGCTACGGGGCTGTCATCCTCGAGGGCGCAGGGCTGACGCTGCAACTGGCCCTGTCGTCGATGGCGCTGGCAATCGTCCTGGGTCTGATTGGCGTGTCGTTGCGTTTGTCGCCGGTGCGCTGGCTGGCCTGGCTGGGTGACCTGTATTCAACCGTTATTCGCGGGATTCCCGATCTGGTCCTGATCCTGCTGATCTTCTACGGTGGTCAGGGCGCGCTCAACACCATTGCTCCCATGCTCGGTCACGACGATTACATCGACCTGAGCCCGTTGGCTGCCGGTATCGGTACCTTGGGGTTTATTTTCGGTGCTTATCTGTCGGAAACCTTCCGCGGTGCCTTCATGGCCATTCCAAAAGGGCAGGCCGAAGCGGGCCTTGCTTACGGGATGAGCCATTCCAAAGTGTTTTTCAGAATACTGGTGCCGCAGATGGTTCGCCTGGCGATCCCCGGCTTCACCAACAACTGGCTGGTACTGACCAAGGCGACAGCGCTGATTTCGCTGGTCGGTCTGCAGGACATGATGTTTCTCGCCAAGCAGGCAGGCGACGCCACCAGTCAGCCCTTTACCTTTTTCCTGGCAGTGGCCGCGATTTATCTGCTCATAACCAGTATTTCGCTGTTGGCCCTGCGCCTTGTCGAAAAACGTTACTCCGTTGGAGTAAGGGCGGCTGACCTGTGATTTTCGACTACAACGTCATCTGGGATAGCCTGCCCCTGTACTTCGCCGGGCTGGTGACCACCCTTGAATTGCTCGGCATCGCCCTTGCGTTTGGTCTGCTGGCGGCGTTGCCACTGGGCCTGATGCGAGTGTCGAAAAAGCCCTGGGTGAATATGCCTGCCTGGCTCTATACCTATGTAATTCGTGGCACGCCGATGCTAGTGCAGCTGTATCTGATCTATTACGGTCTGGCGCAATTCGCGGTCGTCCGCGAAAGCTTCTTGTGGCCATGGCTGTCCAGCGCGACCTTCTGTGCGTGCCTGGCATTCGCGATCAATACCAGTGCCTACACGGCGGAAATCATTGCTGGCAGTCTGAAGGCTACGCCTGCGGGCGAAATTGAAGCGGCGCGTGCCATGGGCATGTCGAAAAGCAAGATGTACCGCCGTATCCTGCTGCCCTCGGCCTTGCGCCGGGCGCTGCCGCAATACAGCAACGAGGTGATCATGATGCTGCAGACCACCAGCCTTGCGTCCAGCGTCACGCTGGTCGACATAACCGGTGCCGCGCGGGCGGTCAACTCTGAAAGCTTTTTGCCCTTCGAGGCGTTTATCACCGCAGGCGTGTTCTACCTGTGCCTGACATTCATTCTGGTGCGACTGTTCAAGCTGGCTGAGCGCCGCTGGCTGGGCTACCTCGCACCCCGGAAGGCCTGACATGCAAAGAACCGATCATGTATTGCCGTGGGGCACCCTCGGCACCGAGCGCCACTTGAGTGTGTTTCGTTTCGGCAGTGGCGAGCGCAAAGCTTATATCCAGGCCAGCTTGCACGCCGATGAGTTGCCGGGTATGCGTACGGCCTGGGAGCTTAAAAAGCGTCTGGCCGAACTCGAAGAGCAGGGCGCGCTCAAGGGTGTTATCGAACTGGTCCCGGTTGCCAACCCTATTGGGCTGGGGCAATTGCTGCAAGGCGCGCATCAAGGGCGCTTCGAGTTTGGCAGCGGCAAGAACTTCAATCGCGATTTCTCCGAGCTGAGTGAGCCGGTGGCCGAGTTGCTTGAAGGTCAGCTCGGCGATGATCCGCACAGCAACGTGCAGTTGATTCGCCAGGCCATGACTACAGTGCTGGGAAACCTGCCTCCCGCGGAGAGTGAGCTGCGCGGCATGCAGCGGATTCTGCTGAGTCACGCGTGTGTTGCCGATGTGGTGCTCGACCTGCATTGCGACGCCGACGCTGCATTGCACATGTACGCCTTGCCGCAACACTGGCCGCAATGGCGCTCGCTGACTGCGCATCTGAATGTGCAAGTGGCCTTGCTCGCGGAAGACTCCGGCGGCAGCTCGTTCGATGAGGCGTGTTCGTTGCCGTGGTTGCGTCTGTCGCGAATTTTTCCGGATGCGCAGATCCCTCTGGCCTGTCTGGCGACGACCATTGAGCTGGGTGGTCAGGCGGATACCGGTAAACCTCAGGCCGAAGCGCATGCTGAAGGTATTCTGGCGTTCCTTGCCGAGCAGGGTTTCATTAGTGGTGAATGGCCGCAGGCTGCTCATGAAGCCTGTGAAGGCATGCCATTTGAAGGTACTGAGTTGCTGTTTGCCCCGCATCCAGGTGTGGTGAGTTTCCTGCGTGAAGCGGGTGCCTGGGTTGAAGTCGGCGACCCTCTGTTTGAAGTCATTGATCCGCTCTCTGACCGGGTCAGCATCGTCTGCTCGAATACTGCCGGGGTGTTGTTTGCCATCGAGCGGTTGCGTTATGCCCAGCCGGGTTTCTGGCTGGCCAAAGTAGCTGGACGGACTGCCCGGCGTCAGGGTCGCCTGCTCAATGACTGACTCATTTGTGAGAACTGAAAGCATGAACAAACTGGAAGTCCAGGACCTGCATAAACGCTATGGCAGCCATGAAGTGCTCAAGGGTGTTTCCCTGACCGCCAAGGCAGGTGATGTGATCAGCATCATTGGCTCCAGTGGCTCGGGGAAAAGTACCTTTTTGCGTTGCATCAATCTGTTGGAGCAGCCTCACGCAGGCAAGATTCTGCTCAACAATGAAGAGCTCAAACTGGTCGCCAACAAAGACGGCAGCATGAGAGCCGAGGACCCAAAGCAACTGCAACGCATGCGTTCGCGACTGTCGATGGTGTTCCAGCACTTCAATCTGTGGTCGCACATGACCGCACTGGAAAACATCATTGAGGCGCCCGTGCACGTATTGGGCGTGTCAAAAAAGGAAGCGCTGGAAAAGGCCGAGCATTATCTGGCCAAGGTGGGCGTCGCGCATCGCAAGGATGCTTATCCAGGTCATATGTCCGGTGGTGAGCAGCAGCGTGTGGCGATTGCCCGCGCACTGGCGATGGAGCCGGAGGTGATGCTGTTCGACGAGCCGACTTCCGCTCTGGACCCTGAGCTAGTGGGTGACGTGCTCAAAGTCATGCAGGCCCTTGCTCAGGAAGGCCGGACCATGGTCGTGGTGACCCACGAAATGGGCTTTGCCCGTGAGGTCTCCAATCAGTTGATCTTTCTCCACAAAGGCGTGGTCGAAGAGCGCGGTGATCCTCGTGAAGTGCTGGTCAATCCGCAATCCGAGCGCTTGCAGCAGTTTCTGTCAGGTAGTCTCAAGTAACGAAATGCTTCGTTTTGACGATGCTGTTAGGAAAGGAACAGTTCATGCTGCGCCGCAAGCAGCATGAACCGATAGCCGTAGATTCATCCTGGGCGTTGCGATGCCCGCCCCATAAGCTGTGTACACAGTTTTAACAACAGCGACACGTTTCGGATTGCACGCCATGACCGCTCAACGAATTGGTTTTCTTATCTGGCCCAGCACCAAAGCCCTGACTCTGGCGCTGGCTGAGGAAGCCTTGCGTGTTGCTCAGCGCGTCCACCCGGAGGTGCTTTACGAGTTGTCGTTTCTCCAGGCGGAAGTGCCCGCCGAGGGTGCATGGCAATTGCCCGGCGAGCCTTGGGCGGGGCGGCTGGAAGGTTGCCAGAAGCTGTTTTTGCTGGCTGATGAGCCACCTGCGGCGGTCAACTCAACGCTGGCCTCGGCGCTCAAACAGTTGGTGCGTTCCGGTTGTGTGATAGGTGGGTTATCGGCGGGTGTTTACCCGCTGGCTCAATTGGGGCTGCTCGATGGCTATCGTGCTGCGGTGCACTGGCGCTGGCAGGATGATTTCACCGAGCGTTTCCCGAAAGTCATCGCCACCAGTCATCTGTTCGACTGGGACCGTGATCGCCTGACCGCTTGCGGTGGCATGTCGGTACTGGATCTGTTGCTGGCAGTCCTGGCCCGGGACCACGGCGCCGAGCTGGCGGGTGCAGTGTCCGAAGAGCTGGTGGTTGAGCGTATCCGTGAAGGTGGCGAGCGTCAGCGTATTCCACTGCAGAATCGCCTGGGTTCCAGTCATCCCAAGCTGACTCAGGCTGTGTTGTTGATGGAAGCGAACATCGAAGAGCCGCTGACCACTGATGAAATTGCCCAGCATGTGTGCGTTTCACGTCGTCAACTGGAGCGGATTTTCAAGCAGTACCTTAATCGCGTGCCAAGCCAGTATTACCTCGAGTTGCGCCTCAACAAGGCACGGCAGATGCTGATGCAGACCAGCAAATCCATCATCCAGATCGGCCTGTCCTGTGGCTTTTCATCCGGTCCGCACTTTTCCAGCGCCTACCGCAACTTTTTCGGCGCCACCCCGCGTGAAGACCGTAACCAGCGCCGCAGCAGCAGCCCGTTTGAATTGTCATCGGTGCCCGCAGAGCGGGGGTGACTCTTGCCGGTTTTGGTGGTTGAGGATTTGTAGGAGTGAGCTTGCTCGCGATGGCGGCTTGTCAGAATAACTGTGGGTGACTGACAGAACGCTATCGCGAGCAAGCTCACTCCTACAGAGGGATGTATCAAGGCAAATCAATTCATAGTTATCGGCGGGCAATTCGGATCGCCGCCACTCGCTCCAACAATTCCACGTATCTGTATCTGCAACAATCCGCCCGCAACGTTTAAACTGCGCCTTTGCGATGGTTAATGTCGCATTGCCGAAAGTCAGCAGAAATACCGGTTTTGCGCTGTAACAAGTTGTCGCCTGGCGGCAAGGCCGGAGTGAAACCAGTCCTTACAATCTTCCCATCGCTCGCCAGTTTCAGGCAGGCGTTCCTCTTCAGGAGACTCCGATGTCCGTTGAGCAAGCTGCGGTGCAACGCGCCGATTTCGACCAGGTAATGGTCCCTAACTACGCTCCAGCCGGGTTCATCCCTGTGCGTGGTGCAGGTTCCCGAGTCTGGGACCAGTCGGGCCGTGAGCTGGTGGATCTCTCCGGCGGGATTGCCGTCAACGTACTGGGCCACTGCCATCCGGCGTTGGTGAGTGCCTTGACTGAGCAGGCCAACAATCTCTGGCACGTTTCCAACGTTTTCACCAATGAGCCGGCCCTGCGTCTGGCTAAGAAGCTGGTGGACGCCACATTTGCCGAGCGCGTTTTCTTCTGTAATTCGGGCGCCGAAGCCAACGAAGCCGCTTTCAAGCTGGCGCGTCGGGTTTCCCACGATCTATATGGTCCGGACAAGTACGAGATCATTGCTGCTCTGAACAGCTTCCACGGTCGTACGCTGTTTACCGTGACCGTGGGCGGTCAGTCCAAGTATTCCGATGGCTTCGGTCCGAAGATTACCGGCATCACTCACGTCCCGTTCAATGATCTGGACGCCCTAAAGGCCGCAATCTCCGACAAGACCTGCGCGGTAGTGCTGGAGCCTATTCAGGGTGAAGGCGGTGTATTGCCCGCTGAACTCGAATACCTGCAGGGTGCTCGCGCATTGTGCGACGAGCACAAAGCACTGCTGATTTTCGACGAGGTGCAAAGCGGCATGGGCCGTAGCGGTCGCCTGTTTGCCTACATGAATTACGGCGTCACACCGGACATCCTGTCCAGCGCCAAGAGCATTGGTGGCGGCTTCCCGATGGCGGCGATGCTGACCACCGAAAAACTGGCCAAGCACTTTGCAGTCGGCGTTCACGGTACAACCTACGGCGGCAACGCCTTGGCGTGCGCGGTGGGTAACGCAGTGATGGATGTGGTCCACACCCAGGAAGTGCGCGACGGTGTGACAGCCAAACATGCGAAGTTCAAGGCGCGCCTTGAGCAGATCGGCCAGCAATATGGCGTGTTCTCGCAGATCCGTGGCATGGGCCTGTTGATCGGCTGTGTGCTGACAGATGCCTGGAAAGGCAAGGCCAAAGATTTCTTCAATGCCGCCGAGCATGAAGGCGTGATGATTCTGCAAGCCGGTCCTGACGTGGTGCGTTTTGCTCCGAGCCTGGTGATCGAAGACGCTGACATCGACGAAGGTCTGGATCGCTTCGAGCGCGCCGTGGCCAAGTTGACTCAGGCTTGATGGCGAGCTGATTCAACGCGACACCCCGACGCTTGCCTGCACGGCAAACGTCGGACATTTTCCTGTGCCATGTGGCGTTGATCCACGTGGCGCTTTTTTTCTGTGCCGGGTTTGCCCGGTCTGTGTTCTGGTAAGGAGTGGCACCATGCTCGTGATGCGCCCCGCGCAAATGGCTGATCTGGCCGAGGTTCAACGCCTCGCTGCCGACAGCCCGATCGGTGTCACGTCCCTGCCTGACGATGCGGGGCGGCTTGGCGACAAGATCGCCGCTTCGGAAGCCTCGTTCGCGGCCGAGGTGAGCTTTAACGGCGAAGAAACCTATTTCTTCGTACTGGAAGACAGCGAGAGCGGACGTCTGGTGGGCTGCTCCGGAATTGTCGCGTCTGCGGGCTATTCCGAACCCTTCTATAGCTTTCGTAACGAGACTTTCGTTCACGCCTCCCGCGAGCTGAAGATTCACAATAAGATTCACGTCCTGTCCCAGTGCCACGACTTGACCGGTAACAGCCTGCTGACCAGCTTCTATGTGGTGCCAGAGCTGGTGGGCAGCGCGTGGTCGGAGCTTAATTCCCGGGGGCGTCTGCTGTTTGTTGCCAGCCACCCGGAGCGTTTCGCCGATTCGGTGGTGACCGAGATCGTCGGTTATAGCGATGAAAATGGCGACTCGCCGTTCTGGGATGCCATCGGACGCAATTTCTTCGATCTGAACTATGCCGCCGCCGAACGTCTATGCGGGCTGAAAAGCCGGACTTTCCTCGCCGAGCTGATGCCGCATTATCCGATCTACGTGCCGCTGCTGCCGGACGCCGCGCAGGAAGCCATGGGGCAGGTGCATCCGCGTGCGCAGATCACCTTCGACATTCTGATGCGCGAGGGTTTCGAGACGGATCATTACATCGACATTTTCGACGGTGGTCCGACCTTGCATGCCCGGGTTTCCGGGATTCGCTCCATCGCTCAGAGCCGTCTGGTGCCGGTCAAAATCGATGCTGAAAGGTCCACTGACACAGGCTCCGGCGGTCGCTTGTATCTGGTCGCCAATGGTCTGCTGCAGGATTACCGTGCGGTGTTGCTGGAACTGGACTGGGCGCCGGGTAAGCCGGTTGCACTGAGCCTGGCAACCGCCGAAGCGCTGGGTGTCGGGGAAGGTGCGAGCGTGCGGGTCGTGGCGGTCTGATACGCCATTTGCATGTGGATTGCTGGTTTAGCGAGTTTCGCCGTTTCCCGAGGGGAACGGCATTGAGGAGATAGCATGATCGTTCGTCCCGTAAGCAGCAGTGACCTGCCAGCGCTGATCGAGTTGGCGCGCAGTACAGGCGCTGGCCTGACGACCTTGCCCGCCAATGAAGAGCGTCTGGCGCACCGGGTCGGTTGGGCGGAAAAGACCTTTCGTGGCGAGGCCGGGCGCGGTGATGCGGATTACCTTTTTGTGCTCGAAGACGATGACGGCCGTGTGGTGGGTATCTCTGCCATCGCCGGGGCTGTCGGCCTGCGTGAGCCTTGGTACAACTACCGGGTGGGTTTGACGGTCAGCGCTTCTCAAGAGTTGAACATCTATCGGGAAATCCCGACGTTGTTCCTCGCCAATGACCTGACGGGTAATTCCGAGCTTTGCTCGTTATTCCTGCACAGCGATTTCCGTAACGGTTTGAACGGACGCCTGCTGGCCAAGGCGCGGATGCTGTTCATCGCCGAATTCCCGCAGTTGTTTGGCAACAAGATCATTGCCGAGATGCGCGGCATGTCCGATGAGAAGGGCCGCTCACCGTTCTGGGAAAGTCTGGGAAGGCACTTCTTCAAAATGGAATTCAGTCAGGCGGATTACCTGACCGGTGTGGGCAACAAAGCGTTTATTGCTGAGCTGATGCCCAAGTTCCCGTTGTACAGCTGCTTCCTTTCTGAAGACGCCCGTAGCGTGATCGGTCGGGTGCACGCCGACACTGAGCCAGCGCTGACGATGCTCAAGGCTGAAGGCTTCAGTTATCAGGGTTACGTGGATATTTTCGACGCCGGTCCGGCCGTTGAGTGCGAGACCGCGAAGATCCGCGCCGTGCGCGACAGTGCGACCTTGGTGCTGGCCATTGGTACTCCGGGCGACGACGCCACGCAGTTTCTGATTCATAACCGTAAGCGCGAAGACTGCCGAATCACCGTGGGTGCGGCGCGTTTTGCGGCGGGGACGCTGGTGGTTGCTCCGGCGACTGCCAAACGCCTGCGTCTGAGCGCCGGCGATAACGTCCGGGCGGTGCCGTTGTCGCCAGCGCGGGAGGCAGTCTGATGACCACGTTGTATATCGCAGGCAATTGGCAGGCCGGGCAGGGTGAGGCTTTCGAGTCGCTCAACCCGGTGACGCAGCAAGTCTTATGGACCGGGCAAGGTGCAACGGTCGCTCAGGTCGACGCGGCCGTGCGGGCTGCGCGGCAGGCATTTCCCGCGTGGGCTAGTCGCACTCTGGAAGATCGCATCACGGTACTGGAAGCTTTCGCTGCCACCCTGAAAAGCCAGGCCGATGCCTTGGCGCAATGCATTGGTGAAGAAACCGGCAAGCCGCTTTGGGAGTCCGCGACCGAAGTGACCAGCATGGTCAATAAAATCGCTATCTCCGTGCAGAGCTACCGGGAGCGCACCGGCGAGAAGAGCGGTCCGCTGGGCGACGCGAATGCGGTGCTGCGTCACAAGCCGCATGGCGTGGTAGCGGTGTTCGGACCGTACAACTTTCCTGGGCATCTGCCCAATGGGCATATCGTCCCAGCGCTGCTGGCGGGTAACACAGTAGTGTTCAAACCCAGTGAGTTGACGCCGAAAGTCGCCGAGCTGACGGTCAAGTGCTGGATCGAAGCCGGTTTGCCTGCGGGCGTGTTGAACCTGCTGCAAGGTGGTCGCGAGACCGGCATCGCTCTGGCTGCGAACCCTGGTATCGACGGGCTGTTTTTCACCGGATCCAGCCGCACTGGCAATGCTCTGCATCAGCAGTTTGCCGGTCGCCCGGACAAGATTCTTGCTCTGGAGATGGGCGGCAATAATCCGCTGGTGGTCGATCAGGTTGTCGATGTAGAAGCGGCGGTTTATACAGTTATTCAGTCTGCGTTCATTTCTGCCGGGCAGCGTTGTACGTGTGCGCGACGTTTGCTGGTGCCGCAAGGTCCGTGGGGCGATGCTTTTCTTGAGCGTCTGGTCGACGTCACACGCAACATCGAGGTCGGCGCTTACGATCAGCAGCCTGCGCCGTTCATGGGTTCTGTGATTTCTCTGCATGCGGCCAGCGCCTTGCTGGCGGCGCAGGAGCAACTGCTTGCCAACGGCGCTTCTGTGTTATTGGAAATGACTCAGCCACAGGCATCGGCTGCGCTGCTGACTCCAGGCATCATTGACGTTTCCGAGGTCAGCGATCCCCTCGACGAGGAGCTGTTCGGGCCATTGCTGCAGGTGCTTCGCTACGCGGACTTTGACACTGCCATAGCGTTGGCCAATGACACTCAGTACGGCCTGGCTGCGGGGCTGTTGTCTGACTCTGAAGCGCGTTACAAACAGTTCTGGCTGGAGAGCCGGGCAGGGATCGTCAACTGGAACAAACAACTGACGGGTGCAGCGAGTAGCGCACCGTTTGGTGGCGTGGGTGCGTCCGGCAACCATCGGGCGAGTGCGTATTACGCAGCGGATTATTGCGCGTATCCGGTGGCCTCGCTGGAAAGCAGCAGCCTGACTTTGCCTGCGACCCTGACGCCGGGTGTGCGATTGTCGTGACACAACGCTGGCGTGCGACAGGCATGCATTTGTAGGAGTGAGCTTGCTCGCGATAACGGTAGACCTGTTAAGAAATTACCGTTTCGCCTGACGCTATCGCGAGCAAGCTCACTCCTACAGAAAATCCAGTTCAGTTCAGTAAGTTATATTTTGTTTGATAGAGCTGCCCAAGGCTGCGAAGCGATGATTGAACCTTACGCTTATAAGAAAAGATCCACGGAGCCGAGCCGATGAAATCATACGAAGTCAATTTTGACGGCCTGGTCGGGCCGACGCATAACTACGGCGGGCTGTCCTACGGTAACGTCGCCTCGCAAAGTAATTGCCAGCAATCCTCCAATCCTCGCGAAGCAGCGTTGCAGGGGTTGGCAAAAATGAAAGCGCTGATGGACATGGGCTTCACCCAGGGCGTACTTGCCCCTCAGGAGCGTCCCGATGTCGCCGGTTTGCGTCGCCTGGGTTTCGCTGGCAGTGACGCGCAAGTCATCCAGCAGGCCGCGAAACAGGCCATGCCCCTGTTGGCTGCCAGCTGCTCGGCGTCGAGCATGTGGGTCGCCAACGCCGCAACGGTCAGCCCGAGCGCCGACACTGCCGATGGTCGCGTGCATTTCACCGCCGCCAACCTGGCCTGCAAGTACCATCGCAGCATTGAGCATCCGACCACCAGCCGCGTGCTGGCGGCTATGTTCGCAAACTCGCAGCACTTCGCTCATCACGCCGCATTGCCCTCTGTTGCCCAGTTTGGTGATGAGGGCGCAGCCAACCATACCCGTCTGTGCCGTGACTATGGCGAGACGGGAGTGGAATTTTTCGTGTTTGGTCGTAGCGCCTTTGATGCGCGATTCCCCGAGCCGCAGAAGTATCCGGCACGTCAGACCCTGGAAGCATCCCAGGCGGTTGCCCGTCTGCATGGCTTGAGTGACAGCGCCGTCGTTTACGGTCAGCAGAACCCGTCGGTGATCGATCAGGGCGTGTTTCACAACGATGTAATCGCAGTGGGTAACGGCGAAGTGTTGTTCTATCACGAGGACGCATTTCTCCACACCGAGCGCATGCTGGCAGAGCTGCAGGACAAACTTGCCCGTTGCGGCGCGCAGCTCAAGGCGATCTGCGTGCCCCGTGCAGAAGTTTCGGTCGAAGACGCGGTGCGTTCGTACCTGTTCAATAGCCAGTTGTTGTCCCGCCCTGACGGCACCATGTTGCTGGTTGTGCCGGAAGAGTGTCGCGGTAACGAGCGCGTCTGGCGTTACCTGCAAGGGCTGATCGCGGGAGCGGGGCCGGTCAAGGAAGTCAAAGTCTTCGACCTCAAGCAGAGCATGCAGAATGGCGGCGGTCCGGCTTGCTTGCGTCTGCGGGTCGCGCTCAATGAATCCGAGCTGGCGGCGGTCAACCCTGGGGTTATCATGACCGCGCCGCTGTACGATACGCTCACGCAATGGGTGGACAGACATTATCGTGACCGCATGAGCGAAGATGATCTGGCGGACCCGCAATTGCTGATTGAATGCCGCGTGGCATTGGATGAATTGACGCAAGTCCTTAAACTGGGCGCGGTCTATCCTTTTCAGTTGGCCTGAATTCTGGCGGGTCGTGCCAGGCACGATCCGCTGTACTTACCTCTCTATAGAGAACACCGATTATGAGCGACACCCTGCAGTTGATCCTTGAAGACACCGATGGCACCCAGCTGGAAACCTCTTGCACCCGCGTTGCTGTCGTCTGGCAGGGCAAGGAAATCTGGATTCAGCACGATGGCCGTGGTCAGTTGCTGATCGGTGTTGATGTTGAAGAGGGCGATGCCGAATACGCCAACCTGTTGTTGCGTCCTCTGGCAACCAACCTGGTCAGCCTGCAACTGGAAATGGAGCCTGCTGACGTCGGCGAAGACGAAGAGCACGTGCACGGCCCTGACTGCAATCACTAAGTCTCACTCCCACCCATAAGGGAACAGCGCCTATGCTTGCCCTCGGTAAACTGCTTGACCTGACTTTGGCTGGACGTGAGCCGGCAGAAAAGACTCAAGTGACAGTCGCCGGAGTGCGACTGCGATGGCTGAGCGAAGGCGCGCTGGAAGTGCGTCCTGCCCAGGATCGGGATAATGGCACGGACTTGCTGTTATCCGCCGGTATCCACGGCAATGAGACCGCACCTATCGAGCTGCTGGATGAATTGATTCGCAGCATTGCCCGCAGCGAATTGCAGCCGCGGGCACGTATTCTTTTCCTGTTCGGCAACCCCGAAGCCATGCGTCGCGGCGAGCGTTACGTCGAGCAGGACGTCAACCGGCTATTCAACGGCCAACACGAACACAGCGGCGGTACCGAGGCGTTGCGTGCTTGCGAACTGGAACGGCTGGCAGCGACGTTCTTCAGCATTCCTGACCGCTACCGCTTGCACTACGACCTGCACACCGCGATACGTGGCTCGAAAATCGAGCAGTTTGCGTTGTATCCCTGGAAAGAGGGCCGTCAGCATTCGCGTCGGGAACTGGCACGTCTGCAAGCGGCAGGAATGACTGCGGTGCTGTTACAGAACAAACCCTCCATCGTGTTCAGCGCGTATACCTACGACAAGCTGGGGGCTGAGTCCTTTACCCTGGAGCTGGGTAAAGCGCGGCCATTCGGGCACAACCAGGAGGTTGACCTCACTCGTCTGCGCTTGCGGCTGGAGCAAATGATCGAAGGCACCGAGCCTGCGGTGCAAGAGAGTCTGGAGAGTTTGCAGCTGTTCAGCGTTGCCCGGGAAATCATCAAGCACAGCGATGGCTTCAGGCTGCACCTGCCCCTGGACGTGGAGAATTTTTCACCGCTGGATAAAGGCTATGTTCTGGCTGACGACCTGACCCATTCGCGCTGGGTTGTTGAAGAAGAGGGCGCGAGGATCATTTTCCCGAATCCCAAGGTCAAGAATGGCTTGCGAGCGGGGATATTGATTGTGCCTGCTACAGAGGATGGGCTGGTTTGATTCTGACCTGGACTCAGTAACTGCGGCGCTTCATCTACTGGATTGAAATGCATTTTCTGTAGGAGCTGCCGAAGGCTGCGAAGCATTTATCCTGACACACCGCGATCGCAGCCTTCGGCAGCTCCTACAGGTCTAGCGTTTGGCGCGAGACTGCGCGGCAGCTCTCACAGGTTCATCGCCAACCAGTGAGAGCGATACCAGTCAATCAGCCGACCTTCTTCTGCCCTTCAACGCGACGAATCGCACGTACTTTGGCGACGGTGTCAGCGCAGGTTTTCGCGGCTTCCTGGCCTTTGTGCAGGAAGTGTTCGAAGAAGAACTTCAGGTGTTCTTCGCCTGCGTGGAAATGGTGTGGGGTCAGGACGACCGAGAACACCGGCACTTCAGTTTCCAGCTGGACTTGCATCAACGCGCTGACCACCGACTGGGCGACGAACTCGTGGCGATAGATCCCGCCGTCGACCACCAGCGCTGCGCCGACGATGCCAGCGTAACGGCCGCCATTGGCCAGCAGTTTGGCGTGCAGAGGGATTTCAAACGCGCCGCCGACTTCGAAGAAGTCGATGTCAGCTTCGGTGTAACCGTGGTTGGCCATTTCAGCGATGAAACCGATTTTGCTTTGATCGACAATATCCTTGTGCCAGCAGGCCTGGATAAAAGCGATACGCTCGTTCGCGTGATTCTTGGTTTTGCTATCGATTGCGGTGGGTTGCATCTGTTCTGTCTCCTGTCTATAAAAAAACAGGGCGCTTTGGATCGAATGGGAAGGTCAGGCTAAGCCCGGCAGTGATACGAACGAAATCCGCTCGTGACGATGCGCGATGCGTTGCGGTGGTGCCAATCCCGTTCTCTCTTCATCCGGACTATGACCGTCGGCCCTGGGATCACACCAGGTCTGCTGACCTCGCTTTCGCGAGCGCTCGCGGGCTAAACGCATTGCGCGTCATTACCGCCGGTGGGGAATCGCACCCCGCCCTGAGAACGTTGCCACCGAAACATTTCGGCGGCGGGCATTTTTTAACACAGTTTCTCTGAATGTGCTTGGACGTATTCCTACAGTTGCCCTGACTTTTTCTTATAAGTAAGCCTTGGAATTGCACATCAACGCCTTGATTATTCTCATTCCACACCTCACAACTGAGGTTTGTCCTTATCAGGGAGCTTTATCGTGACGGCTATCGACTTGCGCAGTGACACAGTGACTCAGCCAACGCCCGGCATGCGTGCCGCCATGGCCTTGGCGCCGCTCGGCGACGATGTCTACGGCGAGGACCCGACGGTCAATCGTCTTGAGGCCTGGATGGCTGAGCAGCTTGGGTTTGCGGCTGCGCTGTTTGTCCCGACCGGCACGATGAGCAACCTGTTGGGCTTGATGGCTCACTGTGAGCGCGGCGACGAATACATCGTCGGCCAGCAGGCCCATACCTATAAATATGAAGGTGGCGGTGCCGCGGTGCTTGGCTCCATTCAGCCGCAGCCGCTGGAAAACCAGGCAGATGGCTCGCTGGATCTGGATCAGGTGCTGGCGACCATCAAACCGGACGATTTCCATTTTGCCCGCACCCGTCTGCTGGCGCTGGAAAACACCATGCAAGGTAAAGTGCTGCCGTTGAACTATCTGGCGGCCGCCCGCAAATTTACTCGCAAGCATGGTCTGGCGCTGCATCTGGACGGGGCGCGTTTGTACAACGCCGCAGTCAAGCTGGGTGTAGAGGCGCGGGAAATTACTCAACACTTCGATTCCGTGTCGGTGTGCCTGTCCAAAGGGCTGGGCGCGCCAGTGGGGTCGGTTTTGTGCGGTTCTCAGGTGTTCATCGACAAGGCTCGTCGCTTGCGCAAAATGGTCGGTGGCGGTATGCGTCAGGCTGGCATGCTGGCGGCGGCGGGGCTCTATGCCCTGGAACATCATGTTGAACGCCTGGCTGATGACCACGCCAATGCGGCGTTTCTCGGCGCTGCCCTGGCAGAGCTGGGCTACCCGGTTGAGCCGGTGCACTCCAATATGGTCTACGTGCAGGTCGGTGAACGTGCTCAGTCACTGAAGACGTTCTGTGCCAAGCGAGGGATCACGCTCAGCGCTGCCCCCCGTTTACGCATGATTACTCACCTGGATGTTTCCCGCGAACAACTCGAGACGGTAATCACAGCATTTGCTGACTTTTCCCGCACTTGAGGTGCCGATAGTCCAGTAGCTTTGTTCTATCGTACAAACACACTGTACCGTTGACGCAACGCCTATATAATGCGGCCCTTTGCCGTCGCTACGTCACATGACGTTTTGCACTTGCCTCTGGCCGCAGTCTCCGTGGAAGAACCTATGAAAAGCGCAGAAATCCGTGAAGCCTTCCTTGGCTTCTTCGAAGAGCAAGGCCACACCCGTGTAGCCTCAAGCTCCTTGATTCCGGGCAACGACCCGACCCTGCTGTTCACCAACGCAGGTATGAACCAGTTCAAGGACTGCTTCCTGGGCCAGGAAAAGCGAGCCTATACCCGTGCAGTGACCAGCCAGAAGTGTGTGCGTGCCGGTGGTAAGCACAACGATCTGGAAAACGTCGGTTACACCGCGCGGCACCACACATTCTTCGAAATGCTGGGCAACTTCAGCTTCGGTGATTACTTCAAGCGTGATGCGATCACTTACGCCTGGACCTTCCTGACTTCGGAAAAATGGCTGAACCTGCCCAAGGACAAACTCTGGGTAACGGTCTACGCCAGCGACGACGAGGCCTACGATATCTGGACCAAGGACATCGGCGTACCGGCCGAGCGTATGGTTCGTATCGGTGACAACAAAGGCGCGCCATACGCGTCCGACAACTTCTGGACCATGGGCGACACAGGGCCGTGTGGTCCTTGCACCGAGATTTTCTTCGATCACGGTCCTGAAATCTGGGGTGGCCCACCGGGCTCGCCGGAAGAAGACGGCGACCGTTACATCGAAATCTGGAACAACGTTTTCATGCAGTTCAACCGCACCGCTGACGGCGTGCTGCACCCGCTGCCTGCGCCCTCAGTAGACACCGGTATGGGCCTTGAGCGTGTCAGTGCTGTTCTGCAGCATGTGAACTCCAACTACGAAATCGACCTGTTCCAGAGCTTGCTGGCTGCGGCTGCAAAAGCCATTGGTTGCAGCAATGACAATCAGGCATCGCTGAAAGTTGTGGCCGACCACATTCGTTCTTGCGGCTTCCTGATAGCTGATGGCGTGCTGCCGTCCAATGAAGGCCGCGGTTATGTGCTGCGTCGCATCATTCGTCGCGCCTGCCGTCACGGCAACAAGCTGGGCGCCAAAGGCAGCTTCTTCTACCAGATCGTCGCTGCGCTGGTTGCCGAGATGGGTACTGCTTTCCCTGAGCTGGTTCAGCAACAGGCGCACATCGAGCGCGTACTCAAGGCCGAAGAAGAGCAGTTCGCCAAGACGCTGGAGCAGGGCCTGAAAATCCTCGAGCAGGATCTGGCTGATCTCAAAGGCAACGTGGTGCCAGGCGATGTGGTCTTCAAACTCTATGACACCTACGGGTTCCCGATGGACCTGACCGGTGACATCGCTCGTGAGCGTAACCTGACCCTTGATGAGGAAGGTTTCGAGCGCGAGATGGACGCCCAGCGTGTTCGTGCCCGCTCTGCCAGTTCGTTCGGTATGGACTACAACAGCCTTGTCAAAGTCGACGTGGCAACAGAGTTCACCGGCTACACCGCAACTCGTGGCGAAGCCAAAATCGTCGCGCTCTACAAAGAAGGCCAGAAAGTTGAGCAACTGAACGAAGGCGAAGAGGGCGTCGTAGTCCTTGATAAGACCCCGTTCTACGCCGAGTCCGGTGGCCAGATTGGCGATGGCGGCTCCCTCCTCGCTGGCGCGACGCGTTTCGACGTTCGTGACACCACCAAAACCGGTGGTGCATTCCTGCATCACGGCGTTGTGGCTGCCGGCACATTGACGGTTGGCGCGTCGGTCGATACCGAAGTGGACGCCGAGGTACGCAACGCGACGGCGTTGAACCACTCCGCGACTCACTTGTTGCACGCAGCCTTGCGTCAGGTGTTGGGCGAGCACGTCCAGCAGAAAGGTTCTTTGGTCGACAGTCAGCGACTGCGCTTTGACTTCAGCCATTTTGAATCCATCAAGCCTGAGCAACTGAAAGCGCTGGAAGACATCGTCAACGCCGAAATCCGCAAGAACACCGCAGTCGAGACGGTCGAAACCGATATCGAAACTGCAAAGGCGCGTGGTGCCATGGCACTGTTTGGCGAGAAGTACGGCGACAGCGTGCGCGTGCTGAGCATGGGCGGTGATTTCTCCGTCGAGCTGTGCGGTGGCATCCATGCCAATCGCACTGGCGACATCGCCGTATTCAAGATTGTCAGCGAAGGCGGCGTGGCCGCTGGCGTTCGACGCATCGAGGCAGTCACCGGCGCAGCGGCGCTGGGTTATCTCAATGCAGCGGAAGATCAGCTCAAGGAAGCCGCGACACTGGTCAAAGGCAACCGCGAGAACCTGTTGGACAAGCTGACGGCTGTGCTTGAGCGCAACCGTCTGCTGGAAAAACAACTGGAACAATTGCAGGCCAAGGCGGCCAGCGCAGCGGGCGACGATCTGTCTTCCTCGGCACTGGATGTCAAAGGCGTGAAAGTGCTGGCCGTGCGCCTGGACGGTCAGGATGGCAAAGCGCTGCTGGCGCTTGTCGATCAGTTGAAGAACAAACTCGGTCGCGCAGTGATCCTGCTCGGCAGTGTGCATGAAGACAAGGTCGTACTGGTTGCGGGCGTAACCAAGGACCTGACTGGCCAACTCAAAGCCGGTGATTTGATGAAACAGGCTGCTGCGGCCGTAGGTGGTAAAGGCGGCGGTCGTCCTGACATGGCGCAAGGTGGCGGTGTGGATGCAGGTGCGCTGGATGCAGCGCTGGCGTTGACCGTGCCTTTCGTCGAGCAGGGTATTTAAGTCGACCTTCCGGAGCTGCCGCGTACCGATGCGGCAGTCCGGCGCTTGGATTTAACGTTTAATGGGCGCCCTTAATCGGGCAGAGGCGGCTTTGAGATGGCTTTGATCGTACAGAAATTTGGAGGCACTTCGGTGGGCTCTGTAGAGCGTATCGAGCAGGTTGCCGACAAGGTTAAGAAATTCCGTGAGCAGGGCGACGACCTGGTGGTTGTGCTTTCTGCCATGAGTGGTGAAACCAATCGTCTGATCGACCTTGCCAGGCAGATCAGCGATCAGCCGGTTCCTCGCGAGCTGGACGTGATCGTCTCCACGGGTGAACAGGTGACGATTGCCCTGTTGGCCATGGCGCTGATGAAGCGTGGCGTGCCAGCAGTGTCATACACCGGTAATCAGGTTCGTATTCTGACGGACAGCGCGCATAACAAGGCGCGTATTCTGCAGATCGATGATCAGAAAATTCGTGCAGACCTGAAGGCTGGCCGTGTGGTTGTGGTCGCCGGTTTCCAGGGTGTGGACGAGAACGGCAATATCACGACCCTGGGTCGTGGCGGTTCGGACACCACCGGCGTGGCGTTGGCCGCTGCGCTGAAGGCCGATGAGTGCCAGATCTATACGGATGTTGACGGTGTTTACACCACCGACCCGCGCGTGGTTTCCCAGGCGCAGCGCCTGGACAAGATTACCTTCGAAGAGATGCTGGAAATGGCCAGCCTCGGTTCCAAGGTATTGCAGATCCGTGCGGTGGAATTTGCCGGCAAGTACAACGTCCCGCTGCGCGTATTGCACAGCTTCAAGGAGGGTCCAGGGACCCTCATTACCATTGATGAAGAGGAATCCATGGAACAGCCGATCATTTCCGGCATCGCTTTCAACCGCGATGAAGCCAAGCTGACCATCCGTGGCGTGCCAGACACCCCGGGTGTGGCGTTCAAAATTCTCGGCCCAATCAGTGCCGCGAACATCGAAGTCGACATGATCGTGCAGAACGTTGCGCACGATAACACTACCGACTTCACCTTCACCGTACACCGCAATGACTACCAGGCTGCCTTGCAGGTGCTGGAAACGACTGCGCGTGAAATCAGTGCTCGTGAGGTGATTGGCGATACCAAGATCGCCAAGGTATCGATCGTCGGTGTTGGCATGCGTTCTCACGCAGGTGTAGCCAGCCGCATGTTCGAATCGCTGGCCAAGGAAAGCATCAATATCCAGATGATCTCGACGTCGGAAATCAAGGTTTCCGTGGTAATCGAGGAGAAGTACCTGGAGCTGGCAGTGCGTGCACTGCATACGGCCTTTGAGCTGGATGCCCCTCGACAGGGTGAGTGATGTATCGGCCGGGGGCGCAGTCTGACTGCGCCCCTTGCGTTTTTACCGGGCGCAAACTGTTCTTTTGCTTTCGCCGGTCGATACTCTGGTTACAACCGCGATGAACTCGCGGGCGTCGCCTTCGGTTTGCAGACTGTTGTCCCTGAATGTATTGCTTGAGGAGAAAGGTATGCTGATTCTGACTCGTCGGTGCGCAGAGAGCCTGATCATTGGTGATGGAGAAATCACCGTGACCGTGCTTGGCGTCAAAGGTAATCAGGTGCGTATCGGTGTCAACGCACCCAAGGAAGTCGCTGTCCATCGTGAAGAGATTTACCTGCGCATCAAGAAAGAGAAGGACGAAGAACCAAGCCATTAATTTTTATTGAATTTTTGGTTTGCAAACGGGGAAAAGGGTGGTTATTATACGCCCCGTGTTGCGGAGAGCTGGCCGAGTGGCCGAAGGCGCTCCCCTGCTAAGGGAGTACACCTCACAAGGGTGTCGGGGGTTCGAATCCCCCGTTCTCCGCCATTATTTGCGTAGTACGTTTTATCTGGCTTTAATCGGTAAGTTGTTGAATTTACTAGAAAAAAGTTCTTGACCAAAAGATTAGACGGCCTATAATGCGCGGCAACAATGCACTCGTAGCTCAGCTGGATAGAGTACTCGGCTACGAACCGAGCGGTCACAGGTTCGAATCCTGTCGAGTGCACCATTTAAGAGTTGTTTGCAGTAATGCAAGTGACTTTGTTGTAACCAGCGGTGATCTGGTTTATCAAGCGCTAATGCACTCGTAGCTCAGCTGGATAGAGTACTCGGCTACGAACCGAGCGGTCACAGGTTCGAATCCTGTCGAGTGCACCAAACACCAAAAAGCCCGTATCGTTTGATACGGGCTTTTTGCTTTCTAGCGTTTGCCCTTCACGCAATTATGTTCGTCAAAGGTCACCTGGCTGCTACGGCCTTTCTTCTCGTGATAGACATATCGCGTCTCGCCATTTCTGCTCACCACTTTGTCAGGTCTGCCCAGTAAGCTTTCAACATCCTTGCGCGTCATGCCGGGTGGCGTCTGCTGATTGATGATCGCTCTTCGGCGCTGCTCGGCATTCAGGCGGTTGCCGCACCCGTCGTCGCGCTGGCCCACGACCACCAGTTCTTTCTCTCGTGCAGCCTGTGCTGGCTTGCGATTGGTGTTTTCGGGTTGTCCGGCGCCCGGAAGCAGGGGGGGCACAGTGCCGGGCGGGGCGTTGTATGCCTTTTGCCATTGCACGTTGTGATCACCTGGGCAGCCCAGGGACGTGAAGGTAATGTTGCCATCCGCGTCTTCGCAGCGCTGGACACTGGATGCCTGGATAAGCGCGGATGAGCAGAGCAGGGCGAACCCCAAAAGAACGGCGGACTTGTATCGCATTCTGGTGTCTTCCTTGACGGGGGTTGAACAAGCCTAGCCGAGTCATTTCACTGGATGACGTGTTTTCTTGGCGGGATGTGTCGTCCCAGCTCTATTGCCGCATCAATGATTAACTTTGTGTTGCAACCGCTTGTTCTAGCCAGAATTTTGTAGCGTGCAATGTGGCCAAGCGGTGTATGATTGCGCCCGTCAGCCCCGCCGGGGCTTATGGAATACCTCCATGGACTTACCCAGTAGTTACTCAACAGTTTCTTTAAGCAATCATGCATTAACTGATTGATCTCCCGGCGTGCTCCGCTGCTGGGAGTGGAGTTCGCCTATGTCCGAAATCGAAGTAAAAAAAACGCAGGATAGTTTGCAGGATCGTCTGGCTCAGGTTATCGAGCTCCTGCAGCGCCAGCGTGTTGTTGAAGATCTGACCCACCGTCAGGAAGGTCAGAATCAAGACCGCGTAGAAAATCTGGTTCACCGGCAGAACCTTGTCGAGTTGCAACGCAAGCTCGACGACCTTCACTCCGCCGACGTCGCCTACATCCTTGAAGCATTGCCACTCGAAGATCGTCTGACGGTCTGGCAGTTGGTCAAGGCTGAGCGCGACGGTGACATCCTTCTGGAAGTATCCGACTCCGTTCGGGAAACGCTGATCGCCGACATGGACGATCACGAGCTGCTGGCTGCTGCCAAGGAAATGGACGCCGACGAACTGGCCGACCTTGCACCCGAGCTGCCGCGCGATGTCGTCCATGAACTGATGGAGGCTCTGGATACCCAGCAGCGCGAGCGTGTCCGTTCTGCCCTGTCGTATGAAGAAGAGCAAGTCGGCGCCCTGATGGACTTCGAGATGGTCACCATCCGCGAAGACGTCAGCCTGGAAGTCGTACTGCGTTACCTGCGCCGTCTGAAAGAGCTGCCGGGGCATACCGACAAGTTGTTCGTGGTTGACTACGATGGCGTGTTGAAGGGCGTGCTGCCCATCAAGCGCTTGCTGGTTAATGATCCTGATAAACAGGTTTCGGAAATCATGGCCAATGATCCGGTGAGTTTTCACCCGGATGGCGATGCCTATGAAGCTGCGCAGGCGTTCGAGCGTTATGACCTTATTTCCTCGCCGGTGGTGGACAAGAACGGCAAGCTGATCGGCCGTCTGACCATCGACGAAATGGTTGACCTCATTCGTGAGGAGAGCGAAACCGAAGTCCTCAACATGGCGGGTTTGCGCGAAGAGGAAGATATTTTTGCCTCCGTCTGGCGTTCGCTTCGCAACCGTTGGGCGTGGCTGGCAATCAATCTGATCACCGCCTTTCTGGCGTCGCGTGTCATTGGTCTGTTTGAAGGCTCTATCGAGAAGCTCGTGGCGCTGGCTGCGCTGATGCCGATCGTTGCCGGTATTGGCGGTAACTCGGGCAATCAGACGATTACGATGATTGTGCGCGCCATGGCACTCGATCAGGTCAATACCGGTAACACCAAGCGACTGCTGCGCAAGGAGTTGGGTGTGGGGCTTGTGAACGGCCTGGTGTGGGGTGGGGTAATTGGTGTGGTGGCCTATTTGCTCTACGGCAGTTGGTCGTTAGGCGTGGTCATGACCGCTGCAATGACACTCAACCTGCTGCTTGCTGCGTTGATGGGGGTGACCATACCGATGGCGCTTTCCAAATTCGGGCGCGATCCGGCGATGGGTGCAAGCGTCATGATTACTGCGGTGACCGACAGTGGTGGCTTCTTCATCTTCCTCGGGCTCGCGACAATCTTCCTGCTTTAGTTGCTTTTGCTGCATAAAAAAACCGCCCCTTGAGGCGGTTTTTTTATGATTCGCGGAAATGTCTTACAGCAAAGCACTACAAATAAAAAAGCAAATAAAAAGCCGCGAATAAAAAAAGCCAGCAATTATGCTGGCTTGAAAACTTCGATCTAGTGATCAGTCTTCGTTGTCAGCAGCCAGCTCGGTGTCGTGTGCAATCAGTGACACCAATGCGTTCTGTTGACGGTGCGACAGCTGACGAAAACGCTGCAGCAATTCGCGCTCATGCAGTGACAGCTCAGGGCTATCAAGGCGCAGGCTAGGTTCGTCGCCCAGAGCACCTTCCTGAATCAAGCTTTGTTCGAGGCGAGCAATGATTTCTGAGTTCATGCTGCGATGGTGGTTTTTAGCTACCTCTTGCACACGATTACGCATGCCATCTGGTAGACGTACAACGAACTTGTCAGCCGTGCGGCTGGAATAAGTAGCCTGTTTCATAGGGCTCATATATTTAACCGGTTAGTTCAGGGGAGCGGTTCTTGCAAGTCGCCGCATGGATGTCAATCTGTGACAGCCGTTTTAACGAAATGTTCAACCGTATTCTCAAAGAGGCCAGCATCATGCCCCAATCTGCCGGATCCTTGGCGTCAATTCTGTGACAAATATTGACCCAGATAAAGGCGATTAGCCAGCACCGATTATCAGAATTGCGAACAAATTTGCAAAGTCCTTATCTGCCCGCTCATCTGTAAGATTCGAATTCGTGCCGATACTGCACAGGTGCAAACTGCCATGATGGCTATTTGTCAGCTTAGAAGGTTATCCGCGAAATACGAATGCTGGCCGACGGACGTCACGGGAGGCACGTCATGGCTGTTCTGGGCGTATCGCAGAATTGCGGATCGAACGATCCGCTAGGAGGGTGCGCAGGTCAGCGCAGGACAGGATCAAACTTGAAGCGGCGTCCGAGAATCAGTGCTACCACGAACAAGACGCTGAAGATCCCGGCTGCGATTTTTGCTGCGCTGCTCAGACCTTCAGCGGTTACAGGCAGCTGGTAATCGACCACTACAGCCAGCAGGGCCAGGATGATGAACGATAAAGCTGACTTGGACATGGCGATTCTCTTTTTCGTGGTTTCTTTGGGGCTAGAGGCAGAGAGAGTGGGCTTTTAGAAGACCCAGCGAGGCTCGGCTCTCACGTTGACTGAGTTCGAGGCAGGTGCCTCGTTGTCGTTGGCGAGGGTGACCGCCTGGGGATGGTTGCTGCGGTCAGTCATGATCGCCAGTTGCGGAGCCTGACGTAGCAGGTGGTGTGGCTGAGCTTGTAGTGCTGTTTGCTCTGCTTTGCCGTCGTCTTGAAAATGAAAAGCCACCAGTGCAACCAGAGCTGCAGCATTCAACACTGAAAGGGCTATGTTCATTTTCAATTACCTCCGACGGAACTTTCTTTAAGAAGGGTCTCTAGCGCATGAAGTATTGCAGTCTGCATGCCAACTCGGATGTTATAAAAAACCCTTATAAATCAATTGCTTGTATTTGATTGGACGGTCTTTGAGCATGCGTTTTGCAATGGTGGCCATGTGGTGTATTGCAAAATGCATGGTCGTGCAGATTCCCTGCAAAATAAACGGATATGGACCACAGCCGTGTAAGCCAAAGACGACATGACAAAGTGCCCATGTGCCGTTAACATGCACGCCGTCCTCGCTGGCACCAATCGGTGTGCTGGCCCACTGTGTCTCAGTAGCTCAATTGGATAGAGCATCCCCCTCCTAAGGGGAAGGTTGGCAGTTCGAACCTGCCCTGGGACACCATTAATTCAACACCCATCCAGCTCAAGAAAGTTTCCTGTCGGGCATGCCGTGTCAGTGCGCTGGCTCCGGAAGCAATTACCAGCTTTGCGCGATGGCGTCCAAATCGCGTTTGGCTGTCAGGTGCGCCCTCGTTAAGTTTGACCGGCGTCGCTCCATGCTCGAAACACTACTGGAATCTGGCAGATTTGTTGCAACGCTCACATCCGCGTCGACTTCGAATGCTAAGCGCTTGCAGGCCAGTTGCCTTTGGGTGAGGTCTTTCCAAAAAATGGATTGGTTTGACGAACCAATCAGCGATTGCCTCTCGAGTTGCGAGAGGCAATCGCCGACGGGTTTATCCGACTGCAGCGTTGGTTTTTATCCGAGTTCAACCAACGTCGGATAATCCGTATAACCGCGCTCTTCACCCTGGTAGAAGGTTGTAGGGTCTGCCTCATTCAGTGCTGCACCTTGTTTGAATCGCTCCACCAGATCCGGGTTGGCGAGGAACGCTGTGCCGAACGACACCAGGTCAGCATTTCCTTCCCGGAGCGAGGTTTCTGCGCGGTCCGCGTCATAGCCCCCGTTGGCGATGTAGGTGCCTCCAAAACGACGCTTCAGTTCTCTGAAGTCGAATGACCCTGCACCGAGTTCAACGACGTGGAGATACGCCAGGCCATAGTGGCTGAGCATTTTCGCCGTGTAGTTGAAAATCGCCTGGGGATTGCTGTCGCTCATGGAGAAGTAATTGAAGATTGGCGACAGACGAACACCCACGCGGCTGGCCCCGAATACCTCAATGACCGACTCCACAACCTCTTTAAGAAACCGGGCGCGGTTTTCTACAGAGCCACCGTAAGAATCGGTTCGGGCATTGGTGCCATCGCGCAGGAACTGATCGATCAAGTAACCGTTTGCAGCGTGGATTTCCACACCGTCGAATCCCGCACGTTTCGCGTTTTCAGCACCTTGGCGGAAGTCAGCGATTACCGCAGATATTTCATCCTGAGTCATGGCCCGCGGTAGCTCGTAGGGCTTAAGTCCTTCAGGCGTGTAGATCTCGCCGTCGGCCTTGATCGCTGAGGGGGCTACAGGCAGTAGATTATTGAGCTGCACCAGAGAGTGGGACAGACGTCCGACGTGCCAGAGTTGGAGAAAAATTCGTCCGCCTTCTGCATGGAGTGCGTCGGTCACGTGTTTCCAGCCGACGATTTGTTGGGCCGTGAAGATGCCCGGTGTTCTCATATAGCCTTTGCCTTGAGCTGAAACCTGAGAACCTTCAGTAATGATGAGGCCGGCACCGGCACGTTGGCGGTAGTACTCGACCACCGTGGGCGTCGGAACATCGCCTTCCCCGGCACGGCTTCGCGTCAGCGGCGCCATGACCATGTGATTTTTAAGGGGGAGGCTGGCGATCTGTGCGGGGGATAAAAGAAGCTTGAGATTGTTAGTGGTCATGACGTGTCTCGGTAGGAGTCGGGAATGTTGGGTAGCGATTGTCGAAGCGATTTTTGCGCTGGGTTAAGCGGTGCTACTTGAGTCGTCCCTGCTGTCGAAGGCGAGCGCCAATCTGCTGTATTTCTGTTTCGCCCTGCGCCAGAGCAGCCTTGCTCGTGTGGACCGAGTAATGGCCCGTCACCAGGTCATACGGATGTTTTACCGCCGAGCCCATCACGAAAGTGCAATCGCCTTTCGCGATGAAGTTGATGGGTTGCTCCGACTCTTCAAACACGGCGAGTTCGCCGGTATCTATCACTGCACCTGCGTCCAGACTTCCTGAACTGACAGCCAGCCATGCAACGGTGTGAGCGGGCGGCGGTGTGTAGCGCCAGTGCTCACCGTCTTTCAAATTCACGGCGAGATAGTTCATGTCACTCGGTGCTTCAATCTGGCTTTGAGCATCCCCATAGCGCCCCAGAAGCACACGGGCCGGGCCTGATTCTGGAACTTGGGAGGGCGCGAGATAGGCGCTCACTGCAGGCGCGTTTTCCAGCGATGGAGGCAATGCGACCCAGAGTTGGAATCCCTGAATTGAGGAATCGCTCGCTAGCGTAGCGTCGTGCCACACCCCATTGCCGGCCTGCATCCACTCAACACCCCCAGCGAGCAATAAGCCTGTCGCGCCGGTGGTGTCTTCATAAGACACATCGCCTTGGGTCATGAAGGTAACGGTTGCGATCCCTGAGTGCGGATGCATACCGAAGCTCGACTTACCACCCCCGGCGTTCAGACTGAAAATATCCAGGAAAATAAATGGCTTCAAAAGCTCGCCTAGATCACCTGGGCTGACAAGTCGCGTGATGGGGCCGTGTGTGCTGCCTTCGGTACGATGGACAATGCTGCGTGGTCGAACTGCGGTGGCGGCGGTCATATGTTTTCTCTCGGAATTTCGAGCACCATCGCCCGCAAGGTAACGTCGTCAAACAGAACTTCGTTTGCCCGGGCAGATGCGTTTAATGAGTGAAATGCTCTCGTTGTCGCCGGGCTGGTGTTAGCTCAGGGATCCGGTAGTCGGAGGTCAATCTCGGCAATGGCTCAAGGATATGTGTCCTTTGATTGCTTTGTTAGATGGCATAATTGGATTGAACTGATCCATTTTTGAAGGGGGGCGATCACGTGATTGACCTGAATGACGTCGCGCTATTTGTACAAGTAGTACGCAGTGGCAGCTTCGCTGAAGCAGCTCGACAGCTTGGAATGCCCTCCAACACCTTGAGTCGGCGAGTTCAACAACTTGAGGGGCAACTCGGCACGAGGCTTCTGCAACGCTCCACGCGCAAGCTGACACTCACCCATTCCGGCGAGGCTTTTCACGAGCAATGCCGTGGGGCAGTGGAAGGTCTGATTAACGCTGGGCAGCAGTTAATGACGGGAAGTCAGGAGCCGAGTGGCACCGTTCGCGTTGCGGCGATGGCTGATTTCTTTGACTTCTTCCCCATGGAATGGGTGGCCGATTTTCTCGACGCGTATCCACGGGTACATCTCGACTTCGTACTGAGCGATGCGCGCGCCGATTTGATTGCTGACCGGATCGACATCGCGTTTCGCGGTGGTGCGTTGCAGGACTCAGGCTATGTCGGTCGTCAACTTCTTGGATCGGGCAACGAGGGGCTGGTTGCCAGCCCCGGCTACCTCAGTAAAAGAGGCGTGCCCGCTACCCTTGAAGACCTCGTTGATCACGACTGTGTGAGTTTTGCTCACCCGAGCGGCGTCACCACCTGGCTTCTTCATGGGCCTGGCGGTGCAGAGGAAGAAGTGCGAATCACTAGCCGCTTCAATGGCAACACCGCCCAGGCCTTGCGTAAAGCAACCCTGGCCGGACTAGGCCTTGCCTTGCTGCCGTCCGCCATGACCAAAGTTGATCTCCAGCAAGGTCGCCTTGTCTCAGTGCTTCCCCAATACCACCGTACCGGGTACGGCCTGCATGTGCTTTACCCTAGTCGGCAGCATTTGCCGTTAGCGGTATCCGCATTCATCGGGTTGGTAATGGAGAAGCTGGAAGAGCAGAAATTTCCCGCGGCGGTTTTTAGTTGACGAACTTTGATCAGGCATCCAAAGAGTGTCCGCCGCTGGGAATCCTTGATCGGCTGTTGGTCGCTACTCATCAAGGCCAACCAACAGCCCCCACACTTCGTCACACTACCGCAATTGCGATCGCTCTCGAACGCCAGGCAAACCCCAATACCATCAGTAGCCCCAGTCCTGCCATCGCCGCTCCAGCCAGGGATATCGCCGGATAACCCAGCCCGGCATTGATCACTGCTCCGCCCAGCGCCGCACCGATGGCGTTGCCGAAGTTGAAGGCTCCAATGTTCACCGCCGAGGCCAGGTTGGGCGCGTCCTTCGCCGCTTCCATGACACGCATCTGTAGTGGCGGCACCAGAGCGAAGCTGGCAATACCCCATATCAGGATGGCAACGGCGGCAGGCAGCGGCCAACGCATCAATACGGTGAAGGCCAGCAAGACGAGAATCAGCACGCTAAGCGAAACGATCAGGGTGCGATCTATCGAGCGGTCGGCGGCCTTGCCGCCCCACATGTTGCCCAGCGTCAACCCCACACCGAACAGCACCAGCATGGCGGTGATGTACGCGGTAGAGGCGTGAGTCTCGCTGCTGAGGATTGGCGCGATGTAGGTGAAGACGGTAAACATTGCACCCGAGCCGACTACGGTCAGGGCCAAGGCCCCGAGTACGCGGCCGCGGCCCAGTACCCTGATTTCGTCCATCACACTGACGCTTTGCGGTGCTGCCAGGTTGGGCAGGGCGAACCACAACGCGGCCATGGCCGCTACGCCGAGGCCGGTAATGCCCCAGAACGCGGTGCGCCAGCCGAACAGTTCGCCAAACCATGCGGCAAGTGGCACGCCGCCGATGGTCGCCAGGGTCAGGCCCATGAACATTGCCGCAACCGCACCGGCACGTTTTTCCGGGGCGACGACGCTGGCGGCGACGATGGAGCCAACGCCAAAGAACGCGCCGTGGTTCAGTGAAGTCACCACCCTGGCGACCATGAGGCTGTAGTAATCGGTAGCCAAAGCAGACATCAGATTACCCAGAGTAAAAATCGCCATGAGTCCGATCAGCAGATAGCGTCTTGGAATCTTGCCGGTGGTCAGGGTCATCAGCGGCGCACCGAGCAGCACGCCCAGGGCGTAAGCACTGACCAACAGACCGGCGGCAGGAATGGATACGCCGAGATCGGCAGCGATGCCCGGCAACATGCCCATGGGGGCGAACTCGGTAACGCCGATGCCGAAGGCGCCAATGGCGAGTGCAACAAGGGGTGGGTTTATACGCATGAAAGGCTCCTTATCTATGCCGCCAATGCTACGATCTTGAGTTTTCACGCGGTAGATAGTGTTTTTGGCAATCACCTTTGCGTAGGAAGCACAAATGGATTTTCACGGCAGGTCAGGTGAGATGGGCGTATTCACCATGGTGGCGCAGGAGGGGAGCTTATCGGCCGCCGCACGTGCGTTGGGGCTGACACCCTCGGCGGTCAGCCGGATCATCGCGCGTACCGAACAACGTCTCGGCACTCGCCTGTTGTTGCGCACCACTCGGGCGATTACCTTCACCGCCGAGGGTGAGGCTTTTCTGCGCGGCGCCCGGCGTATCCTGGCCGATATGGCCGAGGTCGAAGAGGCCATTGCTGATCAGGGCGTGCCAAGGGGGCGATTGCGGGTCAGCGCCGCTCTTGGCCATGGGCGTCAGGCCATCGTCCCGTTGGTGGCAGCATTTAGCGCCCGTTACCCGAATATCGTTGTCGATCTCACTCTTGGAGATGAGGTGGTCGATATTCTCGGCGGGCAGGCCGACGTGGCGGTGCGCTTCGGCCATCTGCCTGACAGCCCGCTGACTGCGCGAAGAGTCGGCGATACCGGCCAGATAGTGGTGGCATCGCCCGAATATCTGCAGCGCCATGGCATTCCACAGGAACCGGAAGATTTGTTACGGCACAACTGCCTGCGCTTCAACTTTCGGCGTGCCGAACCCAACTGGCCGTTCCTCCGCGACGGAAGGGAGTTTTCCCTGAAAGTCAGCGGCAACATCGAATGCAGCAGTGGTGAAGCGTTGGCGCAACTCGCGCGAGTAGGTGCTGGCATCGCGCGTATCGGTGAGTTCAGCGTGAGGGATGATCTGCAGCGTGGCGATCTGATACCGCTGTTGGAAGCCTGGAATCCCGGCGATCTGGAACCGATTCACGCGGTTTTCGTCGGTGGCCCGGCAATGCCAGCGCGGGTGCGATTGTTCGTGGACTTCTTACTGGCGCATCACCGGATGTGAACGTCGGTCTCACCGGATCTTTCTGGGTGGGAGCTGATTCCTTCTTCGCCTACAGACGCTAGCTGGTGAACAGGCAGTCGTGGAAAACGTACGACCGCAAGATGCTCATCCGAGGGCTCGTATGAACCGTTCAATCCTTTCTGACCCGCTTGAGCCAAATCCAGAAAGGGTCACTGGATTCACGCGCGTCCATGCTGGTAGTGCTTGGGATGAGGTCCGATGCGCGTGCAGGGATACTCAGGCTCAGCGTGCGTTCCACGTATTCTCGCAACGCTGTAGGCGGTCCTGGGTAGTCATCATCTCTGTATTGCTGCTCCCGTAGCTCGGCCGGGGTTTTCGTAAACTCCTCTTGCCAGCAGTGTTCGTTGTAACCGATGGCCAGTAAACGAATCAGGTCTTCCGCGTCATTGGTCAAGATGCAGAGCATGTCTGATCCTGAGCCGGAGCCCAGGTGGACGATTCGCTGCTGATCGTTGTCGTCCAGCCACAACCCGGCCCAAGATCCATCGCCACCCGTCCTGAGAAATATCGATAACCTCTCGTTTATCCTGGGGTCTTCGCAGGCGGTCCATCGAGCGGTGTCGGCGGGGGCTGGAACGCGAAAGGCGGTGATAGCGCAGTCGTCGTATTCAGGTTTGGGATGCAAGGTCATGTAGCGGCCTCCAGTCCTGTAATGACGAACACAGCCCAGGGTTTCCAGGAACTTCATGGTTTTTCGCAACACCGGAGGCACTGGGTTCTTGGCAGGGAAGGCGGCTACTAATTCGTCGGTGAAGCTCATGTTTTCCCTATCAGCAGCTGTAGTGAGCATCGCAAGTGACACTGGATTACGATCCTGGTGATGATGTCGCCCAGAGCGGCAGTTTAATTGCTTCTCATGACTCGATCACCTCAAGCGGTAACTGGCAATTCAAAAGTCCGGGAATAGCTTTCCGACTTTATTCAGGCCCGCTCGGCGTATGAATCCCCGTGGACTGGCAGGCTCTGAAAGGTAAGTAGCGTCCCTGGGATTCATCGCGATTGTCTGCTCGCCATTCCACCACAGCAGATCTCCGTTGTCAGAAATGCTCCACAGTATGTAGCTGGATAGATCAAGGTTGTGCCAGCGCTCAGACTTAATGAAGTCCCAGCCATTGTTCTGCTCTCGCAGATTCAGGTTTGGATTGTCCGAGTCGCCCAAGATGGAAAAAAAGTCATAGGGGCGAGCCCCGAACTCCTGAATTACTGTCTCCAGTTCAACCTTTATCGCTAGCTTATCCAAACTCTGCCTCCCTAATCGGTTAATCGATCGCCGCAAGTTAGCTAATGTCGGCGTTCTGCAGTGCTTCTTTTGCTCATGGCTCACAGGTCCTATCGCGTCGTTTGCAGCATTCAATAGCCGACAGCAATATTGACGGTAGTCGGACTATGAGTCATGTGATGCTTCCCCCGTTTTGCTTGTCACTCATAAAGGCTCAGGATGGCATTAAGATTAAGGCCGGCGCGCGTTACTGATCTTCCGTCGATTTATAAGGGCGAGGAGGATTACATTCGATGTTGGGAACCTGATCACGAAGCGGCATGGCGCGCTCAGTTTGAACGCCACTTGAGCCGCTGGGTAGAAAACTTTGAGCTGTTCACGGTAGCGATCATGGGGGAAGCGTTCGCTGGTTACTCTCTGTGGTCACCTGAGCAAGGTTGCGCACAACTATGCACGATCCACGTCAGTGAGTCGTATAGACGAAGCGGTATTGGTCTCAAGTTAATTGATGCATATATTCAGGGTGCAGAGAGGCAGGGGGTCGCTCATCTGACGTTAAGTGTCCGGCACGACAATCCCGCGAGGTTGATGTACGAGCAAGCTGGTTTCGTCCCCGCGGGTACTGACGCTAACGGCGACCTCAGATACGAGCGGTGGGCGCGATAACGCCAGCGCTGTTGCTTCCGGAAAGCGTCCACTGCCGACGTTGGGCCTAGAGTTGGCTTATTGCACTTCGGGATGTAATAAAGGTGAGCGTTGGCGCAGGCACCAAGATGTCTGCCCTCCTGGCTAAAAGCCCGAGCTCGGCCGCTACTCGGTGCCCATCCCTGGGCACCCCATAACACCAATCGCTTAAAACCCGATCGTCGCCGAAACCAAGTAGGTCCTCGGCGTAGACATCGTCAAGCCCGGTTCGCTGTCGTCCGATGCACCTGCTGAGCTCCAGAAGCGTTTGTCCATGACGTTTTCGATGTTGGCGCGTAGCGTCACGGCCTTGTCGTCGACCTTGAAGGCATAGCGCGCGCCTACGTCAAACCGTTCCCAGGAGTCGATCTCCTTGGTGTTCGCCTGGTTCAGGTATTGGGAACTGGAATAGATCCCGCGGCTGGTCAGGGTCAGGCCCTGAACATTAGGCACGTCCCATTCGGCGCCCAGGTTGACGTTGTATTCAGGCGTTGCAGGGGCGCGTTTACCGTCGAATGCGCCGTTGATGGTGTCGGTCAGTTCGCTGTCGATGTACATCACGCCACCCAGCAGGCGAAAGCCTTTGAGGGGTTCACCGAACATGGTCAGCTCAACGCCCTTGTTCTCCCGCTTGCCGTTTGGACCAAAGACTCGCGTAGTAGCGTTGGTCTCATAAGCAGGTTGCTTGATTCTGAACGCGCTGGCGGTGAAGGCGAAGGTGCCCAGGTCGTACTTGGCGCCGACCTCAACCTGACGGCTGATGAAGGGCGGGAAGATCTCGTCTTCGTTCAGGGACGTGGACGGTGCGATTTTGCCCTGGCTCAGGCCTTCCATGTAGTTGGCGTACACCGACAGTTGATCGGTCACTTTGTACAGGATGCCGCCCGAGGGTGAGATTTTTTCCTCGTCGTAGGCCGTGTCACCTTTGACGTTATTGGTCCAGTCATCGACCTGAACACGCTGCCAGCGGGCGCCAAGGGTTAACAGCAAGCGGTCATCGAAGAAGCCGAGTGTGTCGGACAACGCCAGGCCGCTGTAGCGGTTTTCTGTGTAGACCTTGTCATCCAGGCGGGTGGGGTTGCCGGGAGTGGGTGTCGCTACTGGATTGAACAAATTGCTAGGGGACGCCGCATAGCGAGCGCCGCCATTTTCGAAATCCATGTAGAAGTAGCTGGCAGCCAGATTGACCTCATGGCTCACGGGGCCGGTCTGGAACCAGTTACGCACGCCAGCAGTGGCCGTGCGGACATTTTCGTCACGGGTAAAGTCGCGAGGCTGAACGCTGAAATCCCCTGCGTTGTTGGTGATTGAAACCGCGTGGCGAAGGAAGTCGTGATTACTTTTACGAGCGCCTACGCCGCCATACACCATGACCGAATCGTTGACGTCATACTCGGCATTTACTGCGCCAAAGGTATCTTTGGTCCGCGCTTTGCTCCAGGCCTGCGCATAGTTGCGACGCACATCATTGGCACTCGGCACATTGGCATTTGCGCCGATCTGGACGCGCTCCTGCGGCGCATCGGTGTCGCGTTCGGTGTGCCCGATATCTGTCGAAAGCCGCAGGCGTTCGCCACGAAAATCCAGGCCCAGTACGGCCATTTCACGGTCAACGCTCTGGTGATCCCATTCGGTGTCGCCTGACTGTTTTACGCCATTGAAACGGACGCCGAATTTGCCTTCGTCACCGAATCTGCGACCGACGTCGATTGCGGTGCCTAGCTGATTATTTGAGGCGTAGCTGCCGGTGACTTCGGTGATGGGTTTGTCGGTGGCGCGCTTGGGCACTACGTTGATGCCGCCACCGACGGCGCCTCGCGGTGAGATGCCATTGATCAACTGGCTCGGGCCTTTGAGGATGTCGACCCGGTCGGCCATTTCCATGTCGATGGTGTAGGTCGGCAAGATGCCGTAAAGACCGTTGTAAGAAACATCGCTGTTGAACAGGCTCAATCCACGGATGGTGAATTGTTCGTACCGACCGCCCGCCGGGTTGGTTGCGCGCACCGATGGGTCGCTGGCAATCAGATCGCCCAGGGTTCTGGCCTGCTGATCCTTCACCGTCTGGCTGGTGTAGGTGGTCATGCTGAATGGCGTGTCCATGAAGTCCCGCGAGCCGAGCAGTCCTTGCGAGCCTTTGCGGGCAACCTGGCCTCCGGCATAAGCCTGACCATCTGTAGAACCTGCTGCACCCAGAATCGAGGTGGGCGCCAGTTGCAGGCTGCTGCCCTCCGGAGCCGGGATCAAGGTATAGGCATGATCCGCCACTGACACCAGTTGCAGGCCGGACCCTTGCAGCAAGCGTGAGAAACCTTCCTCTACCGCATAGTCGCCCGATAAACCGGCGCTGGTGCGACCGCTTACGAGGGCGGGATCGACCGACAGGTTAACGCCAGCCAGACCTGCAAAGCGGGTCAGTGCAGCACCCAGGCTGCTGGCGGGTACCTCGTAAGTGCGACGATCTTCGTCTTGCGCCCAGCTGGATGAGGCGAAGAGCGGACTGGAGCTCAATGTCAGCAGCAGGCTGAAATGCAGCAAGGGGCGCAAACGATAAGGCGACGCTGGGGGCATGGAAGTAAGCTCTCGTATTTTGTTCACTTACCCGGGATGACCAGTGAGATGAAAAAAAGGGACAGGGTTTACGCAATTTTTTTATCGAAGGTAATAGTGAAGGCCAGCGCGGCTGCAGAAATAACGCCATTGCACCTTTCGGTGGGCGCAGATTCCCTTGAGGGATTCTATTTTGGTCTGCAAACACAATTTCTGTGGGAGCGAATTCATTCGCGAAGGGGCCGGTTTAGACAATACATATTTCAGCGGCTGGCAATCAGTCATTCCCGAATGAAGTGATGCTCCACTCCGGTAGGCCCCGAAGATGAAAAGCGTTTTTTTCTGTACGAGGCCTGGTCTGGGCTGCATTCCAACGATGCACGATACGCAGCACATATTCTTGCCGCGTTATCGTTTATCGCGAGCAAGCTCGGCTCCCACCAAGATCTCGGCATGATGCTTGGCGAAACAGAGTCACCAGACATAATTCTGGCTCCAGAAAATTGACAGGGTGCCGATAAACGTTGTGTCGGTGAAGCCCATTGAGTCCCCTGCGATGTTGAAACGTAGAGGACGGGTTGGCTCTCAACCCGCCGATCAGAGCCATGGAGCAGGGCTTTGGTGTAGAATTTGCTTAATGGCGTAGTGCTATTAACTGGTTTTTGCGCGCCAAAAAAAAATGGGCAGCGAAGCTGGACCCGTCTATATGTTTGCCTTTGGGCTCATCTTCTTTCTTCCCTGACAGGACCCCTGATGCTGGCGTACAACCAAAAGAGTTTTCTGATTGTCGATGACTTCTCCGACTTCCGCAGCTCGGTGCGCTCTATGTTGCGCGAGTTGGGGGTGAGGGATGTGGACACCGCCGACACCGGAGAACAGGCGCTGAAGATGTGTTCGCAGAAGCGCTACGATTTTGTTCTGCATGACTTCAACCTCGGTGACGGCAAGAAAAACGGCCAGCACGTACTTGAAGACCTGATGGTCGACCGCTTGCTGAGCCACGAAAGCGTGTTTGTCATGGTCACGGCCGAGAACAGCCAGGCGATGGTGATGAGCGCCCTGGAATGGGAACCGGATGCCTATCTGACCAAACCGTTCAACCGCGCAGGTCTCGCCCAGCGTCTTGAAAAGCTGGTACAGCGTAAAGGCTTGCTCAAGCCAATCCTGCAAGCGCTGGACCGCGGCAAGCCTGCTGAAGTGCTGGCCGCCTGTGTCGCGCTGACCAAGCAGGACCCGCGTTACGCACCGTTGTGCTTGCGTTACAAGGCCGATGCGCTGCGTGACCTTAAACAATATGAACCCCTTGAAGCGTTGCTCAAATCCATTCTTGCCGATCGCCCTGCGCCTTGGGCGTATGCCGCACTCGGCAATTTGATGCTCAAGCGCAACAAGCACGCTGATGCGCAGGCGGTCTTCGATGCTGCTGTGAAGGCTTTTCCCGGCATGCCGATCCTTTACGACGGCCTGGCGGAAGCGCTGGTTGCGCGTGGCGATGTAGTCCGTGCGCAAAAGGTGCTGGAAGACGCCGTGAAGATTTCGCCGCTGGCGGTGCGTCGACAGACGCTGCTCGGCAAGCTCGCGCTGGACAACAATGACTTCGAGGGCGCTTCCAAGGCCTATCGTCAGGCGGTCAATCAGGGCCAGTTTTCGCGCTTCAAAAACCCTGAAACCAACCTTGGTTTTGCTCAGGCATTGATTTCCCGTGGCGGCGATCAGGGGCTTGATGCGCGCGCACGTGTGGAGATCAACCAGACGCTCAGTGAGGTCGCCAAGGAAAACGGTACTGACCAGGGGCTTCAGGTCCGCACGAGGCTGATGAAGGCCGCAAGCGTGAAGCATTCCGATCCGGAGATGGCGGCCAAGCTGACCGCTGACGCCGTCGGCCGGTTGCAGGATATGGAGCAGTTCCTCAGTGCTGACGCGGCACTGGCTGTCGCCTCACAGTTGCAGAATCTCGGTCAGGCCGAGGCGGGTGCCAGCGTGCTGAAGAGTTGCGCCGAGATCTATGGTGATGATCCTCTGGTGATGAAAAACATCGCCAAACAAACGGATGATCCGGCGATTCTTGGTGCCAACAAGGCTGCCATCGAACTCAATATTCAGGGCGTTCGAACTTACAAGGCTGGCAATCTGGACGAGGCGCAGGATCTGTTCCGTCGAGCATTGGCGCTGCAGGCCCAGAACATCAGTATCGCCTTGAACCTGGCGCAGGCATTGCTCCACTCCATGGCTTCGTCTCCCAGCGCGGCGAAGCTGGAGGAGTGTCGCGGTTGCCTGAAAATGGTCGGCAAGATGCCCGAGAGTGATCCGCGTTTCGAGCGCTATCAAAAACTGCAGAGCAAGGCGTTTGGAGCATGAGCGAAAACGAAGCGAGTATGGATTTCTCCATGGTCATTGCCTCCACTGTACATGACATGAAGAACTCCCTGTCGACACTGAGCCAGTCTCACAACCGGTGGCTCGAACAGTTGACCGATGCGCAGCGCGATACACCCGAGCATGGTGTTATCGAGTATGAGTTTGCCAGGCTGAACGGCATGCTCGTACAACTGCTGGGTCTCTATAAGCTGGACGTCAATCAGTTGCCGCTGCGTCCTGATTATCATGAAATGGACGACTTCATCGAAGGCCAGCTGGCTCATCATCAGGAAGTGCTGAACAGTCGTGGCATCGTCGCCACCTGTGAAGTGGATGCGCTCATCCCGCTGGGTTTCTTTGATCGTGAACTGATCGGCACGGTGGTGGGCAATATCACCGTCAACGCGATTCGTTATGCGCGTAAAACCATTGCCATTACGGTCAGCGAGGAAGAAGGGCAACTGTGCATCGTCATCAATGACGATGGCTCAGGCTACCCGGCCAGCATGATCGAGAAGCAGGCCGACTATGCGCTGGGCATCAACCAGGTCAGTGGCAGCACGGGGCTGGGCCTTTATTTTGCCGCACGGATAGCCGAACGCCATCAGCGTAACGGTGTGCATGGGCGAATCGAGCTGGCCAATGGTGGCCCATTGGGCGGAGGCGTGTTCAGTCTGTTTCTGCCTTGAGTGTGCGTCATGATGCGGTGAAAAAAAGGAAGAGCAGGCGCTCTTCCTTTTTTTTGGGGCGCGATTTTTCTCTTGGGGCAAACGGTACTTTGATCACCGCTAAACAACTGACCTTAATAAGTTTTTTTTGCGCTGCCGGTTTTCCGACAGCGGCTGGAAGGTACCGAATCTAAAGGCTTTTCGTGATGGTATGGATATTGCTTTTACCCTTTGTAACAGCGCTGACATTCCTGAACCGCCGAGTTATTGGCGTTCTGTATGCAGCCGTTCGAGGGTGTATTGGCAGTTCGGACTTTCTGAGAGAAGCGCATGAAGGCAGTAATTCTGGCGGGAGGGTTGGGGACTCGGATCAGTGAGGAATCACACCTCAAGCCCAAGCCGATGATTGAGATTGGTGGTAAGCCAATCATCTGGCACATCATGAAAATCTACTCGCATTACGGCATCAACGACTTCGTGATTTGCCTGGGTTACAAGGGCTATGTCATCAAGGAGTACTTTGCCAACTACTTCCTGCACATGTCTGATGTGACCTTCGACATGGCTGAAAACAGCATGCACATTCATCAGCGGCATGCCGAGCCCTGGCGCGTCACGCTGGTCGATACCGGTGAAGCCAGTGCCACGGGCGGACGCTTGCGCCGGGTGCGTGAGTACCTGGGTGACGAGACTTTTTGCTTCACCTACGGTGACGGCGTTTCGGACGTCAATATTCCTGAATTGATCGAATTTCACCGCCAGCACGGCAAACAGGCCACCGTCACCTCAGTACAGCCACCGGGGCGTTATGGCGCGCTGGATATTGAAGGTGACTGCGTCAAAGGCTTTCAGGAAAAACCTCAGGGAGACGGCGGCTGGATCAACGGCGGCTTCTTTGTGCTTGAGCCATCGGTGATTGATAGCATCGCTGACGACAACGTTACCTGGGAGTTCGAGCCGATGCGCAATCTGGCAGCCCGAGGTGAACTGATGAGCTTCACGCACCTTGGTTTCTGGCAGTCGATGGACACCCTGCGTGATCGCGTCATGCTCGAAGAGCGCTGGGCCAGCGGAAATGCGGAATGGAAACTCTGGCGTTGAACGGATTCTGGGCAGGCAAAAAAGTGCTGCTGACTGGCCACACCGGTTTCAAGGGTGGCTGGCTGGCGCTGTGGTTGCGCCAGTTGGGTGCTGAAGTCCAAGGCTTTGCGCTGCCTGCCGCCACGACGCCTGCATTGTGGCAAGTGGCGGGCGTGGAAGGCGCGGTGGCCAGCGATCTGGGCGATATTCGTGATGCCCAGGCGGTCGCCCGGTCTCTGCGCGCGTTCGAACCCGAAGTGGTGCTGCATCTGGCAGCGCAGCCACTGGTACGCGAGTCTTATCGCACCCCGGCTGAAACCTATGCGACCAATGTGATGGGCACCGTCAACGTGCTGGAAGCGGTGCGTCAGTGTTCGAGCGTTCGCGCAGTGGTGGTGGTCACCACCGACAAGTGCTACGAGAACCGTGAGTGGCTCTGGCCTTACCGAGAGCAGGACACCTTGGGCGGTTTTGACCCGTACAGCAACAGCAAGGCATGTGTTGAGCTGTTGTGTTCGTCGTACCGTAATTCCTTCCTGCAGGAATCCGGCGTTGCCTTGGCAACGGCGCGTGCGGGCAACGTTATCGGTGGCGGTGACTGGTCGCCGGAGCGCCTGGTGCCGGACATCTTCCGCGCCTGGCAAAACAATGAAGAAGTGACCCTTCGCTACCCTCAGGCAACCCGTCCCTGGCAGCACGCACTGGAGCCCCTGATGGGCTATCTGCTGCTGGCGCAGGCATTGGTCGAGGATGGCGAGAAACATGCCGGTGCCTGGAACTTCGGCCCCGAGAGCGGCAATGTCGCCACGGTGGAAAAGCTGGTTCGTACGCTGGCCCAGATGTGGCCGCAGCCGGTGCGCTGGTCCGTGGATGCTCAGGTTCAGCCTCATGAGGCTGGCTTGTTGGCGCTGGACTCCAGCAAGGCTCGACACCTGTTGGGCTGGGCGCCGCGCTGGTCATTTGAAACCACGCTTGAACGTACCCTGAGCTGGCATCTGGCCTGGCAGCAGGGGCGTGATATGCACACCTTTACCCGCGCGCAGATCGCGGATTACCAAGGCGATATCCATGAGTGAGAACACCCCGGAGCAGCTGCGCCAACAAATTGTCGAGCTGGTTGGTCGTTATGCAGAGCTGCAATATGCGCCGAAACCGTTCGTGGCAGGCCAGAGCGTTGTACCGCCGTCGGGCAAGGTAATCGGCGCTGGCGAACTGCAATCCATGACCGAGGCCGTACTGGATGGCTGGTTGACGACCGGGCGTTTCAACGACGCCTTCGAGCGTCGTCTCGCCAAGTACCTGGGCCGTCGTGCGGTGTTGACCACCAACTCTGGCTCATCAGCCAATCTGGTCGCGTTTTCCGCCTTGACCTCCCCGCGTCTGGGTGATCGTGCGATCAAGCCCGGTGATGAAGTTATTGGTGTGGCCGCGGGCTTCCCGACGACCGTCAACCCGATCCTGCAGTTTGGCGCAGTGCCGGTTTTCGTCGATGTCGATCTGGTGACTTACAACATTGACCCTGCCAAGGTTGAAGCCGCTATCGGCCCGAAAACCAAGGCGATCATGCTCGCTCACACCTTGGGCAACCCTTATGACCTTGGCGTGATTCGTGCCCTGTGTGACAAATACAAACTGTGGCTGATCGAAGACTGCTGCGACGCTCTGGGCGCGACCTATGACGGCAAAATGGTCGGTACCTTTGGTGATATCGGCACATTGAGTTTTTACCCGGCGCACCACATCACCATGGGCGAGGGCGGTGCGGTATTTACCAATAACCCGTTGCTCAAACGCATTATGGAATCGTTTCGGGACTGGGGACGTGATTGCTATTGCGAGCCGGGTCAGGACAACACCTGCAAACAGCGTTTCTGTCAGACGCTGGGCACCTTGCCTGAAGGTTACGACCACAAGTACACCTATTCGCACCTGGGCTATAACCTGAAAATCACTGACATGCAGGCGGCCTGCGCGCTGGCACAGCTGGATCGTCTGGATGATTTTATCGCGGCCCGCAAGCGCAACTTCAACTGGCTGACGGAGCGTCTGGCCACGTGTGCCGACTTTTTGATCCTGCCTGAGGCAACGCCTAACAGTGATCCGTCCTGGTTCGGCTTCCCGCTGACCCTGCGCGACGGCTGTGGCTTCAAGCGTCTGGATCTGGTGCGCTATCTGGACAGCCAGGCGGTGGGTACGCGTTTGTTATTCGCCGGTAATTTGATCCGTCAGCCATACATGCTCAACCGCAACTATCGCGTGTCCGGCGACCTCACCGTTACCGACAAAATCATGAACGACACCTTCTGGATCGGCGTCTGGCCGGGCCTGGGCGAAGAGCATCTGGAACACGCCGTGCGTAGCATGGAAACCTTCTTCGGGTTGCGTAAGTAATGCGCGCCTACATCCTTTGCGGTGGCTTCGGGACTCGTTTGAGTGCCGTACTTCAGGGTGGGCAAAAGGCGGTGGTCGACGTGCATGGTCGCCCGTTTCTCGCACTGGTCCTGGCGCAGCTCAAGCAGGCGGGCGTTGAGGATGCGGTGCTGTGCGCTCATTACCGGGCTGACCAATTGGCTGAATTGTTGCCGGGCCTGGCGGCTGAGTCGGGCCTGAATCTGCAACTGGTGGTCGAGACCGAGCCGATGGGAACTGGCGGTGCTGTTTTGCACGCCTTGCAGGAAGTACCACCGGGGGGGCGTTTTCTGGTGCTCAATGCTGACACCTGGCTGGATCAGCAGGCGTATCGGCTGGCGTTCGCGGCGAGCAACGATGCAATTGTTGCCGTGCTGGTCGAGGATCGCTCGCGCTACGGCAGCCTCGAATGTTCGCAAGACCTTGAACTGCTGGCGCTTAACGAGAAGGGCGCATCAGGCCCGGGTCGCGTGAATGCGGGTGTGTATGCCTTTGCCGAAAACTCGTTGGGCGAGTTTGCCGTCCAGCCGTGCTCCATGGAAAAAGAGATTTTGCCGCGTTTGATTGAGCGTCGGCAGTTGTTCGCTTGCGAGTATTCAGGGCCTTTCATCGATATCGGAACGCCAGACTCGCTGAATGCCTTCAAGTCAGGGCTTCAAGGGGCTGATAAATGAATCGACTGGTAAAGAAACAAACGGTGTATGTCGATCAAACCATTCTTGACGCGGTTGAATGCATCGAGTCCGGTGACTTGCAGATCGTGTTCGTGGTCGATGATCAGGAATGCCTGGTAGGCGTGATCACCAACGGTGACCTGCGCCGCTACCTGTTGCAGGAAGGTGCGGACACTGATGTACCGGTCACGTCCTGCATGAATACTCATTACCGTTCGGTGCAGGTCGGTGCTTCTCGCGAAGAACTGCTGAAGATTTTCGACCTCAGCTTCAACGCTATTCCGGTTGTGGATGCGGCGGGTTGTCTGGTGGATGTGGTGACGCCTGCGTTGCTGGCTGCCAATTCCGAAGTCCCGGTTCTGGCCCGCGCCCGTGCGCCGGTACGGATGAGTTTCAGCGGTGGCGGCTCAGACCTGACGTATTACTTCGTTGATAACCCTGCTGCCGTACTCAGCTGCACGTTGGGTTTGTATTCCCACGCGACATTGATCCCGCGCACCGACGATGTGATCCAGATCTTCTCTGAGGACCTGGGCACTCACGAGCGTTACGAGTCCATCTACGATCTCGCGCGCCATGCGGGCAAAGGGCTGTTGGCGACCATCGTCTCTGTTATCCAGCCTAACTACGGCCTGGACCTTTATATCCGCTCCGACTTCCCGGTGGGCTCCGGTCTGGGCGGCTCTTCGGCGGTGGCGACTGCGGTTATCGCAGCGTTCAACGAATTGCGCCGTGACCGCTGGAGCACCTATGAGGTAGCCGAACTGGCGTTTCAGGCCGAGCGCCTGTGCTTTGGTATTGCGGGTGGCTGGCAAGACCAGTACGCCTCGGCCTTTGGCGGCTTCAACCTGATCGAGTTCAAAGAGGGTCGTAATCTGGTCCATCCGATTCGCCTGACCGAGTCGATCTGGAATGAGCTGGAGGAGTGCCTGGTGCTCTGCGATACGCAGATTTCCCATGACTCGGGCAAGCTCCACGAGCGCCAGCGCGAAGAGATGTCCAGCAAGGATTCCAAGGCGCCGCTGATCACTGAAAGTGTTGAGCTGTGTCGGCATATGCATCACCACCTGATACGCGGCGAGCTGCATGATTTCGGACGTTGCCTGCATCAGGGGTGGATGCTCAAAAGACAATTTTCCAATGCCGTCAGCGATGGCGTGCTGGACCAGATCTATGATTCGGCCCTGGCCGCAGGTGCCCTCGGCGGTAAGCTGCTGGGTGCCGGTGGCGGCGGGTTCTTCCTGTTTTTCGTGCAGCCTCAGCATCGACGTGCCGTGACCGACAAGGTCCGGGAGCTGGGCTGCCGTATCACCGATTTCCGTTTCGAATCCAACGGTGTCACCTCTTGGCGGACCAAAATCCAATGAATGAGCAAGTTTTTTCCATCGATGGCACTGTCATCGGCGGCGATCATGTCTACGTCATCGCTGAAGTGGGTAACAACCACAACGGTTCGGTGGAACTGGCCAAGCAGCTGGTGGATGCGTCTATCGAATCCGGCGCCGATTGCGTGAAGTTTCAACTGCGCAACCGCGACGCGCTGTATCGCACCAAGGCCGATGGCTCGCGCGCCGAAGACCTGGGCGTCGAGTACATTCAGGACTTGCTCGACAAGGTCGAACTGACTGTCGATGAGCACCGGCAGATTCGCGAGTACTGCAAGCTCAAAGGCATCAGCTACATTTGCACGCCATGGGATGAGCCGAGCGTGGATGTGCTGGCTGGCTTCGATGTGCCCGCGTTCAAAATTGCCTCGGCTGACCTGTGCAATCCGTACTTGATTGCCAAGGCCGCTTCCCTGGGCAAGCCGTTGATTCTTTCGACGGGCATGTCCCATGAGCATGAAATCGTTCGGACCATCGAACAGCTCAAAGGCCTGGGTGTGCCGTTCGCACTGCTGCATTGCAACAGCACCTATCCGGCACCCGAGAGCGATATTCAACTGGGCTACATTGCCCGTCTGAAAGAACTGCACGGCCTGATCGGTTATTCGGGGCACGAGCGCGGCACGGCGATTACCCTCGCAGCCGTGGCCTTGGGTGCCAAGCTGGTCGAGCGTCACATTACGCTGGACCGTGGCATGGAAGGGCCGGACCATCTGGCCAGCCTTGAGCCACTGGAGTTCCGCCAACTGGTCGAAGGCATTCGTCAGGTCCAGAAGGCATTGCCATGGACCGGTCCCGGCCGTCACGCCAGCCAGGGCGAACTGCTGAACCGCGAGAACCTGGGCAAGAGCGTGATTGCCGCCCGGGCGATCGAAAAGGGTGAAGTGTTCGAGCAAAACATGCTGCGCGTCGCCAGCCCTGGTCAGGGCCTGGCGCCTTACCGCCTGAGCGATCTGCTGGGCAAGCCTGCGGGCCGCAAGATCGAGCAGGGCGATTTCCTGTTCGACAGCGACCTGACCGAGCAAGAGGAAGTACGCCGCGAATACGACATGCCAATCCTCTGGGGCGTGCCGGTGCGTTACCACGACTTCCAGCAATACAACGAGTGGATCAAACCCGACCTGTTCGAGTTTCACTTGTCATACCGCGACTTGAGCGTTGCGCCTCAGCCGTTCCTCAGCACTGTCGAGTGCTCTCGTCTGGTGGTCCACGCCCCGGAGCTGTTTGAAAACAGCGAGCTGCTGGATCTGGTGTCCGATGACCTGGAGTACCGCCAGCGCTCCATCGTCAATCTGCAACGTGTCGTTGACGCGACCTTGCAGATGGCCGAGTTCTTCCCGAAAGCCGACTCGCTGCTGATTGTTGCCAACATTGGCGGCTTCTCTGCAGACGCACCGTTGCCATTCAGCCAGCGCACCGAACTGTATGAGCGCTTTCGCGAGTCCTGCGCTCAGGTGAACTTCGGTCGTACCGAACTGATCCCGCAAAACATGGCACCGTTCCCGTGGCACTTCGGTGGTCAGCGTCACCAGAATATTTTCATGATGCCCGACGAGCTGGCCGAGCAGGCCAAGCGTCTTGATCTGCGTCTGTGTCTGGACCTGTCGCACCTGCAGATGACCTGCTTCCACTTCGAACTGGACTTCCAGGCCGCACTGAAACTGCTCCTGCCGTACTCCGCTCACCTGCACGTGGCCGATGCCAAAGGTGCAAACGGTGAAGGCGTGGTCATGGGTACCGGCGATGTGGACTGGCCTGCGACCTGGGCGCAGCTCAAGCAGTACCCGACTGTCAGTTTCATCCCTGAGGTCTGGCAGGGCCACAAGGATCATGGTGCCGGTTTCTGGTCGGCACTCGAATTTCTTAACAAATTGAATTGAGCCTAGTGCTCCGCGAACGAGATGGAGTTTCAACGATGGGCAACAAGATGCGTGTAGCTGACTACATCATGAATCGGCTGGCGGAGCTGGGCATCAAGCAGGTGTTTTTCCTGCCGGGTGGCGGTGCGATGCATTTGAACGATGCGTTGGGCCGTCATCCTGATCTGGAGCCGATTCTCTGCCTCCATGAGCAGGCTTGCGGTGTGGCTGCCGAATCCGCAGGTAAGTTGTCGGGTGGACCAAGTGCCTGCATGACAACCTGCGGTCCCGGTGCGACCAACGCGGTTACTGCCACACTGGGTGCCTGGCTCGACTCCACGCCAGTGTTCTTCATTTCCGGTCAGGTAAAAACCGCTGACCTGAAAGCGGGTACTGGCTTGCGTATGCTGGGTGTTCAGGAAGCCGATATCGTTTCTATCGTCTCCTCTATCACCAAGCGCGCAGTGACCCTTACCGACCCGGAAGCGGTCGCAGAAGTGTTCGACGAACTGGAATATGCGGCTTTCAACGGGCGTCGTGGCCCTGTATGGCTGGACGTCCCGCTTGATGTGCAGGCTGCGCAAATCGACCCACAGACACTGCGTCGTGCGAAGCTGCCTGCGCCCGTAGCTGCGCCTGATGTCAGCGCAGCCGTCGCTCGCACTCTGGAGCTGCTCAAAACCGCAAAACGTCCCGGCATTATTGCGGGTAGCGGGATCCGTATGGCGGGCGCGATCGATGCGTTCAACACTTTGGTTGAAAACGCTGGTGTGCCGATCATGCCGACCTGGCTGGCCATGGACGTAATTGAAGATGATCACCCACTGTATGGCGGTCGTCCGGGTTCCATCGCCGCCCGCTGGGCCAACTTCGCGCTGCAGAATTGCGATTTGCTGATCGTTCTGGGTTCGCGCCTGGACATGGCAATCACTGCCTATGATCACGCGCACTTCGCACCGTTCGCAAAAAAGGTAGTGGTTGATATCGACCCGGCGGAAATCGCCAAATTGCAGATGCCAATCGAAGTCCCGGTAGTAGCCGATGTTGGGCCATTCATCGAGCAACTGGCGGCGGCCGTTGCCGCTGATCCTCTGCCGGTTTATGCAGAGTGGTTGGCCCAGATCGCGAGCTGGCGTCAGCGCTATCCGCTGCTGCAACCCGAGCATGCCGATGACAGCCAAGGCGTGAGCATGTACTACTTCACTGATCGCTTGTCTGAGCTGCTCGGCGAGGGCGACGTGATTGCCCCGTGCAGCTCGGGCTTTGCTGCTGAGTTGTTCCTGCTGAATCTGCGCATCAAGAAAAACCAGCGTTGTTTCCATAACCGCGGAACGGGCTCGATGGGCTTTGGCGTGCCATCTGCCATCGGTGCCTGCCTGGCCTCCGGTCGTCGGCAAACCATCTGTGTGGAAGGCGATGGAGGTCTGCAGATGAACGTACAGGAACTGGCGACGTTGGCTGCACAGCGCTTGCCAGTGAAGTGCTTTGTGGTGAATAACCTGGGTTACGCCTCTATTCGTACCTCTCAAACCGCGCACTTCAAACTGCTGGTCGGTGCTGATGCTGAAAGCGGCCTGCAACTGCCGAACTTGCGTCAGCTGGCAGAAGCGTACGGTGTCGGCTACGCCTTGATCGAGGGGCATGGAGATCTGGATGCCCGCCTGCGCGAAGTGCTTGAAAGAGAAGGTCCGGTGCTCTGCGAGGTGATGGTACAGGTCGAGGAACCTCGCATTCCGAGGGTCATGACGCGCATCAACGCCCAGGGCAAACCAGAGTCCGGTGCCCTGGAAGATTTGTATCCGTTCCTGCCTCGCGAAGAGTTTGCCGAGAACTGGCCATTGGGTACAAAAGGAGCATGACCATGAGTGTCCTCGACACTTTTCGGCTGGATGGCAAGGTTGCTCTGGTCACCGGGGCCTCTCGCGGGATCGGTGCGGCTATTGCCAACGGCCTGGGCGAGGCCGGTGCCATTGTTTACGGCGTAGGTCGCTCGGCTGAAACCGAGGCGCCGGGAGCCTTCCAGTATCGTCAGTGCGACGCCCGTGAGACGACTGTGGTGGTGGCTTTATTCGCCGAGATTGCGGAGTTGCACGGCCGTTTCGACATTCTGGTCAATGCTGCCGGGATCACCTTGCCGGGCAGCGTGGAAGCGGATCCGATGGTCAGCTTCCAGCGTACCCTGGAGCTGAACCTGACCGCCGCCTACGGTTGCAGTCTCGCGGCTGTGCCGCACATGCAGCATAACGGCCAAGGTTCGATTATTAACGTCACCAGTATCGGTGCCGGGTTGGGTTTCCCCGGAAACCCCGGTTACGTTGCCTCCAAGGGCGGCTTGGCGGCCATGACTCGTGCCATGGCACTTGATCTGGGTAGCCAGGGTATTCGGGTGAACAACATCGTCCCGGGCTACGTGCAGACAGCAATGACTCAAGGCAGCTACAACAATCCGGAGCTGAATGCCGCTCGTGCCGGGCGCACGATGCTCGGTCGTTGGGGGCGCGTCGAGGAGTTGGCAGGTGCGGCAGTGTTTCTCGCCTCGTCTGCCAGTAGCTATGTCACAGGCACCGATCTTTATGTCGATGGCGGCTGGTCGGTCAAGGGGTTGTAATGGAAATCGGATTCATGCAAGGCCGCCTGTGCGAGCGGGTGGATGGAAAGATTCAGGCATTTCCGTGGCGCGACTGGGAGCTGGAGTTCGAGGTTGCGCAGCGCCTCGGCGTACGGTTGATGGAATGGACCCTGGACCAGGAGCGACTTTACGAAAACCCGCTGATGACCGAGGCCGGACGTCAGCGCATCCGTGAGCTGATCCAGGCACACGGGGTCCGGATTCTTTCGTTGACTGGTGACTGCTTCATGCAGGCGCCTTTCTTTAAAGTGCAGGGTTCGGAGCGGGTAAGCCTGCTGAATGACCTGAATGCCATTCTCGACGCGGCCCAGGCTGTTGGCATCGGTTACGTGCTGATTCCTCTGGTCGACAATGGCTCGCTGACCAACCCGGAAGAAGAAGCTGCATTGCTCGAAGGTTTGCTGCCTTTGCGCGACCGCCTTGTGCAAGATGGCCTGAAGATTGTTTTCGAGTCGGACTTCCCCGCCGAGCGCCTGGCACAGTTCATCGCACGCTTTCCCGAGGATGCCTTTGGTATCAACTACGACATCGGCAACAGCGCTGCGCTGGGCTATCGCGCAGCAGAAGAGATCGCTGCGTATGGCGAGCGGATCGACAACGTGCATGTCAAGGATCGGGTTCTTGGCGGCACTACCGTACCACTGGGCACGGGTAATGCCGACTTTCCAGAAGCGTTCGCTGCACTGCACAAGGCGGGCTATGCCGGTCATTTCATTTTGCAGACGGCGCGCGCTGAAGACGGCGACCATGCCGGGGCGGTGGCTCGTTACCGTGATATGACACAGGCCTGGTGGGATAACCATGAATCTTGAGTTGAGTGGCAAGGTTGCCCTGGTAACCGGCTCGTCTGCCGGTATCGGCCTGGCAATTGCCCGTCAGCTTGCCGAGGAGGGTTGCAAGGTCGTGCTCAATGGCCGCGATCCCGAACGCTTGCGTGCAGCGCAGGAGCAGTTGCCGGGAGCGACATCGGTGCTCGGTGACGCTCGCGATCCTGCTGCTTGCCAGTCCATGGTTGCCGAGGTCATCGCAGCTCACGGTCAACTCGACATTCTGGTGTGCAACGTCGGCAGCGGCTCTTCGGTGCCGCCCGGTCAGGAAACCCCTGGCGAATGGCAGCGCGTGCTCGACATCAACCTGCATGCCACGACTAACGCGGTATGGGCTGCAACCGAGGCTCTGGTCGCCAGTAAAGGCAACATCATCTGCATTTCTTCCATCTGTGGGATCGAGGCGCTCGGCTGCCCGGTGCCCTATGCGGCCGCCAAAGCAGCGCTGGAAAGTTATGTACGCAATTCTGCCCGAGCCTTTGGTCGTCAGGGCGTACGCATCAATAGTATTGCGCCCGGCAACATTCTGTTCGACGGCTCGGTCTGGGATCGCAAGCTCAGGCAGGACCGCGGCGCGGTCGAGTCGATGCTCGCTCGGGACGTGGCGCTTGGGTGCCTGGGCACCCCCCTTGATGTTGCGCGGATGGCCGCTTATCTGGCATCGCCGCTGGCAGCGTTTATTACCGGGGCCACTCATGTGGTCGATGGAGGACAACTCAGATCATGACCAACACAACGTCCAAGCTGTTCGACCTCAATGGCCGGGTCGCGGTCATCACCGGCGGCGGTGGCATGCTCGGCTATCAGCATGCTGCGACCATCGCCGATCTTGGCGGCATTCCGGTGTTGCTCGACATCAACGCTCAGAGCCTTGCGAGTAACAGTTCGCGATTGCTTGAGGAACTCGGTATCGAGGCGCTGTGCCTGGCCGTAGACATTACTGATGTCGAAGCGGTTGGCACCGCGTGCAGCGCCGTGTTGGCGCAGCATGGCAGGGTCGACATCCTGATCAACAATGCCGCGCGTAATCCCAAGGTTGAAGGAAACGACGGTAAAGAGTTCTCGCGGTTGGAGAACTTCCCGTGGGAGCAGTGGCGCCTGGACCTCGACGTCGGGCTGGGCGGTGCATTCAATTGCGCAAAGATCTTCGGCGCTCATATGGCTGCGCAGGGCAGTGGTGTGATCGTCAACATCGCGTCGGACCTCGGTGTCATCGCACCAGATCAGCGCTTGTACCGGGTAGAGGGTAAAGACGCGGATCAGCAGCCGGTCAAGCCAGTGACCTACTCGGTGGTCAAGCACGGGCTGATCGGGCTGACCAAGTACCTCGCCACTTACTGGTGTGAACAAGGCGTGCGTTGCAATGCCCTGTCCCCAGGTGGCGTTTATGCCGGACAAAACGATGTTTTTCTTGGCAAATTGACCCAACTGATTCCGTTGGGCCGTATGGCCAAGGTTGATGAGTATCGCGGTGCGTTGGCGTTTTTGTGTTCTGACGCATCAAGTTATATGAATGGTGCCAATCTGGTTGTCGATGGCGGGCGCAGTACGTGGTAAAGGCAGCCTTCTCATGCTGCAGAGCCTATACCTGTAGAGTCTCATGGGCCCGCAGAAGCTGCCGAGGTTTACCGCTGAGGCTCATCCATGTCCTCAGTATTCCAATAATTGTGCCTGTCCGATTGCGAGAGGGCGTACACCTGATGTTCGAAAGTGAACGACTGGCCCGCATGGAGAATGAGCAATGCCGGTGAATCTTGAGGTCGCATTGATCCGTGCCGGGCTGGAGCGGGTTTCTCAGCGTATTCCGTGCGTTGAGAGATTGTTTGGCCAGCATTTGCTGATTACCGGAGCGACGGGTTTTTTTGGCAAATGGATCCTGGCACTGATCGATTTGCTGAACGAACAAGGCGCTCAAATTCGTGTGACGGCAGTATCGCGAGACCCAGACGCATTTATGGATACCGAACGGTATTACCGTGATGTGAGTTGGTTGCAATGGATCAAGTCCGACACCGATAGTCTGACGCTGGTTTCACCCACTCGATTCGATTACTTGATTCATGCTGCCACCGAGACTTCGGCGGCGGCTCAGCAAGACTCTCTTGCGTTGTTTGACAGCATGATCAATGGCGCGCGACAGGTACTTGAGCTGGCTGTCAGTTGCGGTGTGAGGCGAGTGATGTTTACCGGTTCGGGCGCGCAGTATGGTGCGCTTCCCGAGGGCATGGATGACTTCGCCGATGACTCATCGCTGGCTTGCGACAGTACCTTGCCGGGCAGCGCTTACGGCGAAGCGAAACGTGCTCAGGAAACCCTTGGGGCCATGTTTGCAAAACGCCATGGCATCGAAGTGGTTTTCACCCGGTGTTTCGCTTTCGTTGGCCCCGGACTCCCTCTAGACGGGCATTTTGCAATCGGGAACTTCATTCGAGATGCGTTGTGGCGCGAGCGTCTGGCACTGAACTCTCGCGGCGAAGCATTGCGCAGTTACCTTTATGCTGCCGATCTTGCCGTGTGGTTGCTGGGGATACTGGCAGCGGGGCAGTCCGGGCAAGCCTACAACGTAGGTTCTGATCAGGCGCTGAGCATTGCCGAGCTGGCCAGGCGTGTAGGTGGCTGGCTGGCTCCACACAAGCCAGTGCTGATCGCCGATGTGCCGTCCGTCAGCCCGCGATCTGTCTATGTGCCCTCTATTGATAAGGCACGAGCACTGGGTCTGGAGGTCTGGACTGATTTGGAAAAAGCGGTCAAAGAAACTGCAGAGTGGGCCGATACAGGTAAGTCAGAAGTGAGTTACAAAATTAGTGGTGTTGAGGATAAACGATGAGCCAAGCAGAAAAGTCGAGCTATTGGGATACGTTTTACGGTAGCAAGAAGAAAGGTGCTCCGGCCTATCCTTCGCAATTCGCGGCATTCGCCATTAATGAATTGATGGATGTCGATGGCGTGATCGAGTTCGGCTGTGGCAATGGCCGCGATAGTGAGTTTTTTGCTGCATACGGTTTTGATCTTCTTGGGCTGGATGCGTCTGGCGAAGCGATCGAACTGTGTCGCTCAAAAAGCATTCACGAGCACGCTAACTACATGCAATGTCAGGCGGCTGCAGCTCACGACCACATCAAGGCTTTCCTGAAGGGTAAACGCAAGATTGCGGTCTATGCCCGTTTCTTCCTGCATGCGATTGATGAAAACGAAGCCAATGCGTTTCTCGATCTGCTGGGCGCGCTGTTGCCCGCGCAAAGCCAGGTCTTGTTCGAGTACCGCACAGTGGACGACGCGGAACAGGAAAAAACCTTTGGTTTTGATCACTACCGGCGCTTCCTGGATCATGCCGCGGTACTGAAGAATGTTGAGCGCGCAGGTTTCAACGTCCTTTATCAAATTGAAGGTCGTGGCTTGGCCAAGTTTCGCGATGAAGATGCAAAAGTCGGACGCTGTGTCGCCCAGAAAAACTGAGTTGTTTTTATGACAGGATTGCGAGCGCATCCGGGGAATTAAATCATGCAGGAACTACAAGGCAAGAAAATCGTACTGTTCGGTGCTGGCAAGAGCGGCGGTAACTTCATCGAGCAAAATCGTGACCTGAACATTCTGGCAGTTGCCGATAACGATACCGCCAAACAAGGCGGAGCATTTCACGGTTTTCCGGTCATCTCTGCCGAGCAAATCGCTGCCAGTGGTTGCGACGTGATCGTCATTACCTGTGTGTGGTCCGATAGCGTCCTGGCTCAGCTCGAAACACTGGGTCTGGCGGATGTGCCTGCGATTGTTCCCGGCAAGCGCGAGATGAAAGGGATGCGCGATGTACATCCTTTCTCCCATCCCAAAACCAAGGCACTTGCAAAGCAATTGTTGCTGATGCTTTGCCGGATGGCTGAGGAGGGGGGAATTGATCTGTACCTCGATTTTGGAACATTGCTCGGTGCGCTGCGTGAACACGATTTTATTGCCTGGGATGACGACATCGATTTCTCGGTGAACGAGGCTCAGTTCCAGCCTTGGATAAGCGTGCTGCGTAACAATCAACATAACCTTCCTGCTGTTGAAGGCGTGGTATGGAACATTCAGTTGATGGCCACCCACGGTGTTGATTACGGGATAAGAATTACCTGTGAAAACGTCGACGGCGCCGACGAAATCATTCCCTTCGAAACAGACTTTGGTCGTCGTGTAGAGCGTGATGGTTTAGCCGTGATGGTGGGAGCTATGCCCGAATGGTTTTGCCCGAAGGAGTTCTATGAAGGGTTCGACACCATTGAACTGTTTGGCGCAAAAGTCAAAGCACCGAAGGATGCGTATGGCTACCTTGATTTCGTTTACGGCGAATGGCGGCAACCCAAAAAAGACATAAGCTTTGCGGATTACAACTGCGCCGGGGCGGTACTGTTTGAAAATTATGATAATTCGCTGAGGCCGTTATAGTCAGTTGCTGAATATAGACGACAGCACGAAATAGCGGCCTCTACAGGGTCGCCATCCATCCAGTATGGAGGCCGGGTATTGCTCTCGGTTTGAATACAATCCCTACGCCGGAGCCTTAGATGGTCCGCTCACTGTTCGCCAAACGCCCTAACCCGTACTACATCATGGCACCGGCGTATCGCCGTAACTCGGCAGGTATCCGAGTGCTACATATGTTGTGCGATGCGCTTATCCGCTCGGGCTATGAAGCCTATGTGATGACTACAGGTGTTCCCGCGCACTTGATGACCCCGGTGTTAACGCATAACACGATCGGGGAGCATAAAGCCGCCGGGATTGAGCCCATCGTGGTCCTCCCGGAGGTCATAGACGGTAATCCGCTTAACAGTAATGTGGTGGTTCGTTACCTGTTAAATCAGCCTGGTTTCCTCAATCCCGTTAGCGATTACGAGCCGACGGATATTCAGTTTGCGTACACCAAGGCTTTGCTGCCGCCGGGCATGTCTGAAGATCGCGTGTTGTACATGCCTGCTGTTGATTTGAGTATTTTTCGTCTGCCAGATAATCCGGCCAAACGTATTAAGGGCAAAGTAGCTTACTTTCGCGGCAAACAGCGCAACGGTTACATCGATCCTGAGTTGCTTCCACCTGACGCTGTTGAGGTGACCTTGTTCAGCCCCGGGTCGTGGGAAGAACTGGCTGATCTGTTCCAGCAGTGTGAATACTTTTATTGTACCGAGGCGACAGGTATTGGGGCGGATGCTGTGCTCTGCGGATGTATAGCTATTGTTCTTCCCAACGAAAGAGCGCCATTGCAGCTGGCTGTGCACGAGAACAAGAGCTATGGCGTAGCGTGGGGCAATAGTCCAGAGCTTGTTGAGCGTGCCCGGGAAACCCTGCCGTTGTTCCGTGCAAGCTTGTTGAAACACCAGGAAGCTTTCTGGCTTGCGCTGGATAACTTCATTGAGGTTACCCAGAAAGCAGCGCAGGATTTCACCACTAGAAACCGGCGATTCGAAGTACTGCCCTGGTTGGCTGACCGTGCGCTATCGGCTCCTCGGCAGGCCTTGGTCGATCAACAGTTCGCAAGTGTTCCAGTCCCCATTATCGGCGTGGTGGTTCTGGACCCTGCGGGCGACTCGGTCAAACGTTCAAAGACACTGGATAGTCTTGTCCGGCAAGCGCCCGCTCACGTTGAAGTGCGGCCGTTGGTGTTGAGCAGCGCTGAAGGTGTTGGCGAATTCAGGTTTGAGCCAGAGACATATGTTGCAAGTATTAACAGTGCGCTTCATGAGCTCGTATGTGACTGGTTCATGGTTGTGCAGGCGGGCGAAGAGTTCACATCGAGTGGACTGTTTGCTACCGGGCTGGAGTTGGCCTGCCTGTCCGGGCATCGTGCAGTTTACGCAGATGAAATCGTGCTCAAGCCTGACGGTCAGCGTGAGTTTCTGTTGCGGCCGGATCTGAACCTCGACCTGTTGTTAAGCAGTCCCTCGATGCTCATGCAGCACTGGATATTCCGGCACGAAACCTGGAGAGAGCAGGGCGGTTTTGTCAGTGATTGCTTCGGTGCGTTCGAGCTCGAATACATTTTGCGCCTGATTGAGTCGACTGGTTTTGAGGGCTTGGGGCATATCAGTGAACCGCTGGTGATCAGCGCGCCGACAGTCCTGGCTGATGATCCGCAGCAAGTGCAGGTTATCGAGCGCCACTTGCGGGCTCGAGGCTTTGCGCTGGCACAGGTCAATTCCCTATCGGCGGGATGCTATCAAATTGATTACGGGCAGCCGCAGACCGCCGGGGTGAGTATTCTGGTGCTGGTCGATGGCCGTCTCGCTGCTGCGCAGCGATGCCTGGAAAGTCTGCTGGAAAACACCACCTACGGTAATTATGAGTTGCTGGTGCTGGACGGCGGAAATGACGATCCGGCTGTGTCTGGCTGGCTCGAAGGCATCGAACAACTCGGCGTCGCGCATATCCGGGTCTTGCGCTATGGCGCTGGCCTTACGTCTGAAAGCCTCCTGAGCATGGCAGCCCAGGATGCGCAGGGCGACTTCGTACTGTTTCTCGATTCGGGCGTGGGTATCGTCGGACAGGATTGGCTGCAGCAGATGCTTAATCATGGCCTGCGACCAGAAGTAGGCAGTGTCGGCGCGAAGCTGGTGAATGGCGAAGGCAAGTTACGCCAGGGAGGCCTGTTGCTCGGATTGAATGGGCCTGCCGATGTACTCTTCAAAGGTGCAGAAGCCAGCAGCCCGGGCTACATGCAACGACTGCAGGTGGAAAGCGACTTCTCTGCGCTGAGTGAGCAGTGCCTGTTGGTCAAGCGTGAATTGTTCCTCGCGGCAGGTGGCTTTGATGAGCAGATGGCCCCTTGGGCTCATGTCGATCTGTGTCTGAAAATGCAACAGGCGGGCTATTTGAACGTACTCACGCCTCGGGTTCAGATGCTGATCAGCGAGCCTGATAGTGTTCCGCCGACTGCGCAAGAGGAAGACCGCTTCTACGCCCGCTGGTTACAACAGTTGGCCGCCGAACCTGCTTACAATCCGAATTACTCCCTGAACCCAAAACGTCTCTTCAAAGTGGTCGAAAGTTCGCTCACCTGGCGGCCACTGGCAGGTCTGAGCGATTTGAAACGCGTCCTGGCGCAGCCGGGAGTGGAAACGCGTAGTCATGAATACCGGTTGGCTCAGCCATTCAACGCCATGCGTGACAAGGGGCTGATCGACGGTGCTGTAGCACCGCAGCTGCTGTCGGCAGTGGAGCTACAGCGTTTCGATCCGGATGTGATTGTGTTGCAACGGCAGTTGGGCGATTCGCAGAGAGAAGCTATGCGCCGCATGAAAGCGTTCTCCAGGGCCTTCAAGGTTTATGAGCTGGATGAGTATTTGCCGGATCTGCCGACTGAGCAGCGCGCCCATCTGCCTGGGGATTTAGCCGGGGCACTACGTAACGGGCTCGCTTTTATGGATCGTCTGGTTGTATCAAGCGATACACTGGCTAACGTGTTCGACGGTTTCCACGCGGACATCCGAATCATCGAAAATCGACTGGATCCGCGCTGGTGGGGCACTCTGCGTAGTGAGCATCGTTTTTCAGTCAAGCCTCGAATCGGCCTCGCTGGAGATTCTATAAGCACTGCTGACGTCGACGTGGTAGCTGACGTTATCCGCGAACTGGCTGATGAGGTTGAATGGATCTTCCTGGGCGAATGCCCTGAATCGCTGCGTCCGTTGTTTCATGAGGTCCACTCCAACGTAGCACTCGCAGACTATCCGGCCAGGCTCGCCTCTCTGAATCTTGACCTTGCGTTGGTACCACTCGTGGATAACCTGTTCAATCACTGCAAGAGCAACACGGCCCTGCTGGAGTTCGGGATCTGCGGGGTGCCGGTGATTTGCAGCGATCTGGAACCTTATCGCTGCGACTTGCCAGTCACACGGGTCAAGAATGCTGCGGATGATTGGCTCGAAGCGGTTCGTGCCCATCTTTCGGATCTGGAGGGCGCTGCCGCAATGGGCAATGCGCTGCAGAGTGTCGTGCGTCGCGACTGGATGCTCGATGACAGACACTTGCAGGCTTGGCGAGATATCTGGCTGCCGGATTGATTTTTACCGAGCTGCTTGAAATATCGAACATCTGGTGCGTATTTTGTACGCTCTGGATGGAAAGGAAGGATTCGAGGCATGACCAGCGATGGCCACAACACGCTCGCACAGCGATTGACGGGCATTGATGAAATCGAGTGCGTCACTCCTGATTTGAATGGGGTACCACGCGGCAAGGTAATGACTGCAGCAGGCTTCCTCGAAGGGCGCCGTTTGCAGATGGCGCGTGGGGTGCTGCTGCAATGCATCATGGGTGGCTACCCGCCGTCGCGTTTTTACGGAAGCGATGACGGTGACGTGGCAATGGTCCCCGATGCGCAGCAGATTCATCGTTTGCCGTGGAGTGTCGAGCCTCGTGCATTGGCGATCTGCGACACCGAGGAGCTTGGCGGCTGGGCTTGCAACCTGTCGACCCGCGCCCAGCTCAAGGCGGTGATTGCCCGCTATGCCGAGCGTGGACTGGTACCGGTCGTTGCCACCGAACTGGAGTTTTTTGTCTTCGCGCCGAATCCTGACCCTGGCAAGCCATTTCAGCCGCCCAGCGGGATCGATGGCCGTCGCGAAGACGGGCACTCGGCTTTCAGTATCAGCTCCAACAACGGTTTGCGGCCGTTCTTCAGCGAAGTCTATACATGCATGGCGGCGCTGGGCTTGCCCCGTGACACCTTCATGCATGAAATGGGCGTCAGCCAGTTTGAGATCAACCTGTTGCACGGCGATCCGCTGCTGTTGGCTGACCAGACATTTCTGTTCAAGCACTTGCTCAAGGAAGTTGCGCTCAAGCATGGCTTGATCGTGGTGTGTATGGCCAAGCCGCTGGCGCATACGGCGGGCAGTTCGATGCATATTCATCAGAGCGTGGTTGACTCGGGCACCGGCGCGAACGTGTTCAGTGACGAGCAGGGCGAAACGACAGCGCTGTTCCGGCATTTTATTGCCGGTCAGCAGGCCTGCATGGCGGACTTTACGGCACTGTTTGCCCCTAATGTGAATTCCTATCAGCGACTGTGTCATCCGTTTGCGTCGCCGAATAATGCCTGCTGGTCATATGACAATCGCTCTGCGGGGCTGCGTATACCCGCCAGTGAACCGGCGGCCAGACGCGTCGAAAACCGTCTGCCGGGCGCTGACGCCAATCCTTATCTGGCAATAGCTGCGAGCCTGGCAGCGGGGTTGCATGGGATCGAGCAGCAACTGGAGCCGACGCCACCGATTCAGGGTGAAATCCTTGTGCCGGATGAATTGTCATTGCCATGTACCTTGAATGCCGCTCTGGAACGTCTGAAACGCAGTCAGTTGGCCAAGGAACTGTTTGGCGTTGAGTTCATCGAAGGCTACATCGCATCGAAGACCCTGGAGCTGACCAGTTTCTTTGATGAAATCACCCCCTGGGAACGGCGCATTCTGGCTGCCCAGGCTTAAGAATCGTGTTTCAGGCGCCGTCCATTCTGACGGCTCCTAATTTTTGGAAAGTCGATGCGCCAAATCTGGAAGTCCTTTCAGGGTCTGTATTTCGCCTCCCTGATGATGTTGACCGGCTCCGGTCTTCTGAGTACGTATCTTGCCTTGCGATTGTCCGCCGATCAGGTTGACGGTCTGTGGATCGGTGCGTTGATGGCCGCTAACTATGTGGGTCTGGTGCTGGGCGGCAAAGTCGGGCACCGCCTGATCGGTCGTGTCGGGCACATTCGTGCCTACGCCACCTGTGCCGGGATCGTCGGGGCGGCAGTGCTGGGGCTGGGCCTGATCGACTGGCTGCCAGCGTGGCTGTTTCTGCGGATGATTGTCGGTCTTGGCATGATGTGTCAGTACATGGTGGTCGAGAGCTGGCTGAACGAGCAGGCTGCTGCCAAGCAGCGCGGCATGGTGTTCAGCGGCTACATGATTGCCTCTTACCTGGGATTGGTCCTGGGGCAGATGATCCTGGTGGTCCACCCTGGGTTAGGGCCAGAGTTGTTGATGCTGGTCGCCATGTGCTTTGCCCTGTGTCTTGTGCCTGTGGCTATGACCCGCAGCATTCACCCGGCGCCATTGCATCCGGCGCCACTGGAGCCGCGGTTCTTTATCAGCAGGGTGCCGCAGTCATTGACCACTGTGCTGGGCTCTGGACTGATTGTTGGCGCTTTCTACGGTCTGGCGCCGCTTTATGCGGCGCAGCAGGGTTTGTCCACCGAGCATGTCGGTATGTTCATGGGTTTTTGCATCATGGCTGGTCTGTTGGTGCAGTGGCCGCTGGGTTTGCTATCAGACCGCTATGATCGTGCGCAATTGATGCGCGCGTTTGCCGGGGTGCTGGCATTGGCGGCGTTGCCACTGGCGTTGTTGCCGAGCATGCCGCTGGAAGTGTTGTTTGTGGTGGGCTTTGTGGTGTCGCTGGTCCAGTTCAGCCTTTACCCATTGGCCGTCGCGTTTGCCAATGACCACGTTGAAGGGGAGCGCCGAGTCTCGCTCACAGCCATGTTGCTGATGACCTTCGGTATTGGCGCCAGTATCGGCCCGCTGGCCGCTGGCGCCCTGATGAAGGCGTTTGGGGCCAATATGCTGTATGCGTTTGTGTGCCTGACGTCGCTGGCGCTGGTGTTACTGATTCGTCCTAAAGCCGTAACGCACCTTCACCAGGTGGACGACGCGCCGCTGCATCACGTGGCGATGCCAGACAGCATGTCCAGTTCGCCGCTGGTGGTTGCGCTTGACCCGCGGGTTGATGAGCAGGTTGTCCAGGATCAGATGCAGACCACGGTGGAACCTGAGGTTGAGCCTGAAGTTGAACCGCCGGTTGAGCCCAGGGCGCAAGACGAGGCTGTGGTGGATGTGAAAGACGAAGAAATCAATCGGCCTTAGGATTGCCCTGCATCATCGCGATCGCGAGCAAGCTAGGCTCTTTTAACTGAATTGAAATGTGTTTTCTTTAGGAGCGCACGAGCAACGCGAGGCCGCGATGGCGGTATACCTGACCCGCCGCCATCGCGGCCTCGCGTTGCTCGTGCACTCCTACAGAGGCAAGCCTTGATCAATAGATACGCATAAACAAAAAAAGCGATTACGCTCACCGCGCAATCGCCTTTTTAACAGCCAGAAATCACTGTCAGAAGTCATCGTCCTTGTCGAAGCGACGCGCTTCACGCTGCAGTTGATACACGAAACGTTCAACCTGGCGCTGCACCAATCCGCTCATGTTATGAAAGCGAATCCCGGCAAACGTCGTGTTAACCCTTTCTTCGAAGTGCAGATACCGTAACTCAACTGGAGCGGTCATGGTGCCAAAGGGTAACTGAGCCACGAAACGCTCGTACACCTGACCCAGTTGCATGCGCTCTGAAACATCGCCTTCAAAACGAAGCTTGCAGCCGGTCGCCGAAATATCCAGCAGTTTGCCGCTCAGAGGAAATTTGAGTCGATCACCGCCCATCTCGATGCTGACCAACTGGGCCAGCTTCAATGCCGCGCGGAACGCATTGCGACGTTGATGGTAAATGACTTCCGTAGGCATGGGGCCACGGTAAAAACGCTCACCGTTGGCTTCATGGATGGTCATCGGCGCGCTGCTTTCCCACGCGATGCGTACGCCATCATGAAAACCTTCAACCCGGTAAGCTTCGCCGTTGGCGAGGAATTTTTCGCCGTCACGAGGGATCATTTCGTCGAGGGCAATGACATCGCTTTCGCGGTCGACCTCGATCAGATAGCTCTGAAAACGTTGGGTACGCTCATGAAAAGTAATGATCAGAGGATCATGACTTTCAAGTAGCAGCCGCAAGTTGGCGGCAATTTCCAAAGGCGTATTGAGTACCTTTGGGGGCTGCGGAGCATCTTCCGCACTTGAGCCATTCACTTTTTTCCATCTCCAGGCAAAATACGACAGCAACGCAATGGCAGGCATTTTGCCAGCATGCAAAGCGCCTTGATACAGAAAACTACGCTTGGCTTAACGGACGTGGCTTTGCACGTCCGGATGTCGATCCCCGGCTGTCATACAGCGTGGGCATATCGCCGGTCAGTATCCGCAACTGATGCGCAGTAGAGGCCTGCTGCATCTGGATAGAGCTGCCGTTTTGAGTGTTCAGTTGCTGGCACTGATTAATCAGCGCGCTCAACTCGTCTCCAGCCTTCATCAATTGCTCGCCCACTGACGAGTTTTCGGCGAGTGTGCTGAGGCCCTTACGATCCTGACTCAATCCCAATCCGCTGAGAATCTGGCTGCGTTTGCGGCCATGCTGCTCAAGCAAAATCACCAGTGCATGCTTTTTGGCAAGCACATGCTCCATTTCGACCATGTCGCGGCCGTGGAGGGCGAGGGACTCGGCCTGCAGAATTTCCAGCAATTGCTGGGCAGGAACCATGTCGTCGATCATCAGTTGGAGCAAAGTAGTGTCTTGCATCGCATGCTCTGGTTTTTAAGCGTCCAGAAGATCCAGCGCGAGCATTGGGCTAGCGCTGAGCTTCGAAATTAAGCAGCTTGCTGGCTACACGGTTGCTGTCTACTTGATAGCTGCCATCGGCGATTGCCTGTTTCAACTCTGCCACGCGGGCGCTGTTGACGGTTGGCAGGTCGCCCAACTTATCAGTGATCTTTTGCAACTGTTGAGCCTCACTGCTCAGCTTTACGGATTCGCCGGTGCTGCTGGTTTTTTCTGATGCTGCGGTCGCAACCGTTGCATCTGCCTTGCCTGCTTCCTTGGCGCTACCTGTACGGGTTGCGCCGCTTACTGCGGTGCCGCTATTAAGTCGGTTGAAGTCGATGACCATGATAAAAACTCCTCTGGTGTTTGGACGCTTGCCATGGTTTCGACCAAATGCAGAAAAACTTTAGCCTGCTAAGTGAAATCCATTTGCGATACCCGCAGAAATGGACCTCAAACCTCAGACGTTGTTTCGCAGTCTAGGAAAAACAAGCGTTTGACGCCAGCGTTCTATCAGATCACATAGGTGCCTCCACCTGGCCAGGGCCCGTAATGTTGGCTTTTATGATTCGTTTTGAGTTGAGGTTGCGCACCCGTATCTGCTCGTTGAAAGTCCCGTCGGAGAGCGCTTCGCCGGGCATCCGTACAGCGATAGAGCCACTTCGCGCAGTAATGACAACCTGGTCGCCTTTGCGCACCATCTGCGGCTGCTCAAGAAAGTTGGGAGCAATGATCTGATCGATGACCATTGGTCGGAGGATTTTTTGCCCCACAGCCTGATCTTCGGCAGACAGAAAGCCCTGACCCAGCAGGCCGATGTCCCGTTCGCGCATCGCAATGTCCTGTTCAGTCACGATGGCGTCGCGCTTGAGTGGCCTGACTGCGGTGACGACATTGCGGAACAGGCGCACTTGAGCGGGCACGAATACGGTCCATGGCGACGAGCCTTCGCAGCGTACGCGGGTTGTGACGCGGCCTACAGGGCGAGGGCTTTCGAGGCTCGCTGTCAATTCCTTGTCACAGAGCGGCATGCGCAGGCGCGGGTCCAGTTGCCGAACTTCAATTTCAAAGCGACCTTCGATCTGGCTGGTCGCCAAATAGTCTTCAACTGTGAATTCAAGAAACCCCTGAGTGACGCCGATAAGCTGTTCAGGCATTGTAAAACTGTCGGCCCGGCTGTAATTCGCCAGGGTTGCCAGGCACAGCAAAGCCAACGAACAAAGCAGGCTGCGGTTCTTGAAAATCGTGTGTCGGGAAATTGTCGTTTTTGCATTCATGACGTATAAAAAGCAAGGCCCGTGCCGCTTACCTGATCAGGTGCTGTGGCGATGGTTACTTTGATAGGGGAGTCGCAGCATGGCCGGTGTAATGGATTCAGTTAACCAGCGTACGCAGCTGGTTGGGCAGAATCGCCTTGAGCTGTTGTTGTTCCGTCTCAACGGCAAACAGCTTTACGGGATCAACGTCTTCAAGGTGAAGGAGGTGCTGCAATGCCCCAAACTCACCGTGATGCCTAAATCCAGTCGAATCGTGCGGGGCGTGGCGAATATTCGTGGCGGGACGATTCCTATTCTCGACCTGGCCATGGCAACCGGTTTGCCAGGGCAGATGTCGATTGATAACGCGTTCGTGATCATCACCGAGTACAACACCAAGGTTCAGGGTTTTCTGGTGGACTCGGTTGAGCGCATCGTGAACATGAACTGGGAAGAGATCCATCCGCCACCCAAGGGCACCGGCCGCGATCACTATCTGACGGCTGTGACGCGGGTCGATAACCAGTTGGTCGAAATCATCGACGTCGAGAAAATCCTCGCCGAAGTTGCGCCAATGTCGGAATCCGTTTCCGTCGGCGTGATTGATGAAGAAACGCACCATAAGGCCATTTCCTTGCGGGTGCTGACCGTGGATGACTCCTCTGTGGCACGCAAACAGGTGAGTCGCTGTCTGCAGACCGTTGGGGTGGAAGTGGTTGCGCTCAACGATGGTCGTCAGGCTTTGGAGTATCTGAAGCAGATGGTTGCTGAAGGCAAAAAGCCTGAAGAAGAATTTTTGATGATGATTTCCGACATTGAAATGCCGGAAATGGACGGCTACACGCTTACCTCCGAGATTCGTAATGATCCCCGGATGCAAAAATTGCACATCGTTTTGCACACTTCCCTGTCGGGTGTGTTCAATCAGGCTATGGTGAAGAAGGTCGGTGCGGATGACTTCCTCGCCAAATTCCGGCCTGATGACCTGGCAGCGCGGGTTGTTGACAGAATCAAGACAGCGGACATCAGCTAGGGGCGTCGCCCCTGGTGGTTTTACATGATTTGAGAGGCGGCATTTTGGCTACGGGTAATTTGGATTTCGAGCAGTTCCGGGTATTTTTGGAAAAAGCCTGTGGCATCCTTTTGGGTGAAAACAAGCAATACCTGGTTTCCAGTCGCCTCAACAAGTTGATGGAACAAAACGGCATCAAGACGCTTGGTGAGTTGATTCAGCGGATTCAGTCCCAGCCACGCAGCGGTTTGCGTGAGCAGGTGGTGGATGCGATGACGACCAACGAAACCTTGTGGTTTCGCGACACCTATCCGTTCGAGGTGATGAAGAACAAGGTGCTGCCCGAGGCAATCAAGGCGGCTCCCGGTCAGCGTCTGCGCATCTGGTCGGCCGCCTGCTCTTCGGGGCAGGAACCGTACTCGCTGTCGATGACTATCGATGAGTTCGAGCGCAGCAATCCTGGTCAGCTTAAATCCGGGGCGCAAATTGTTGCCACTGATCTGTCGGGCTTGATGCTGACCAACTGCAAGTCTGGCGAATACGACAGCCTGGCAATCGGTCGTGGTTTGTCTCCTGACCGGTTGCAGCGTTATTTCGACGTCAAGGGGCCTGGGAAGTGGGGCGTAAAGGCCCCGATCAAGAGTCGGGTCGAGTTCCGCGCCTTTAACCTGCTGGACAGCTACGCAAGTCTGGGCAAATTCGACATCGTCTTTTGCCGCAACGTGCTGATCTACTTTTCGGCCGAGGTGAAGAAAGACATCCTGCTGCGTATTCACGGCACGCTCAAGCCGGGTGGCTATCTGTTCCTCGGTGCTTCCGAGGCGTTGAACGGTTTACCGGACCATTATCAGATGGTGCAGTGCAGCCCGGGGATTATTTACCAGGCTAAATAAGTATCTGTGCATTGAAAAAGAGACCCTGGGGTCTCTTTTTTTTTCCGCACGGGAGCTATGGCTGGTTGCATGCAGGCTCGCTGCAATAGTTTTTCGTCGCGCGAAGTCGTTTGGTTGCGCGCATCAGCTCGTTTTAAGCCTGCAGGCGACCTGGAACAGGCAGGCCTCTTTGCCTTCTGCTGTTATATGCAATTTATACAGGTCAATGACATCGAGTCCCGTGTGTTCAATCAGGCGCCTAAGCGATGTCTCGGAGTAAAAGTTTATATGTTCGTGCCAATGCTTCTTTTTTAAATGTGGGTCGATTTCGTGCTCACGAATAACGGCTTCCATGGGGACCTCAAGATAGAGGACGCTGTCCGCCTGCATGATTTTTTTTATATCCAATAACAAGTCCGACGGGTAGGGGACGTGTTCCAGAACGTTGCTGCAAATGATGAGGTTGTATTGATTGCGGAAGGCTTCTTCCTTGTTGACTCTTCTGGCCCCGTCGATGACGGATTTGTTGCTGATGTCGTAGACGTCGAATACCTTGGCCTGGGTCTTGAAAGGCGTATTCTTGCCGGTGTCGCCGCCCCAGTCCAGAAGGCGAACAGGCGTTTCGACGTGAGGCTTCAAAAAGCTTTCGATCTCGTCGATATATCCAATTCCCGCATTCAGGTTGGTATTTCTAAGGGTGTAGCCTGGCTCGTATTGCTCCCGAAGATTGTTGTATTCCTCTCCGCGATAGTCATGGTAGAGACTGTTTAGCTCGCTGTCGGAAAAGCGAATGTCCAGAAATAAAAATCCACACTCCGAGCAGAGTAGAGAGTTGCAGATCGAATAGGCATGACCGTTCTTTATCGTTGAAAGCCCCCAGCTGTCATCGATCGTTACTGGTGCCCAGCCAAAAATACGATGGGATAGAAACGGCATGAGGATAGCAGGGGAGCGTTTCAGGTTTTCGCTAGCGCAGCAGACGCATTGGCTGGAAATACGGTCCCTTTTTAAGTGTGAAAGCGCGCCGGCGGTTTGCAGTTTCTGAACGGGGACTTCCATACATTTCGTTTCCTTTCTGTCTGAGTCTTGCCGGGGATAGTACGTCAGGCGTATGCAGGTGTGAAGTTTGCTGCGGGGGGGAAGGTGGTGCCAATGTTCAAGGGCTCGAACCGAGTGTTCGATATTCAACACCAGGCGGCCTGTCTGGCTTTTTGTAACCCCGTGCTGTCGGGGTATCAGTCGTGCCCGTTTGAGTAGTTTGACTTGCTGCAATCCAGAGCCCTGCTTTTGTCAATCTCAATCTCAATCTCAATCTCAATGTCGGTGGGCGATCTGTCGGCAGAAAATCGGCGCGTTGCGCGGCAATGGCAACTTTACGGCGTTCACCTTGCCGCTTATGGCACTCGCAGCGGAAATGCCTTGCCGCTTTTCTGGCATTGTCTCTGCCTGCCACCTCGCCAACCCCTTGAAACAGGGCGTTTCTCAGATTGGCACGCTGATTGCTATGTCTCTATCAAGAAAATCTGGTCAACCGGTAAAGGTTTCCCGAAATGAGCATCAGCTTCGATAAAGCGCTAGGCATTCACGAAAAGGCACTGAGCTTCCGCGCGCAGCGTGCCGAAGTGCTTGCCAACAACATCACCAACGCCGATACGCCTAACTACAAGGCTCGCGATCTGGACTTCTCGTCCGTGCTGGCCGCAGAAAGCGACAAGGCAAAAAATGGCAAGTTTGGCCTGAACATGACCAATAGCCGTCATATCGAAGCTGAAGGCCTGGGCAATACAGACGGTACCTTGATGTACCGCACGCCGTCTGCGCCTTCACTGGATCAGAACACCGTCGATGCTCAGGTTGAAGGCGCCAACTACGCGGAGAACTCCGTGGGTTTCCAGGCCAGCTTCACCCTGCTCAACAGTAAATTCAAAGGGCTGGTTGCAGCCCTTCGCGGAGAGTAATTCATGTCTCTAGCCAACGTCTTCAATATTGCCGGTAGCGGCATGAGTGCTCAGACCACTCGTTTGAATACCACCGCCAGTAACATTGCCAACGCCGAGACCGTGTCTTCGAGCATGGATCAGACCTATCGCGCCCGTCACCCGGTGTTCGCGACGGTTTTCCAGCAAAGCCAGCAAGGCGGCGGTTCGCTGTTTCAGGAGCAGGGCGAAGCCGGGCAGGGCGTACAGGTCAACGGCATCATCGAAGATGCTTCCAACCTTGAAGCACGCTACGAGCCCAATCACCCGTCTGCTGATGGCAATGGCTACGTGTACTACCCGAACGTGAACGTCGTTGAAGAAATGGCCGATATGATTTCTGCCAGCCGCTCGTTCCAGACCAACGCGGAAATCATGAATACCGCCAAATCAATGATGCAGAAGGTCCTGACCCTCGGTCAGTGATAAGGGGCGAATAAATGGCCGTTGAAAACGATGTATCAACGAATTTTATAAATGCGTTGCAAAACCCTGCCGCGTCTTCTTCTTCGAAGAATGACGCGCTGGGCAAAGATGCTTTCTTGCAGTTGCTGGTTACTCAGATGAAGAACCAGAACCCGCTGGAGCCGCAGGACAACGGTGAGTTCGTTGCTCAGCTGGCGCAATTCAGCAGCCTGGAAAGCATGCAGAACCTGACGTCGACAGTAGACAGCATTGCTGGCCTCTATCAATCGTCGCAAGCGCTGCAGGCCTCTTCGCTGGTCGGGCGCTCGGTCATCGTCAATGCCGGTTCTACCACCGTCGATACCACTAAAGGCATGACCGGTTCGGTTGTTGTGCCGTCGGCAAGTTCGGTGACAACTGTGAAGATTTATGACCCACAGTTGAACCTGGTCAAGACCATTGATATGGGCACCCAGTCTGCCGGTAACGCAAGTTTCACCTGGGACGGCACCAATGATGCCGGTGAAAAAGTGGCTGCAGGCAACTACAGCTTCGTGGCTAACGGTTCTCTGGAAGGCAAGTCGACTTCGTTGGCGACTTATCTACCTGCAACGGTCAATAGCGTAACGACCGGGGTTAACGGTGCAGAAATGGTACTCAATCTGGCCGGCGGCCAAAGTATCGGTCTGTCCCAAGTAAAAACTATCGGAATTTAGAGCCGACTCGACGGCGAAGGAGTGTTACATGTCATTCAATACCGGTCTTAGTGGGCTCTATGCGGCGAACAAAAGTCTCGACGTGGCGGGCAACAACATTGCCAACGTTGCGACCACGGGTTTCAAAGCTTCCCGTGTGGAGTTTGCCGATCAGTACGCGCAATCCATCCGCGGTACTTCCGGCAACACCAACGTCGGCAGCGGCGTAAGAACAGCAGCGGTGTCCCAGCAGTTTACCCAAGGCACCCTGACCACCGGTACCGCCAACAGCCTTGACCTGGCGATCAACGGTAACGGCTTCTTCATGATCAGCAACAATGGCGAAAGTCTGTATACCCGTGCCGGTGCATTCCACACCGACAAAGAAGGCTATATCGTCAACAGCTCGGGCATGAACCTGCAGGGCTATAACGTTGATGCTGATGGCAACGTGGTAACCGGCATTGTGCAGAACCTGCGTGTCGATTCGTCGAACCTGGCGCCAAACCCGACTAACAACGTAACGATCACGTCGAACCTGAACTCCACCGCTGTTGCTCCTACGGTTTCTCCGTTCGACCAGTCGAATGTCAAAACGTACAACAGCACGTTCAGTACTCCGATCTACGACTCTCAGGGTAATCAGCACTCTCTGGATCAGTATTTCGTGAAAACCGGTACTAACACTTGGGACATGTATACCCTGATTGACGGTCGTTCTATTGATAGTCCGGCGACGACGTCTCCTGACGTGGTGACGCCGAGCGTCAACACTCTGACCTTCGACTCATCCGGTAAGCTGGTCAGTACGACAGTCAAGTCGCCGGTTCCAGTTCCTCCAGCACTGGCCAACGTTGCTGTGAATGCTGACGGCACGATGCAGATCAATAACTGGAACCCAGCGCTCAACTCAGGTACGGCCACAGTGCCTAACTGGGTGGATAACGGTGCTGATCCTGCGGTAGGCGGCGTCCAGTTGGATATGTTGGCAACCACACAAACTGCTTCGGTTTCCGGTGCTATCGCCAAGAGCCAGAACGGCTACGCGACTGGCCAGATCAGCTCCATGAACGTCGACGCTACCGGTAATATGTTCGCCACCTACACCAACGGTCAGTCGAAGGTAATCGGTCAGGTGTCGCTGACCAACTTCGCCAACGTCCAGGGGTTGTCTCCTGCGGGCGGCACCAACTGGCGTGAAACGTTCGCCTCGGGCGTGCCGGTTACGGGCGCTCCTCAGTCGGGCACCCTGGGTGACATCACCGGGCAGGCGCTGGAAGACTCCAACGTCGACCTGACCATGGAGCTGGTGAACCTGATCAAGGCGCAGAGCAACTATCAGGCTAACGCCAAGACGATCTCCACCCAGAGCACTATCATGCAGACCACTATTCAGATGGCTTGATGAAAGTCGCTGTATAAGCTGCTCCAGAAAGCCCCTTTTCGAAGGGGCTTTTTTATGGGCGTTTGAATAATAAAACTCGGTCCTACAGTAAGTAATAAATTCCGGATACGTCACGCAATGACCTTGGAAATTTCCCACGCACGATGATGTGAGAATAAAACTTCCTCAATAAAAAACCGATCACGGTAAAAAGGGAGTTTTCATGTCGTTCAATGTTTCTATTGGTGGAATAAAAGCAGCAAATAAAAGACTCGAAGTGACGGGTAATAATATCGCCAACGTTGGCACAGCCGGATTCAAATCGTCACGGGCGCAGTTTTCCGCCTTGTATTCATCCTCGTATCTTGGGAGTGGGCAGAACTCGGTGGGTGATGGCGTGCGCCTGGCTTCCGTCAGACAGAACTTCAATCAGGGCGAGAGCATGACCACTTCAGGGAGCCCGCTTGATATGCGGATCCAGGGCAACGGCTTTTTTGTGGTCAGTGATCGTGGCTCTCTTGCTTACACCCGGGCCGGCGCCTTCCTCAAGGATGCGCAGGATTATGTCGTCGATGATGAAGGAGGGCGTCTGCAGGGGTATGCCGCCAATGACAGCGGCGAAATCATGACAGGGGTGCGTGCTGACCTGAAAATTGACACGTCGAATATCGCACCCAAAGCGACTACGCGGATTGCTGGAAATATCAACCTGGACGCTTCACTGGCCTCGATGGCGCAGGTGCCGGTATTTGACCCGGGAAATCCCGCTACTTATACGCGCATGACCAGCCGGACGATCATGGATGAAGGCGCCGATCCGTTGCCGCCTGCTGAGCATGAGCTCAAGCAATACTTCGTCAAAACTGAAGATAATCAGTGGTCGATGTACGTCTTGATTGATGGGCGTAACCCTTTGGATCCGGCCAGTGTCAGCCCGCAACAGGTGACGCTGGAAAAGGCTGCGGACGGCACGGTGCGCTTCTCGGGCAATAACCAGCACATCAGGAAAATATCCGATACCGAGTTTTCGTTACAGGGCTGGCGACCCGCAGAGCAGGTCGGCGCGGCCTGGGTAGTCAATGGTTTTGCCAATGGCGGGGCGGTGTCGTTGCCCCTGAGTGATGGTCCGGCGAGTGCGCTCAATGTTGGCGACGCAGTGATGCAAAGGCCGGTGCCGGTGTTCAAGGCAACTGACGTGAAAACCTATAGCCGGGTGTTCGCCAGTGCGATCTTCGACAGTCAGGGAAAGCAGCACGAGCTGAAGCAGTACTTTGTCAAAGACGGGGCGAACAGTTGGCAGATGCATGTGCTGGTCAATGACCACAACCCTTTGAACCCGGAATCAAAAGAGCCATTGACGGCCAATGCGGTATTTAACGCTGATGGTTCGCTGAGGTCATTGACGGGCTCGCCGGGCTTGATGAATGGCGGCGCCAATAGCTTGCAGCTTGAGGGGTGGGTACCGGCGATGGCTCGCGATCCCGGGACGAGTCGCGAGCGCTGGATCTCCAATGGTGCGGCAGCTGCCGATGGCGGCATTGCAATCGATTTGACCACGCTGCGTCAGCACAATGCGCCGAGCAGTCGTTCGTCACAGCAGGTTGATGGTCACTCGGCTGGGCAGTTGAACGCGTTGATCATTGGTCGCGACGGGATTCTGCGAGGCGGATTCAGTAACGGCCTGACCCGCAATATTGGTCAGGTGATGCTGGCCAATTTCGCCAATCTGCAAGGTTTGCAGCCTCAAAGTGATACGCGCTGGACCGAAACCATTGCTTCGGGCCCGGCAGATTACGACGCGCCGGGCGCGGGTGGTCTGGGAGGGATTATCGGTGGGGCGCTGGAAGGGTCAAATGTCACCCTGGCTGACGAGTTGATCGCGTTGATTCAGGCGCAAACAGCCTATCAGGCCAACTCGAAAGCGATTTCCACCGAAGTGACGTTGATGCAGACGTTGATTCAGTCGACTTGATCAGATCGAGCAATCTGACTTTATAAAGGAGCCGTTAAGTCGTTTCCAGCCCTTGCCGGGGCTGGTCTGCGCGCAGACGACACGGTCTGCGCCTTGCCATTTGTAATAGCTGGCGTTTTTGGCCTGGCTGGCGGGTGTGATCATCGTCAGGGTTATGGCGATGATCAGGGCGTAACCTGCATGAGTGTTCATGTCAGTGTTCGGGCGCTCTATGGGGTGCGTTGAGGCAGAGCCTATCACTGAGCGAGTTTGATTCAGAGTCATTTTCTGGCGCAGATTTAATCTTTGCGTAGTTTTTTTGGCGGCTCAAACCGCTTCACTCTCGAAATGTGGCAATCCTCCGCCACATTCCGGCCATGGACTTCAGTCAGCGCCGCTGGCGTGTCCGTTTTTGCTGAACAATCAGTGCTTTGTATCGCGTCTGACAAGTTGGTCCGGATATTGCTATCTCCCTGTTAGAACAGCTACAGGCGGCAAGCGTCTGTCAGAGGAGGATGACTGTGGACAAGTTGCTTTACGTTGCGATGAGCGGTGCATCTGAAAACGCCGTTGCGCAAAAGGCTCATGCCAACAACCTGGCAAACGTATCGACCAATGGCTTCATGCGTGACTTGGAGCAGGCGCGTTCGATGCCGGTATTTGGCGAGGTTCAGCCTTCGCGTGCCTATGCCATGAGCGAACGTCCCGGTACTGACTTCAGTGGCGGCGCATTGATCGAAACCGGTCGCGAACTGGATATCGCGGTCAAGGGGGATGGCTGGATTGCCGTTCAGACCCCTGACGGTGGTGAGGCTTATACCCGTAGCGCAGGCATGAATATTGATGCCGTGGGTGTGCTTCGTGCTGGCAACGGTTTGCCGGTCATGGGCAACGGCGGTCCTATTGCCGTGCCGCCTCAGCAGCAAATTGAAATCGGCGCCGACGGCACCATCAGCGTTCGTTCGTTGGGTGAAAGCGCTCAGGTGATGGCCCAGGTAGACCGCATCAAGCTGGTCAGACCTGACGTGTCCACCATGGAAAAAGGTCCTGATGGCTTGATCCACCTCAAGAGCGGTGCCGCTGCTCCGGCAGATGCCAACGTTCAGGTCGAGTCGGGTTTCCTGCAGGCCAGCAACGTTAATGCCGTGGAAGAAATGACCGCCGTGCTTGCGCTGTCCCGCCAGTTTGAATTGCACGTCAAGATGATGAAAACCGCCGAGACCAATGACGAGTCCGCGACTCGCATCTTGCAAGGCTAACGATTGATAGCTTGCGTCGATGATCCGACGCTCGAGGAGATTCAAGAATGCTTCCAGCACTGTATGTAGCCAAAACCGGTCTTGCCGCTCAGGACATGAACCTGACGACCATTTCCAACAACCTGGCAAACGTGTCGACCACTGGCTTTAAAAGTGATCGTGCTGAATTCCAGGACCTGCTTTATCAGATCAAGCGCCAGCCGGGTGCTCAGTCGACCCAGGACAGCGAATTGCCGTCGGGTCTGCAACTGGGTACCGGTGTGCGCATTGTCGGCACGCAGAAAAACTTCACTGCCGGTAGCCTGGAAACCACCGAGAACCCGCTCGACATCGCGGTCAACGGTCGTGGTTTCCTGCAGATCATGCAGCCGGACGGCACTATCGCTTACACCCGTGACGGTACTTTCCACCTGGACGGCAACGGCCAGATCGTGACCGCCAACGGTTACGCGCTGGAGCCTGCAATCGTGGTTCCGCAAAACGCCCAGACCTTCACGGTCGGTCAGGACGGCACTGTGTCGATCACCCTGGCGGGTGCTGCTGCAACGCCGCAGATCATCGGCAACATCCAGACTGCTGACTTCATCAACCCGGCCGGTTTGCAGGCTCAGGGCGGCAACCTCTTCCTGGAAACTGCCTCCAGCGGTGCACCACAAGTCGGTACGCCTGGTTTGAACGGTCTGGGTACTACGTTGCAGAACACCCTGGAAGCTTCCAACGTCAGCACCGTTGAAGAGCTGGTGAACATGATCACCACTCAGCGCGCTTACGAGATGAACTCCAAGGTCATCTCCACCGCTGACCAGATGCTGCAGAACCTGACGCAGAATCTGTAACACCTTGATGTACCTGTTTGACCTGTTGCTGTACCCGCTCAATTCGACGAGGCGTCTGCCTGACGCCTGCTACACCGCGAGGTTTTAAGTGTCATGAAACGGCTATCTGTTCTGCGGTTTTCAATGTTGGTGGTGCCATTCTGTGGAGTTGCTCTGCTGGCAGGCTGCGTTGCGCCCAATGCCAAACCTAATGACCCTTATTACGCGCCGGTGATGCCGCGTACACCGCTGCCCGCTGCGGCGAACAACGGTTCGATTTATCAGGCAGGTTTTGAGCAGAACATGTACGGCGATCGCAAGGCTTTCCGCGTGGGCGACATCATCACCATTACCCTGTCGGAGCGTATGGCGGCGAGCAAGGCAGCCAGTTCGGCCATCACCAAAGACAGCACCGCCAATATCGGTCTGACCTCGCTGTTTGGTTCCAGCCTGGTCACCAACAACCCGATTGGTCGTAACGATTTGAGCCTGAGTGCAGGCTACAACGGTGCGCGTTCTACTGAAGGCGATGGCAAGGCTGCGCAGAGCAACAGCTTGACCGGTTCGGTCACGGTCACTGTTGCCGACGTGATGCCTAACGGCATTCTCGCCGTGCGTGGCGAGAAGTGGATGACCCTGAACACCGGTGATGAACTGGTGCGTATTGCGGGTCTGGTTCGCGCTGATGACATCGCCACCGATAACACCGTTTCGTCCACTCGCGTGGCCGATGCGCGCATTACGTATTCAGGTACTGGTGCATTTGCCGATTCGAGCCAGCCAGGCTGGTTTGACCGGTTCTTCCTCAGCCCGTTGTTCCCTTTCTGATAGCGGGATAAACATGATCAATCTCAAGCAACTGCTCGCGGCCGCACTGTTGTTGTCCGCCGCGTTCGGCGCTCAAGCCGAGCGTCTGAAGGACATCGCCAGTATTTCCGGCGTACGGGCCAACCAGTTGATCGGTTATGGTCTGGTAGTCGGTCTCAATGGTACGGGTGACCAGACCACGCAGACCCCGTTCACCTTGCAGACCTTCAACAACATGCTGGCTCAGTTCGGCATCAAGGTGCCAGCCGGTTCTGGCACCGTGCAGTTGAAGAACGTTGCAGCGGTAGCGGTGTACGCAGACTTGCCTGCGTTCGCCAAGCCGGGGCAGACCGTCGACATCACTGTGTCGTCGATTGGTAACTCGAAAAGTTTGCGCGGCGGTGCGTTGTTGATGACCCCCATGAAAGGTGTCGACGGCAACGTCTATGCGATTGCTCAGGGCAACCTGGTGGTGGGCGGTTTTGATGCTGAAGGCCGAGACGGTTCGAAGATCACCGTCAACGTTCCGTCGTCCGGTCGTATTCCTGGCGGCGCCTCGGTAGAGCGCGCTGTACCAAGCGGTTTCAACCAGGGTAATACGCTGACGCTGAACCTGAACCGTTCGGACTTCACCACCGCCAAGCGCGTGGTGGACAAGATCAATGATCTGCTCGGCCCGGGTGTTGCCCAGGCGCTGGATGGCGGTTCGGTGCGTGTGACTGCGCCGCTGGATCCGGGGCAGCGTGTCGACTATCTGTCGGTGCTGGAAAACCTCGAAATCGATCCGGGTCAGACCTCTGCCAAAGTCATCATCAATTCGCGTACCGGTACCATCGTGATTGGTCAGAACGTCAAGGTTTCGCCTGCGGCTGTTACGCACGGCAGCCTGACAGTGACCATTACCGAAGACCCGATTGTCAGCCAGCCAGGACCGCTGTCCGGTGGTCAGACGGCTGTGGTGCCGCGCTCCAAGCTGAATGCGCAGCAAGAGCTGCACCCGATGTTCAAGTTCGGCCCTGGTACTACCCTGGACGAGATCGTCCGTGCGGTTAACCAGGTGGGCGCTGCGCCCGGCGACTTGATGGCAATCCTTGAAGCCTTGAAGCAGGCCGGCGCGTTGCAAGCCGACCTGATCGTGATCTGAGGACGTTGTCGATGGATATGCCCAAGGGCCCGATTTCTTCAGCGGTCGATTCAGGTGCCTACACCGACCTCAATCGCCTGAACTCGTTGAAAACCGGTGATGTGAACAGCGACGCCAACCTGAAAAAGGTTGCGCAAGAATTCGAGTCGCTGTTTGTCAGTCAGATGCTCAAGGCAATGCGCTCCGCCAACGAAGTGCTGGCCAAGGACAACCCAATGAATACTGCCGCAACCCGGCAGTATCAGGACATGTACGACCAGCAGCTCTCGGTGACGTTATCCGGTCGTGGTAACGGTATCGGGCTGCAGGATGTGCTGATGCGTCAGCTGTCCAAGACTCGCAACATGCACACGGCAGCAACCGCTGATGCGGCAAAAGGCGATGCTTCGACTGCTGCAAACGGTCTGGCTGCCAGCGTTCAGCAGCGGCCGTTGTGGGCAACCCGTTCGGCGGCGAGTGACAAGTCCGCCGTTGTCGCCGAAGGGCGCAACGATATGGCTGCGCTCAATTCCCGGCGTCTGGCGTTGCCGAGCAAGCTTACTGATCGATTGCTGGCGGGCATCGTGCCGGCTGGCGCTACCGAGTTGTCGCCTGTTGCCCGCACTAATGTGGCGAGCAAAAGCAGTGGCAATGGCGACTGGACAATGGACCCGAATCTGGCTCCTGCGACACCGCAGTACGTGCGCAGCATGGCTCAGCCGCCATTGGCTCCGGCCAAGCGCGCGTTCGGTAACTCTGATGAGTTCATGGCGACGATGTTGCCACTGGCCAAGGACGCTGCTGCGCGCATTGGCGTGGATCCGGCGATATTGGTGGCGCAGGCTGCGCTGGAAACCGGCTGGGGTAAATCGATCATGCGTCAGCAGGACGGTAGCAGTAGCCACAACCTGTTTGGCATCAAGGCCACGGGTAGCTGGAACGGTGCGCAAGCCCGGGCAATTACCAGTGAGTTCCGTGACGGCAAGATGGTCAAGGAGACGGCGGACTTCCGTTCCTACGACTCCTTCGCAGACAGCTTCCATGACCTGGTAAGCCTGTTGCAGAACAACAATCGCTATAAAGAAGTGGTTAATTCTGCCGATAACCCGGAACAGTTTGTAAAAGAGTTGCAGAAGGCTGGATACGCTACGGATCCAGACTATGCCAGCAAGATTTCGCAGATTGCGAAACAGATGAAGAGTTACCAGAACTACGCCGCCGCTACGGGCTCTTCCACGACTTTATAAGGTTTTAATCATGTCGCTGCTTTCAATTGGGTTGTCCGGGATTAACGCGAGCAGTGCCGCGATCAATACCATCGGTAACAACACGGCTAACGTGGATACCGCGGGTTATTCGCGTCAGCAGGTGATGACCACTGCATCGGCACAGCGCAATATCGGTATCGGTGTTGGCTTCATTGGCACAGGCACAACCCTGTCCGATGTGCGCCGCATCTACAACAGCTACCTTGACGCCCAATTGCAGTCGAGTACCTCTCTCAGTGCCGACGCGGTTGCCTATTCCGGACAGGCCAGCAAGACCGACACCTTGCTGTCTGACAGCACGACCGGCGTGGCGGCGCAACTGTCGAAGTTCTTCACTGACCTGGCGGCCATTGGGACTAACCCTACGCAGTCTGCCGAGCGCTCGGCATTCCTGACCCAGGCCAATGCATTGTCTGCCCGATTCAATTCGGTGGCAGCGCAGTTGTCCTCGCAAAACGAGAACGTCAACGCACAGCTGGATACCTACACAAAGCAAGTCAACGAACTGACAACGACGATTGCCAGCCTGAACAAGCAGATCTCTCAGGCCTCTGCCGGCAATACATCGCCGAACAGCTTGCTCGACTCGCGTGGCGAAGCGGTTCGTCAGCTCAATGAGCTGGTGGGCGTGAAGGTTATCGAAACCAACGGCAATTTCGACGTTTATACCGGTACCGGTCAGTCGCTGGTCAGCGGCGGCACCTCGTACCAGATGAATGCAGTGCCAAGTAAAGACGATGCGCTGCAGTACAACCTGCAGATCACCTACGGGCACAATTCCACAGACGTGACGTCGGCTTTGACCGGCGGCTCCATCGGTGGGCTGTTGCGTTATCGTTCGGAAGTGTTGACCCCCGCTACCAATGAGCTTGGGCGAGTGGCAATCGTGCTGGCCGACAAGATCAACAGTCAGCTCAGACAGGGTATCGACAGCAAAGGCAACATGGGCACGCCGCTGTTCAACAGCATCAACAGTGATGCGCTGATCAGTCAGCGTAGCATTGGCGCCATGACCAACAGCGCTGGCTCCGGCAACCTGGACGTGACCATCACGAGCTCCAGTGCGCTGACCGCCGACAATTACGAAGTCACTATTGGTTCAGATGGCGACAGTTACACCCTGCGCCGCTTGCCTAATGGCGAGACGGTAGGCACCGGCGCGCTGAGTGATGATCCGCCGAAGGAGTTTGAAGGCTTCAAGATGAGCCTTCATGATCCGCTGACCGCCACTGTCGCCGCGGGCGATACGTTCAAGATATCGCCGACCGGTAACGGGGCTTCCGGCATCGCCGTAGCCTTGACCGATCCTAAGGACATCGCTGCAGCTGCGCCGCTGACGGCCACGGCGGGCGCTGGCAACACCGGCACCGGCGGCTTCACGCAGCCGACGATTACCAGTGCGCCGGACATCTACAACCCGACAAAACTGGCTGATTGGCAGGGCGCGGTCAAAGACTCGACGCCAATGCGTCTGGTCATGGGCGCCGCCACCGGTGGCGTACAGACTTACTCGTTGCTGAATGCTTCGGGCAGTCCGGTGCTGGATCAGAGCGGTAATGCCATCACCGGCACCATCGTCCAGGGCCAGACCAACACTATTAAGCTCAATGTGGGCTACACGGACAACAGCACCACGCCGACCTCGCAAACCGCGTTGACGGTCGAGATGAGCATCTCCGGTACACCTCAACCCAACGATACTTTCACCATCGGCATGACCGGCGCTGGCTCTGCGGATAACCGTAACGCTATTGCCAGTGTTGCCTTGCAAACTGCCAAAACTGTGGGTGTTAACAACGGTGGGGTAGGCACAAGCCTGTCAGGCGCTTATGGCGATCTGGTTTCCACTGTCGGCACCCGTGCCAGTCAGGGCAAGAGCGACGTGACGGCTACCGCTGCCGTGTTGACCCAGGCCAAATCTGCACGTGATTCAGTGTCGGGCGTATCGCTGGATGAAGAAGCGGCCAACCTGATCAAGTATCAGCAGTACTACACCGCGTCTTCGCAGATTATCAAGGCGGCGCAATCCATTTTCAGCACGCTGCTCAACAGTCTTTAAGGAGTCGTAAATCATGCGTATTTCCACTACTCAGTTTTACGAGGTTTCGACCCAGAACTATCAGCGTAGCTACGCCAACGTGGTCAAGACTGGTGAGGAAGTCTCCAGCGGGATCAAGCTGAACACGGCGAGTGACGACCCTGTCGGCGCTGCACGCGTACTGCAACTGGCTCAGCAGAACTCGATGCTGACGCAGTACAAGTCGAACATCAGTGTGATCAACAACAATATTGCCAACAGCGAGACGGCGCTGGACAGCATTATTTCCTCGATGCAGGCCGCCCGCGAGTTGATCGTCAAAGCGGGTAACGGCTCGTACACCGATGCGGATCGGGTCTCCACCGCCGGTGAGCTCAAGCAACTGCAGAGTCAGATTCTGGGTTTGATGAACACCCAGGACTCCAACGGCCAGTACATCTTTTCCGGCAGCAAGTCTTCCATGCCGCCGTATACGCTCAACTCCGACGGCACCTACAGCTACGTCGGCGATCAGACCACGATGGATCTGGCTGTGGGCGACGGCCTCAAATTACCGAGCAACGTTACCGGTTTCGAAGCCTTCGAGAAGTCTTTCGGCGCTGTGCGTACCTCATCGACGCTCACCAGCGGCCCCAGCGACGGTAAAGTGGCGTTGTCCGGCGGGCTATTGAAGTCCACCAATGCTTACAACGCAGCTTTCCAGGGTGGCGAGCCTTATTCGATCACTTTTACCAGTGGGACTCAGCTCAAGATCACTGACAACACGGGCAATGATGTCACTTCCGAGGCCTCGACGGCCGGTGTCTTTGATTACAGCAAAGGTGATACTCAGTCGTTCACGTTCCGTGGTATCGAACTGGGCTTCAACATCAATCTTTCAGAGGCTGATAAGGCTTCACCGGCGGCGGCGACAGCAGCGCTCACAGTGCCTGCTCGCACCTATTCGGTGGCGTCTACCCTGGACAGCATCACCACCTCGCGCAGCCCGGGTAACCCCTCGACGACCACCATCAGCAATTCCCAGGTCGGTTCGAGCGCAACTGACAAGGCAGCCTATAACACGACGTTCCCGAGCAGTGGTGCAACGCTTCGTTACTCCGGCACCAATGGCTATGAGCTTTATGCCTCACCGTACGTTGTGGGTAATACGCCGGTTTCTACAGGGGTCGTTACCAGTACTGCGGTTAGCGCCAACGGCATCAATTTCACTGTGCCGGGCAGCACGCCTGCGGACGGCGATACGTTCACTAACCCAAATAACCCTGCGGTTACGTTGCGTTTTTCCTCCACTGATGGTTATGAGCTTTATAACGCGCCGTACAACACTGGCGACACACCAATCGGCACCGGAGCAATTACCGGCACCGTGGTGAAAGCGGCGGGGGTGGAGTTCACGATGGCCGGCAACAATCCGGTGGATGGCGACGTCTATACCGTTCAGGCGGGCAATCACCAGACGCAGAACGTACTCAACACCTTGTCCGCAGCGATCAAGGCGATGACGACACCGAGCAACGGTGACATCACCGTCGCGCAGGGAATCAATGCGGCCCTCACGGCTGCGCTGGGCAACATCACCAATAATATCGAGACTGCTTCGACTGCGCGGTCCATTGGTGGTGCGAATCTGGTAGCGGCAGACGCTCAAGGGACAACCAACGAGTTGCTTCTGGGTAACAACGAAGTCGAGTCTGGCAAGATCGTCAACACTGACCTGGTGGAAGCCACTACTCGCCTGACGTTGCAGCAGACTATGTTGCAGGCCTCGCAGACAGTCTTCACCCAGCTTTCCAAGTTGAATCTGTTCAGCCAGCTGTAAAAACGCTAGCGTACGAGCATTGGCCGTTTTTTTTCAGCGGTACGGGGAGCCGGTCGACTGGCTGGTTCCTCACCGCTCGTGAGTCCGCATTGTGAATTCAGCTCCCCTTGTCAGCATTGTCATCCCCGCCTTCAATCCGCGTTTTTTCCGGGCCGCGTTACAGAGCGCCCTCGATCAGACCTACGTAAATCTTGAGATCATCGTGTGTGACGACTGCGTCACCGGCGAGATCAAAGCGATCTACGACACGCTGGTGCCTCCTGAAGGCGGTATTTGCCGCTATGTAGCCAACCCGTATCGTCTGGGTCTTCAGCAAAACTTCCTGCGTTGCCTGAAAGAAGCCCAGGGCGAGTTCATCAAGTTTCTGTGTGACGATGACTGGATCTCGCCGACCTGTATCGCCATTCAGGCTGCCGCGCTAAGCGAATATCCGGACGTTAATCTGGTTGTTGCAAAGCGTCATCTGGTGGACGTGCAGGAGTATGTACTGCCCCTGCGGATGGGGAACGTGGGCCTTTCGCCTTACAGCGCTGTGTACCGGGGCGTGGACTTGCTCGCCATGTTCGAGAGAGCACCACGCAACTTGCTTGGTGGTTTCAGTGGCAGCCTGATGCGCCGTGCGGACGTTCTGGAATACTTGCCATCGCTAGCGCAAGAGGGCGAAGGGTTTGTCGCACTGCTGGACTTCACTCTGTTCATCTGCCTGCTTCGCCGCGGCAATCTGGTTGAACTGATCAGCATTGAAAGTACTGAGCGAGTCCATCCTGATCGTTTCAGTAATAAGCCTGGCATTTACCAGAAGGCGACCCAGGAGTGGGAGTGGCTCAAGCTGATGCTGGCCGCTCGAACAGGCGAGAGCGCCCCGCAATCCGGGTGGGTCCGTCATATTGCACTGAGTGATCGCGGACCTGAGGAGGAGTGGGACGAATTCAACCTGTATGCGGTTATGGCGGATCGTCAGGGGGTGTTGAACGGGCGTGTTGGCAGCGAAAGTGAAAGCTTCAGCCAGCTGTATGCCCAGTGGCTGGCCTGTAGGCAATTCAATCCACTGCAGAAAAGGCTCAATGCGCGTCGTGCCGCCGCCTGGACCTGGCGTCCGCGAATTGTGACGGTAGTGGTCGATGTTCAGCCTGATCCTAACCTGCTGGACATGACGCTGCAGAGTATTGCCGGCCAGGATTATGCTGCTGAAGCAGTGATACTGTTGAGCAATGCCGAGAACATTGATAAGCATGACGTGGTGCGTTATCCGCTACAGAGCAACTGGTCGCGGCAGCTTAATGAAGTGCTGGCGCCATTGGATAATGCTGACTGGTTTTACCTGTTGCGGTCCGGTGATGTACTTCGATCCCCGGCGTTGATGATCCTTGCCGAACGTATCGTGCACATGCCGCATGTTAGCTGTGTATATAGCGACGAAGGCGCACTGGATGCAGACGAGAAGTCGGTGGACTCGGTCTTCAAGCCTGATTTCAACCTCGACTTGCTGCGTGGCTATCCTTATGTTGGCCGCGCCTTGGCATTTCAGCGGCAGTGCATCCTGGACATGGGGGGCTTGAACCCGGAGTACGGTGAACTTGCACCCCACGATGCCATTTGGCGACTGGTCGAAAGTCAAGGCACGCAGGCGATCGAACACATTGCCGAACTGCAGGTCGAGTCGCACCTGTCTTACTCTCACTGGTTGTCCTTACCTGAAGTGGTTGAGCAAAGTGAGCCGATACTGTCGGCGCACTTGCAGCGTATTGGCGTGGAGCATGTGGTTCATCATGGGCAATTGCCGCTGCTGAACCGGGTCGAGTATCTGCACCCCGTGCGTCCGCTGGTTTCGATCATCATTTCCGTCAAGGACCAGTTGGCTGCTCTTGAGCGCTGCGTCGACAGCCTGTTCAGCAAGACTGCATATGTGAACTACGAGGTCTTGCTCGTTGATAAAGGCAGTGAAAGCGCCGAGACGCGTGATTGGCTGGCTGCAATGGGATCGTTGGGAAGTGACAAACTGCGGGTGCTTGCCTACGAGGGCAGCACCAACGAAGCCGCGACCTTCAACTATGCCGCAGAGCAGGCACGGGGTGAGTATCTGGTTTCCCTCAGCCCGCATATTGTCATGCATGATTCGGACTGGCTGGACAACCTGCTCACTCATGCACAGCGCCCCGAGGTCGGTGTTGTTGGTGCCCGGATACTGAGTCTGGAAGGCACCGTGCTTCATGCAGGAACGGTGCTGGGTATGCAGGGGTTGGCGGGTAAACCTTTTACCAATGCATCGGTAACTGAGCCTGGCTACATGTATAGGCTGCAAATGGCGCAAAACTGGAGTGCGGTCAGCGGTAATTGCCTGATTGTTCGCCGGGATGTGTTTGATGCCATCGAGGGGATGGATGAAGCGGCCTTCAGTCAGGGGCTTCAGGACATTGACCTGTGCCTCAAGGCCGGACAAAGCGGTTACCTGGTGGTCTGGACACCTGACGCCAGTGTCGTGTGGGTCGAGCCTGCTGCCGGTGCGCTTGCCATTGCATTCCCGGAGCGGGTTGAAGATGAACAGCAGCGTTTTTACAAACGCTGGCTGCCCGCTATTGCCCGAGATCCTGCCTATAACCAGAACCTGAGTCTGGATGGCGGCGCAGGATTTGATCTTGAGCCCGGACGAGTTGCTGGCTGGGACCCGTTCTGCGGTCGACGCGAACCGTCAGTGCTGGCGCTGGCAATTAACCAGACCGCCGTTGGGCATTATCGTGTAACCCAGCCGTTTCTTGAGCTGCAGGCGGCAGGTCGCATTGTCGGGCGCACTGGCTTTGACGCACCCTCTATCGTCGAGTTGCAACGTCAATCGCCAGACGTCGTGGTCTTTCAAGGCTGCTACTCGGAAGTCAGGCTTCCTAACGTCGTCAAGGTCAAAGCCCACTCTCAGGCAATGCGGATCTTTGAGCTGGATGATTACGTCGTCAAGGTCCCGGCCAAGAACGATCATGTGCGCTCGATGCCTCGTAACCTAGAGGCCAACTTGCGCCGGGGCATTGGCATGTGTGACAGGGTCGTTGTGTCGACCTATCCGCTGGCCCAGGCATTGGAAGGCATGCACAGCGATATCCGGGTCGTGCCCAATATGTTGGCCACTCACCTTTGGAGCAACTTGCACAGCAAGCGTCGCACGTCTACCAAGCCTCGTGTGGGTTGGGGAGGGGGAACCAGTCACCGGGGAGATCTGGAAGTCATCGCCGAGGTGGTGCGCGAGCTGGCCGACGAGGTCGAGTGGGTGCTCTTCGGCATGTGTCCCGATGCACTCAAACCGTATATCCATGAGTTCCACCCGGGTATCAGCCTGGATACTTACCCGGCGAAGCTGGCGAGCCTGAACCTGGATCTGGCGTTGGCTCCTCTGGAATTTCATATCTTCAATGACTGCAAAAGCAATCTGCGCTTGCTTGAGTATGGTGCTTGCGGTTACCCAGTGATCTGTACGGATACCGAAGCCTACCGAGGCCACTTGCCTTGCACGCGGGTTTACAGCAACAGTACGCAAGAGTGGTTGCAGGCCATCCGGATGCACTTGTCAGATCCGGACGCAAGCTATCGTATGGGCGATGAGTTGCGAGAGGCCGTGCTGCGCGACTTTATGTTACGCGGAGAAAATCTGCAGTATTGGGTCAACGGCTGGCTGCCGGACTGACCCTTAAGTAAACACGCCGCAGACCGCTCACAGAGTGGCTCGTGCCATTGATTCACAATAGGAAGCATTATGCAGAGCAATGTCGGGAAGCAGGCTGTCAGTTCGATGTACGAGCGTTTGACCGTGGTCCTGGTCGCTCACGAGCAGCCAGATTCATTGCGTCGCGCCTTGAAGTACTATGCTGACTTTTCATGTGCGATTCTGGTCGTCGATACTTCCCCGGAGTTTGACGCACAGGTCGCCGAGTCAGGGTCGGGCGCGCAATATCTGCACAAGCCGCTGCTTGCCCACGTGGGGGCAAGTGCCAGGACGGCCGAGATCCTGGTGCATGTGACCACGCCTTTGGTGGCAGTCGCCGATGTCGACAGCTTCCTGATCGCTGATGCCTTGAGCGATGCCGTGCAATTTCTCGACTGTCACGAACAGTACGTCGCGTGCCAAGGGTATAGCCTGACGTACAGCGCTGATGCCAATCATGTGAATTATTTCCGTCGTGATCGCAAGGTGTGCGAGGACTATTCTGCAGAAAGCCCACATGAGCGTGTTGCGACGTTCATGGCGCAGGGATTCCCGCTGCTCAACGCGGTTATACGCAGCTCCACTCTGCAGGCATGGTCTGCTTCCCTGCCAGCCGACACACATACGCACTGGCAGGAAATCGGCCAGATGCACTACTTGCTGGCTGCCGGGAAGGTGCGCATTCTGCCTGTTCCTTATGCATTGCATGCAGCGCGTGATCTCGAACAGGAGGTTTCGCGCGATCGGGATATTCGCAGTGCGCTGAAGTATGTCGATCCCAAGGCCAGGGCTGAGCGTGAAGGTTTTGCATCGACCCTGAGCGAAATATCAGGTGCGGTATTCACCCCGCAGCAGGTGCTGGACGGTTTTACAGCCCTTGCCGAATCACTTGAGACCCAGAGTTATCTGGCGAGCGACAAGCTGGTGTGCTCCAGGTGGAACATAGGCGTCAATGAGCCTGAGCCGCTTTTCGAGCCCCGTCAGTTTGTGGAGCTGCCGTTTTACACTCCGTCATTTTTCAGCTTGCTCGAGCAGATCGAATTTCTCATCCATTTGATGCCGGCCGGGTATGCCCATCTTTCAACGCTGGAGCGCGCGCTGCTCAAGCAGGCGGAGCTCGCCCGAGCGCAAAGCAACCCGGATGCCGAGGCGCTCGAAAGTCGTCTTTGGCAGGCGTATGAGCTCTATTCGTTTAATGCCGGTATTGTGCAGCGCCTCATTAGAGAACTGCGCTCCACCGAGACGCAGGCAGAGGAAGTCGAGCGACTGGTTGAGTGGCATGAACGCTTGCAGGCCGCGGGTGGTTCCGACAACGGCAAGCTGCTCGACGATATGCCTTCAGGCCGTCTGCTCAAGTGGCTGGACGCCCGTGATCCGGCTCCCGCCGCCGTTAAAAAGCTGACTGCTGGCCTGGCTCGTAATCCGAAGGGGTCGCAGATCGGGATTCTGTTACTCGATCTGGAAGCTGATGTATTTAAACTGCAAGCGACCTTCGACAGTTTGATCAACGGCTTCAGCCGCTCCTTCAAGGTCATTATCTTTACCACCGCCAAGTCTCCGGCAGTGACCACGCCGCAAAACACGCTGCATTTCGTCAAGGTTAGCGAGAGTAACTACGTCGACAAGATCAATCAGAGTGTCAAACAGTCCAGTTGTGACTGGTTCACTCTGGTACAGGCAGGTGAGGTCTTCACCAAAAATGGCTTGCTCCAGGCTTCGCTTGAGTTGGCAGACGTTGCAAACTGTCGTGCTGTCGCCATGGACGAGATTCACCGGGTTGAGGACGGTACGCTGACTCACGCATTCCGCCCGAGCTTCAACCTCGACCTATTACAAAGCTCGCCTGTGCTCATGGCTCGTCACTGGCTGATTAACCAGCAGGCCATGCTTGAGGCCGGTGGATATTCCCGTGAACTCTCCGGCGCAATTGAGCTTGACCTGCTGCTGCGTTTGATCGAGCAAGGCGGAATGAGCGGCCTGGCTCACCTGAGCGAGCCGCTGCTGATCTGTGACGCTCCCGAACTGGAGGTCAATGAGGATGAACAAAAAGCACTGACCCGCCATCTGGCCAATCGCGGCTACCGGGCTGAAGTCAGCTCGGCGTTGTCGGGAACCTTCAAGATCGATTATCGCCATGCCGTTCGCCCGACCGTATCAATCCTGCTTGAAAGTCGCGATAACCTCCCTGAATTGCAGCGCTGCCTGCTGAGTATCCTGCAACGTACACGCTATCAGCGCTACGAAGTGCTGATATGCGATAACAACAGCAGTGATACCGGACTGTTGGCATGGCTCGATCAACAGGAGCAAAGCTCCAATCGAGTTCGCGTGTTCAAAAGCGATCAGCGTCTGAGCGCCGCTGCCTTGCGCAACAGTGTCAGCCAGGAAGCCAAAGGTGAGTACCTGGTTCTTATGGATGCCGAAAGCCAGATTGTTAACGTAGGCTGGATCGAATCGTTGCTCAATCAGGCGCAACGCCCGGAAGTGGGTGTAGTCGGTGTCAGGTTAATTGATCCGGAGGGCACCGTTACTCAGGCGGGTCTGATTCTGGGACTCAATGGTGGCGTCGGTTCGGCTTTTGTCGGCGAGCCGAAAACCTCTCATGGTTACATGCAACGACTGGTTGTAGAGCAGAACTATTCGGCTGTGTCGTCGGCGTGCCTGATGATTGGCAGGGAGCTTTACGATGCGGTCGGCGGCCTGGACGAAGGTCAGTTTGCCGACGAACTGGGTGATGTCGACCTGTGCCTTAAGGTCGCTCAGTCGGGTTTCCTCACGGTCTGGACGCCTCATGTTCAGGTCGTGCATTCCGGCGAGGTGCGCGCAGCGGGGGCGACGCTTGAAGCATTGAAGGATAAGTGGCCGGGACCGTTCGCTCATGATGAGGCTTACAACTCCAATCTTGCCCTCGATGGCCCAGGTTTCACCCTGGGTGCAATCAAGAAATAGCGCTGCGCCGGGGGGACGTAAGTCTTTGTCTGCGACCCCTCTCACTTCCGGCTCCGCATTGAAAGGAGCCCAAGCAGGCCATATGGCCTGCTTTTTTCGTTAAGGCAGATGCATTCAAAACGTGCCGAACTGGTGACCTGCGGGTCATAAAGTGCATCTTCACTGTATTGTGTTGCAGGGAACGCCATGCGCCCGACTTGCTTAACGTGCCCATCGCCCTGAAAATGTCTCGCATATCACCTCTTTCGGTAGCTCCCTGATTTTTGTGGGACGAATATTTACCTGTTTACTAATCGGGAAGCCATGATGATTGGCATAAAAAGCATAGCGAGTTACGTACCCACAGCTGGTGTGGATAACTACGCTCAAGGTGCCAAGTTCGACAAGGATGAAGAGTTCATCCTGGGGAAAATCGGCTCCACCTTCCTGCCACGCAAAGATGCCGGGCAGGAAACTTCGGATCTTTGTGTCGAAGCCGTCAATAAACTGCTGGTCAATAACCCGCAACTGAGCCGTGAAAGCATTGACGTCTTGATCGTCGTGACTCAAAACGGTGATGAAGAAGGCTTGCCGCACACCGCTGCCATCGTCCAGGACAAGCTCGGCCTGTCGACAAGTGTGGCAGCGTTCGACATCTCTCTGGGCTGTTCCGGGTATGTGTACGGTATTTACGCAATTAAAGGCTTCATGGAAGCCGCAGGCCTGAAAAATGGTTTGTTGGTGACTGCCGATCCGTACTCCAAGATCGTCAATCCCGAGGATCGAAACACCACCATGCTGTTCGGCGACGCCGCGACGGCCACCTGGATGGGCGAAGATGCCATTTGGCAATTGGGCAAGGCCAAATTCGGCACCGACGGTTCTGGCGCGCCACATTTGAAAGTCAGCGATGGCGTGTTTTTCATGAACGGTCGCCAGGTTTTCAATTTCGCGCTGCTCAAAGTCCCTGCGCATTTGCACGAGTTGTTGGCCGATTCTGGTTTGCAGCCAGATGATATTGACGCCTTCTGCATCCACCAGGGCAGTGCGGCAATCGTCGATGCGGTAGCACGGCGCTTTGAAGACAAGCCCGAGAAGTTTCTCAAAGATATGGTCGAGACCGGGAATACCGTGTCATCCAGTATCCCTCTGCTGCTCGAAAAGCATGTGCTGGATTCGGCCTGGACGCGTGTTGCGCTGAGCGGGTTTGGTGTAGGGCTGTCGTGGGGTTCGGCAATTATCTATAAAGGCTGACAGGTTTTTTGCAGGAGCGCGCGCCGCCACCCGCGCGCCCTGTAACTAACGTTTTGCTTGTTAGCGCACATGCATTACCACTGGTGCCCTCGCGGCTAAAGCCGCTCCTACGGATAACGTACATTCGTAGGGCTCTCCGAGCGGCGCTGCTGCTTTTATCTCTAAGGCGAGCGTCTGCTGGCCATTTGGCAGCAGTTTTCTGGCGTCATTTCTCCGTTGGTTATCTGCTAAGCCCTTGTTTTACAGGGGATGGCCGTCTGCTAGTAATTTTTTTCAAAAAAACGCTCAAGCAACTTGCTATTGCGACGATAACTATTACGAAGGTTCTCTAGGCACACCCGGCGCTTGCAGGGGCCGGAAGCCCGCAGCACTCATCCAACGAGGAATTCATCATGGCTTTAACAGTAAACACCAACGTTGCATCCTTGAACACTCAGAAGAACCTGGGCAAGGCAACCGACGCGCTCTCCATTTCGATGACTCGTCTGTCCTCGGGCTTGAAAATCAACAGCGCTAAAGACGACGCTGCTGGCCTGCAAATCGCTACCCGTATGACTTCGCAAATTCGCGGTCAGACCATGGCGATCAAAAACGCCAACGACGGTATCTCGATTGCTCAGACCGCTGAAGGCGCTCTGCAAGAATCGACCAACATTCTGCAACGTATGCGTGAACTGGCCGTTCAGTCCCGTAACGACAGCAACAGCTCGACTGACCGTGACGCTCTGAACAAAGAATTCACTCAGATGAGTGAAGAGCTGACCCGTATCGCCAACAGTACTAACCTGAACGGCAAGAACCTGATCGACGGTTCCGCCAGCACCATGACTTTCCAGGTTGGTTCCAACAGCGGTACTTCCAACCAGATCTCTCTGACCCTGACTGGCAGCTTCACCGCTGACAAACTGGGCGTTGGTTCGGCGATCAGCATCAGCGGCGCAACAAGCTCTGCTTCGGAAGCTGCATTCTCGGCCGCACTGGGTGCAATTGACTCGGCTCTGTCGATCATCAACGCCACTCGTGCTGACCTCGGTGCTGCACAAAACCGTCTGACCAGCACCATCTCCAACCTGCAGAACATCAACGAAAACGCCAGTGCTGCACTGGGTCGCGTACAAGATACCGACTTCGCTGCTGAAACTGCACAACTGACCAAGCAGCAGACTCTGCAACAAGCTTCCACTGCTATCCTGGCTCAGGCTAACCAACTGCCTTCCGCTGTACTGAAGCTGCTTCAGTAATTTCGGAATGAGTTTTGGCGGGGGAGTGCGATTCGTACTCTCTCGCTTTTTTACTTTCGGAGGTAATGGTCATGGATATGAGTGTAAAGCTGAATCTGTCTTATCCTGCCGCTCAACCGGCGACACCAGCTGCCAACCCAGCTGCGGTCGTGGATAAGCCGGTAGAGAACCTTTCCGTCGCGAGCGTTGCTGCTTCGGCTGAAAGTAAAAATGCTCAGCAGGATATGTCTCAGAACGAAGAGAATGTAAAAGCTGCTGCGGAGGACATTCAAAAGTTCTTTCAGTCGGTCAAGCGTAATCTCGAGTTCTCGACTGATGAATCCTCTGGTCGGTTGGTAGTCAAAGTTATTGCCAGCGACTCGGGTCTGGTGATTCGGCAGATTCCCAATGAGGAAGTGTTGAAGCTGGCAGAAAGCCTGAGCGATGCAAGCAGTCTGTTGTTCAGAGCTGAAGTCTGAGTGGTGGCACGAAACTTGTTGTAGGTTTTTTGAGGCGGTAAAAGGTCAAAAGACCGGCAACACTCTTGAAGGGAGATGCACATGGCAAGTCCAATTTCCGCGAGTACTGGTCTGGGTTCCGGCCTGAATATCGGTGACATCGTCAAGGTTCTGGTTGATTCGGATAAAGCGGCCAAGCAGAACCAGATCACTACGCAAACCAGTAAGACAACTGCGTCGCTGTCGGCTGTTGCCAAGCTTCAGTCTGCCTTGACAGCTTTTCAAGACTCGATGAAGGCGCTCAACAGTACGACGACTCCGGCGTTTCTGGGGTTTGCGGCGACGTCCTCAGCCGAAACAACAGCTAAGGCAACTGCCACTAATGCTGCGGTAAACGGTACGTACAGTCTTGTTGTCAAGCAACTGGCGACAGGCTCAAAGGTGGCAACTGCCGCAATCAGTCCGGCTCAGGCAAGTGCCATTCCGAGTGGTAAATTGACAATCACTCAAAATGGCATTGATTATGATGTCACCCTCAAGGGGGGAACGCTGGAAGAAACCCGAAACGCGATCAACACCTCCCTTCAGGGTAGAGGTATCAGCGCCAACATCATCAACGATGCAAACGGCGCGCGTCTGGTATTTACTTCCACGACGACGGGTGCAGGTAACGATTTGAAGGTGGCGGGCGACGACGCTTTCGGTACCTTGCTGGATATCGAGGGCACCAAGACGATGTCTGAGACGGCGTCGGGCGGAATCCCTGGTGCTGGCGCAATTTCGGCTTTCGCGCAAGATGCCAAATTCACCATCGACGGCCTCGAGCTGACCAGTGCGAAGAACAAGGTCGAGGGTGCCGTATCCGGGCTTACTCTTGAGCTGGTAACGGGTGGCAATGCTGCCTCAACCATCACTGTGGCAACCAACACCGACGGCTTGAAGACTTCGTTGCAGACGTTCGTCAACTCGTATAACACGCTGGTCAGCCTTGTTTCGACGTTGACCAAAGGGTCGACGAACGCAGCAGGGGATTTTGTCGCAGCGGAGCTGACGGGTGACTCTGCGCCGCGCAACATGCTGGCGGCGATCCGTAGTGAGATCGCTACGTCGACCAACAGCAGTGGTCTGGGCTCGCTTGCACAGTTGGGGATCACCACTCAAGGTAACGGTACGCTGTTGCTGGATTCTGTGAAGCTTACTGCAGCACTGGACGACAAAAAACTCAGCGGGCAAGTTCAAAGCTTGTTCACTGGCGATACCGGTTTGCTTGCTCGTGTTACAAAGGCGATCACGCCATTCAGTCAGACTGGTGGGATCCTGGCGCAGAAGACTACCCAGCTCAACAAGACCAAGGAGCAATTGGTCGCTCAGCAGGAGGCACTGGATCGTCGGGTAGCATCTCTTACCGATTCGCTGACCAAAAAGTACAACGCGATGGATCTGGTGGTTGGGCAGCTCAAGGCAACTGCCTCCAGCATTACCTCGATCTTCGAGGCAATGAATGCTCAGAAGAACGCTTCATAAGTAAAGTGTCTTGCCAAAACCCGACCAGCGTGTCGGGTTTTTGCATTAGGCTAAAGTTTTTTGATCGGGCGTCGATAGCTTGGTTATGTGAATCCTGGAGTTGTTACGAGGTTATCTATGAATCCTATGTTAGCGTTGCGTCAGTACCAGAAGATTGGCTCTCAGGCTCAAACCTCTGAAGCAAGTCCTCATCGTCTCGTGCAAATGTTGATGCAGGGTGGCCTGGATCGCATGGCTCAAGCTAAAGGTGCAATGGCGCGCAAGGATCTGCCTAATAAAGGCATTTTCATCAGCAAGGCGATTGCCATTATTGGCGGATTGCGCGAGGGCCTTGATCTGGACAAAGACCCGACTGACGCATTGCGCAATCAAGATAATCTTTATCACTTCATGATGAAGCGCTTGACTGAAGCAAACGTCAAGAATGACCCCAAAATACTGGATGAAGTCGCAGGCTTGCTGATTACGGTCAAGGAAGGCTGGGATGCAATTGCTGATCAACAAAATCAATAAGAAGCTGTTGTCCTGAGGATATTGACATGAGTGCTGCACTCAAGCGTATCGAAGAAACTCGCGAAGCGCTGGTTGGCGCCTTGGCCGAGCGCGATTGGGAAACCATTGGCAAGCTGGATCTTGCCTGTCGTGCCTGTGTCGAAGATGTTATTAGTGAAGATACGCCGAATGAGCCAGAGTTGCGTAACAACCTGGAAGAGTTATTGACGGTGTATCGGCAGCTGATTGACACTGCAACGGGTGAGCGTCAGGCGATTGTCGACGAAATGACGCAAATCACCCAAGCCAAAAATGCAGCAAAGGTTTACCATCTGTTTGATTCGTGACCGGTTGGTCAAAATAAGCTTTACGCCATAAATTTGACTGTTTACGGTATTTTGACTTAACTAGCGATGTTTACTATTTTCTGGTTCTCGGTATAAGCAGTGGCCGAGCTACCAAGCTGCCCCATGTATGGGCATTGAGTTGACTAGGGAAGTTGCTATTGCATGTGGCGTGAAATCAAGATTCTCCTGATCGATGACGACAGCCAGCGCCGCCGTGATTTGGCGGTAATTCTGAATTTTCTTGGCGAAGAAAATCTCTCCTGCTCAAGCCAGGATTGGCAGCAGGTTGTCGGCTCTCTTACGTCCACTCGCGAAGTGCTTTGCGTGCTTGTCGGCACCGTTAGTGCGCCGGGCAGTCTTCAAGGACTGCTTAAGACCGTCGCAGCATGGGATGAGTTCCTTCCTGTTTTGCTTTTGGGAGAAAATTCTTCTTCCGCTGAGCTCCCTGAAGATTTGCGCCGCCGTGTGCTCTCCACGCTGGAGATGCCTCCTAGCTACAGCAAGCTACTGGATTCGCTGCACCGGGCTCAGGTTTACCGCGAAATGTATGACCAGGCGCGTGAGCGTGGTCGTCATCGCGAACCTAATCTGTTCCGTAGCCTGGTTGGTACCAGCCGCGCCATCCAGCATGTCCGGCAGATGATGCAGCAAGTTGCCGATACTGACGCCAGTGTGTTGATCCTGGGTGAGTCGGGGACGGGCAAGGAAGTGGTTGCGCGCAATCTGCACTATCACTCCAAGCGTCGCGACGCGCCGTTTGTGCCGGTCAATTGCGGTGCTATCCCGGCGGAGCTGCTCGAAAGCGAACTGTTCGGTCACGAGAAGGGCGCCTTCACCGGTGCTATCACCAGCCGTGCCGGGCGTTTTGAGCTGGCCAATGGAGGTACGCTGTTCCTGGATGAGATCGGCGACATGCCGCTGCCTATGCAGGTCAAGTTGCTGCGGGTGCTTCAGGAACGCACGTTTGAGCGCGTCGGCAGCAACAAGACGCAAAGCGTGGACGTCCGGATTATTGCTGCCACACACAAAAATCTCGAAACCATGATCGAGATTGGCAGTTTCCGTGAAGACCTTTACTACCGTTTGAACGTCTTCCCGATCGAAATGGCTCCGTTGCGTGAGCGGGTCGAAGACATTCCGCTGCTGATGAATGAATTGATCTCGCGCATGGAACACGAGAAGCGCGGTTCGATCCGTTTCAATTCTGCGGCCATCATGTCCCTGTGTCGTCACGGCTGGCCGGGTAACGTTCGTGAGCTGGCCAATCTGGTCGAGCGTATGGCGATCATGCATCCCTATGGTGTGATTGGTGTCGCTGAGCTGCCGAAGAAATTCCGTTACGTCGACGACGAAGACGAGCAGATGGTTGAAGGTATACGCAGCGATCTCGAAGAGCGTGTTGCAATCAACGGCCACACGCCTAACTTCGCCAATAGCGCTGTTCTGCCGCCAGAAGGTCTGGACCTGAAGGATTATCTGGGTGGGCTGGAACAAGGTCTGATTCAGCAGGCCCTGGATGATGCCAGCGGTATCGTGGCTCGTGCAGCAGAACGCCTGAGGATCCGTCGCACCACGCTGGTCGAGAAAATGCGCAAGTACGGCATGAGTCGCCGTGAGGGTGATGAACAGGCGGATGATTGACGCGTACATCGCCTGAATAAAGCCAAGCCCCTGAATTATCAGGGGCTTTTTTTTCGGCACGAGGATTGCTAAGTCTCCCGGAACATACCGTTTTTAATGACGGTTCGCCACGCGAGAGATTATCCATGTCCCAGGCCGCTCAGCAGATGTCTTCCGACCTTGCACTCCAAGTGCCGCCGTCCCTCGAGCTGGAAAGTCGTCAAGGGCTTGAGCAGGCGTTCCAGCTGTTCAACCAGATGTCGTCGCAACTGACGGATTCCTACAGTTTGCTGGAAGCGCGGGTTACGGAGCTCAAAGGCGAGCTGGCGGTGGTCAGTGCTCAGCGCATGCAGGAGCTTGCAGAAAAGGAGCGACTGGCATTCCGGCTGCAGAACCTGCTCGACCTGCTGCCTGGCGGCGTGATCGTTATCGACGCGATGGGCGTGGTGCGTGAAGCCAACCCTGCGGCGGTGGATCTGCTTGGACAACCCTTGGTAGGCGAACTCTGGCGGCAGGTCATCAGCCGCTGCTTTGCGCCGCGTGAAGACGACGGCCATGAAATATCTCTCAAGGATGGGCGTCGCCTGTCCATTTCCACGCGTTCGCTGGATGCAGAACCCGGTCAGCTGGTTTTGCTCAATGACCTGACCGAAACCCGTCGTTTGCAAGGGCAACTGGCGCGCCATGAGCGCCTGTCGTCGTTGGGCCGAATGGTTGCTTCGTTGGCGCATCAGATCCGCACGCCACTGTCTGCCGCACTGATCTATGCCAGCCATTTGACGGAGCAGCAGTTGCCGGTGGAAACCCAGCAACGTTTTGCCGGGCGGCTCAAGGAGCGCCTGCACGAATTGGAGCATCAGGTTCGCGACATGCTGGTGTTTGCTCGTGGCGAGCTGCCGTTGACTGACCGCATCGCTCCGAATGAGTTGTTCCAGGCGCTGCAGTCTGCGGCGCAAACGCATGCTCAGGGGCTGTCGGTACGTTGGCAGTGCGACAGTGTCGAGGGGCAGCTCTTGTGCAACCGCGACACGCTGGTCGGGGCGCTGCTCAATCTGGTGGAGAATGGCGTGCAGGCCAGTACCGGGCGTACTCGCCTGAAAATCCATGCGTACGCACGTGGTGATGTTTTGCGGATTTGCGTCAGTGATAACGGCAGTGGCATCGATGCTGCGGCTTTGGCTCGCATCGGCGAGCCTTTCTTTACCACCAAGACCACGGGCACTGGCCTTGGTCTGGCGGTGGTTACAGCGGTTACCCGTGCGCATCAGGGCGGTGTGCGGTATCAGTCCCGCGTGGGGCGTGGTACCTGTGCAATTGTCACACTGCCATTGGTCCCCGCTGGCACTGCTAAGGGAATCTGCTGATGGCTATCAAGGTATTGCTGGTCGAGGATGACCGCTCATTGCGAGAGGCGCTGGGCGATACCCTTGAGTTGGCGGGACATCTCTATCACGCCGTTGCTTGCGCTGAAGACGCGTTGCTGGCTGCTGCTGACGAGTCTTTCAGTCTGGTGATCAGCGACGTCAATATGCCCGGAATGGACGGTCATCAATTGCTGAGCCTGCTGCGGGAGCGGCATCCGCAGTTGCCGGTTCTCCTGATGACGGCTCATGGCGCGGTTGAGCGGGCGGTGGATGCCATGCGTCACGGTGCAGCCGATTATCTGGTCAAGCCGTTTGAGCCCAGGGTTTTACTGGCGCTGGTCGAGCGTCATGCGTTGGGTCGTTTGGGGCCTGCGGGAAATGACGGTCCTGTGGCGGTCGAGCCGGCCAGCGCGCAGTTGCTCAATCTGGCCAGTCGTGTGGCAAAAAGCGATTCGACCGTGTTGATTTCCGGTGAGTCCGGGACGGGCAAGGAAGTGCTGGCGCGTTTTATCCATCAGCACTCGCCGCGTGCGGATAAGCCATTCATTGCAATCAACTGCGCTGCGATTCCCGACAATATGCTGGAAGCCACCTTGTTTGGGCACGAAAAGGGCTCATTCACAGGCGCTATTGCGGCTCAGGCGGGCAAGTTCGAGCAGGCTGATGGCGGCACTATTCTGCTGGATGAAATTTCCGAAATGCCGTTGGGGCTGCAAGCCAAGCTGCTTCGCGTGCTGCAGGAGCGGGAAGTGGAGCGGGTTGGCGGCAAGAAGACCATCACTCTGGATATCCGGGTTGTAGCCACCACGAACCGCGATCTCGCCGGTGAAGTTGCGGCGGGTCGCTTCCGCGAGGATTTGTATTACCGCCTCTCGGTGTTCCCGCTTGCGTGGCAGCCACTGCGTCAAAGGACCGCCGATATTCTGCCGCTTGCCGAGCGTTTATTGGCCAAGCATGCCAATAAAATGAAACACGCCCCTGTCCGGTTGTCCGCGCAGGCACAAGCCTGCCTGGTGGGCTATGCCTGGCCGGGCAATGTTCGCGAGCTTGATAACGCCGTGCAGCGGGCTTTGATTTTGCAGCAGGGTGGCGTCATTCAGGCTGAAGATTTTTGCCTCACTGGGCCTGTTGTCTATGCGCCTGCGCCGGTGCCTGCAAACCCCACTGTCAGTTCGCAGCCGGCGGCCGTTTCGCCCGGCGCAGTGCCTGCTCCGCTGGAATTGGCGGGGTCTGATTCGGCCGGAGCGCTGGGCGATGACCTGCGCCGTCGAGAATTTCAGATGATCATTGATACGTTGCGGGCCGAACGTGGCCGCCGCAAAGAGGCTGCTGAGCGCCTGGGTATCAGCCCCCGTACCTTGCGCTACAAATTGGCGCAGATGCGTGATGCGGGGATGGATGTAGAAGGTTATTTGTTTGCGACCTGATGTTTTGCCGACCGTGGCCGATACTGTATCTCCAGACTGCGTGGATTTGTCGCAGATTAATAATTCAGTGACTTGGTTGGCCTTAACTGAGTCCCGTAAATACTGATTCAGAGCAAGGTTTGGCACAACTAACACATACATTGATGTAGCTTGATGGCCAAATGCTGCTACGCAGCTGGCACTCTTGTTGCTTTGACATTAATGACCGCTGACTCGGTGTCAAAAATTTGCGGCCCTTATGAGAGAAACGTCCATGAGCCAAGGTGTTGAATTTAATCGCTTGATGTTGGACATGCGTTCCATGCAGATGGACGCCATGGCTGCGCCCAAGGCAGCAGCCACGCCGCAAATCGGCTCCAGCAGCTTTGCCGACATGCTTGGTCAGGCCGTTAACAAGGTCAATGACGTTCAGCAGGCTTCCAGTCAGCTGTCCAGCGCTTTCGAGATTGGCAAGAGCGGCGTCGACCTTACCGACGTGATGATCTCGTCGCAGAAAGCCAGTGTGTCTTTTCAGGCCTTGACCCAGGTTCGGAATAAACTGGTTCAGGCTTATCAAGACATCATGCAGATGCCGGTTTAAGGACGTATTGAGTCATGGCAGAAACACTCGCCGATAGCGTTCCGGCCAAGACAGGCGCTCCTTCAGGCAAGCCGTTGTTCGGTCTGGCCTTTCTGGAAAACCTTTCCGAGATGACCATGCTGCGTCAGGTTGGCCTTATGGTCGGCCTGGCTGCCAGTGTCGCCATCGGCTTTGCCGTGGTGCTCTGGTCACAGCAACCTGATTATCGTCCGCTCTACGGCAGCATGGCCGGGATGGACGCCAAGCAGGTCATGGACACGCTGACTAACGCCAATATTGCCTACACGGTAGAGCCTAATTCCGGTGCTTTGCTGGTGAAAGCTGATGACGTGCAGCGCGCCCGTATCCAGCTGGCGTCTGCTGGTATTGCGCAGACCGACGCCAACGTCGGCTTTGAAATTCTCGATAAGGATCAGGGGCTGGGTACCAGTCAGTTCATGGAAGCCACGCGCTATCGCCGTGGCCTCGAAGGTGAGCTGGCGCGGACTATTTCTTCCCTGAACAATATCAAGGGTGCGCGTGTGCACCTGGCGATCCCGAAAAGCTCGGTGTTCGTTCGTGATGACCGCAAGCCGACGGCTTCGATTCTGGTTGAGTTGTACCCGGGTCGCTCACTTGAGCCCGCTCAGGTCATGGCAATCGTCAATCTGGTGGCGACCAGTGTTCCTGAGTTGACCAAGTCGCAGGTCACTGTGGTCGATCAGAAGGGCAATCTGCTTTCTGATCAGGCGGAAAACTCCGAACTGACCATGGCGGGCAAGCAATTCGATTACGCACGCCGCATGGAAGGCATGCTGACTCAGCGCGTACAGAATATCTTGCGTCCGGTACTGGGTACCGATCGTTACAAGGCCGAAGTCTCCGCCGATGTGGACTTCAGCGCTGTTGAGTCCACCGCAGAAAGCTTCAACCCTGATCAACCTGCGTTGCGCAGTGAGCAGTCCGTCAACGAGCAGCGCTCCAGCAGCTCGGGTCCGTCGGGTGTGCCGGGGGCGTTGAGCAACCAGCCGCCAGGGCCAGCAACCGCGCCGCAAACCGCCGGCGGTGGTGCAGCGGGTGCTGCCGCAGCCATTGCTCCGGGCCAACCTTTGCTGGACGCCAACGGTCAGCAGATCATGGACCCGGCCACTGGTCAGCCAGCCTTGGCTCCATACCCGGCTGACAAGCGCGTGCAGTCGACCAAGAACTTTGAGCTGGACCGTTCCATCAGTCACACCAAGCAACAGCAGGGGCGTTTGAATCGTCTGTCGGTTGCCGTGGTGGTTGATGATCAGGTCAAGATCAACCCGGCGAACGGCGAAACGACCCGTTCGCCATGGAGTGCAGAAGATCTGAATCGCTTCACGCGCCTGGTGCAGAACGCAGTCGGTTTTGATGCCAGTCGTGGCGACAGCGTCAGCGTGGTCAACGTGCCGTTCTCGGCCGAGCAGGGCGAGTTGATTCCGGATATTCCGTTCTACTCGCAGCAATGGTTCTGGGACATCGTCAAGCAGGCCATGGGTGTCATCTTCATTCTGGTTCTGGTGTTTGGTGTGCTGCGTCCGGTGTTGAACAACATCACCAATGGCAAGAGCAAAGAGCTCGCCGGTTTTGACGACGGTACGGGTGGTTTTGGTGGCATGGGCGGTGGCGGTTCTGACGAGCTGTCCAATGACCGTGTCAGCCTGGGCGGCCCACAAAGTATTCTGTTGCCTAGCCCGACCGAGGGTTATGACGCACAGCTGAATGCAATCAAGAGTTTGGTGGCTGAAGATCCGGGTCGTGTGGCCCAGGTTGTGAAAGAGTGGATTAACACTGATGAATGATCGAGCCGTCGTAGCCAAACTGAGCAAAGTCGAGAAAGCCGCCGTATTGCTGCTTTCCCTGGGTGAAACCGATGCTGCGCAGGTTCTGCGTCACATGGGGCCCAAGGAAGTTCAGCGCGTCGGCGTGGCGATGGCGCAGATGCGTAACGTGCATCGCGAGCAGGTCGAAGAGGTGATGACTGAGTTCGTCGAAATTGTCGGCGATCAGACTAGCCTGGGCGTCGGCTCGGATGGCTATATCCGCAAAATGCTGACTCAGGCATTGGGCGAGGACAAAGCGAACGGTTTGATCGACCGAATTCTGCTGGGTGGCAACACCAGCGGTCTGGACAGTCTGAAGTGGATGGAGCCACGTGCTGTGGCAGACGTCATCCGTTTCGAGCACCCGCAGATCCAGGCTATCGTGGTTGCTTACCTCGATGCTGACCAGGCGGGTGAAGTGCTCGGTCATTTCGACCATAAGGTGCGTCTGGATATTATTCTGCGCGTGTCTTCGCTCAATACCGTGCAGCCAGCGGCACTTAAAGAGTTGAACCAGATTCTCGAGAAGCAGTTCTCCGGTAACGCCAACACGTCGCGTACTACCCTGGGTGGTATCAAGCGTGCTGCAGATATCATGAACTTCCTCGACAGCTCCATCGAAGGCGCTCTCATGGATTCGATTCGCGAGGTCGACGAAGATCTGTCGACCCAGATCGAAGACCTCATGTTTGTCTTCAACAACCTGTCGGACGTGGACGACCGTGGCATCCAGGCGCTGTTGCGCGAGGTTTCTTCGGATGTGCTGGTACTGGCCCTCAAGGGGTCCGACGAGGCGATCAAAGAGAAAATCTTCAAGAACATGTCCAAACGTGCCGCCGAACTGCTGCGCGACGATCTGGAAGCGAAAGGCCCGGTCCGCGTCAGCGACGTGGAAACCGCGCAGAAAGAAATCCTCACTATTGCTCGCCGTATGGCCGAAGCAGGGGAAATCGTTCTGGGTGGCAAGGGCGGCGAGGAAATGATCTAGTCTGTTGACGTTCCGTCGGAGAAACTGACCGGGGACGCGTTCCCCGGTGTCCACCGTCTGGCCTGGCAATTCTTACCTGCCATGCGCCTGCGCTGAAACACTACAGACTCTAAGGCACTATCCATGTCCAGCTCCAACAAAGAACCGGTCAGCGAGCTTATCCGCGCCAAGGACGTCGGCGGTTTTGACGTCTGGTCGCTGCCCAGTTTCGATCCCTATCAAGAGCCTGAACCCGAGCCCGAACCGGTCGTTGAAGAGCCGGTTGATGCCATCGAAGAAGTCCCGCTGGAAGAAGTTCAGCCGCTGACCCTCGAAGAGTTGGAGAGCATCCGTCAGGAGGCTTACAACGAAGGCTTTGCCACGGGCGAAAAAGAAGGCTTTCACAGCACTCAACTCAAAGTTCGCCAGGAAGCCGAGGTTGCGCTGAAGAGCAAGCTTGCGAGCCTTGACCTCTTGATGAGCCAGCTTTTTGATCCGATTGCCGAGCAGGACAAGCAAATCGAGCGCTCGGTCATTCATCTGGTCGAGCACATTGCCCGCAAGGTCATTCAACGTGAGCTGACCACCGACTCGCGGCAGATCGGCAATGTATTGCGCGACGCGCTGAAGCTTTTGCCCATGGGCGCAAGCAATGTGCGGATCTTCATCAACCCGCAGGACTTTGAAGTGGTTAAAGCCCTGCGTGAGCGTCATGAAGAAACGTGGCGCATTGTTGAAGATGAAACGCTGCAGGCCGGTGGTTGCCGTATCGAAACGGAACATAGCCGCATAGATGCGAGCATCGAAACCCGTCTGACCCTGGCCATTGCCAAAATGTATGACCAGATGCACGAGCAGTCTCTGCATCCGGCGAGTCCGGACCTCAGCCTGGAGCTGGGGGCCGAGCCGGTCGTGACTGGCGCTGTCAGCCCTGACGTCGAGAAGTCCGATGCGCCTTGATCGCACCAGTTTCGGCAAGCGCCTCGGGTCTTATGCCGAAAACGTCGAATTGCCCGCTCAGCCTGTCGTCGAAGGTCGCCTGCTGCGCATGGTCGGCCTGACGCTGGAAGCCGAGGGCTTACGGGCGGCGATGGGTAGCCGTTGCGTGGTGGTCAATGATGACAGTCACCACCCGGTTGAAGTTGAAGCCGAAGTGATGGGGTTTTCCGGCAGTAAAATCTTCTTGATGCCTGTAGGCAGTGTGGCCGGTCTTGCCCCGGGTGCCCGAGTGGTGCCTTTGGCAGATACCGGCCGCTTGCCGATGGGCATGAGCATGCTGGGACGGGTGCTTGACGGTGCCGGTCGGGCCCTCGATGGCAAGGGCGCCGTGAAGGCTGAAGACTGGGTGCCTATGGACGGTCCTACCATCAACCCATTGAAGCGCAACCCTATCAGTCAGCCTCTGGACGTGGGCATTCGCAGCATCAACGGATTGTTGACGGTGGGTCGTGGTCAGCGTCTCGGGCTGTTCGCCGGTACCGGCGTCGGTAAAAGCGTTCTGTTGGGCATGATGACGCGCTTCACCGAGGCAGACATCATTGTTGTCGGCCTGATCGGTGAGCGGGGTCGTGAGGTTAAGGAGTTCATCGAGCACAGCCTGGGTGAAGAAGGGCTCAAGCGTTCGGTGGTGGTTGCGTCTCCTGCGGACGACGCGCCTTTGATGCGTTTGCGTGCTGCCATGTATTGCACGCGAATCGCCGAGTATTTCCGTGACAAGGGTAAAAACGTCCTGTTGCTGATGGATTCTCTGACGCGTTTTGCTCAGGCTCAACGGGAGATTGCCCTGGCGATTGGCGAGCCTCCTGCGACCAAAGGTTATCCGCCGTCGGTATTTGCCAAACTGCCCAAGCTGGTGGAGCGCGCCGGTAATGCCGAGGCGGGTGGTGGCTCGATTACTGCGTTTTATACCGTGTTGTCTGAGGGTGACGACCAGCAGGACCCCATTGCGGACTCTGCGCGTGGCGTACTGGACGGCCATATCGTGTTGTCCCGTCGCCTTGCTGAAGAAGGGCACTACCCGGCGATCGACATCGAGGCCTCTATCAGCCGGGTCATGCCCGCAGTGGTCACCCCTGATCACATGAATCAGGCGCAGCATTTCAAACAGTTGTGGTCACGCTATCAACAAAGTCGCGATTTGATCAGTGTCGGCGCTTATGTGGCGGGCGGTGATCGGGAAACTGACCTGGCGATTCACTTGCAGCCCGTGCTTGTGCGCTACCTGCGCCAAGGGCTCAATGAAAATGAAAGCATGGAAAACAGCAGTGCGCAGTTGGCGGCAGTGTTCAGCCCGGCTGCGGGTGGTTGATAGACCATGGCCATAAGTCGCGCAGCGCGCCTGGCGCCCGTGGTGGATATGGCCGAGAACGCGGAGCGCAAGGCTGCCCAGAGTCTGGGGCACTTTCAAGGGCAGGTGCGCGTGGCGGAAGGCAAGCTCAACGACCTTGAGCAGTTTCGCCTCGACTATCAGCAGCAATGGATCGACAAAGGCGCCCATGGCGTCTCCGGGCAATGGCTGATGGGTTATCAGCGCTTCCTTACTCAGCTGGATACCGCTGTTGATCAGCAGCGCAGAAGCCTGGCCTGGCATCAGGACAACCTTGATAAGGCGCGCGGCACCTGGCAGCAGGCGTACGCCCGGGTCGAAGGCTTGCGCAAACTGGTCCAGCGCTATATTGACGAAGCACGACAGCTGGAGGACAAGCGCGAGCAAAAACTACTGGATGAGCTTTCGCAGCGGCTGCCCAGGCATGCTCCGTTTTAACCGCAGTGTTCGTTCGGATATATCGCAAATTATTCAACTGCAATGCAGCTTCCACAGAGAAAATTGCAGATATCACCAGCCAGTGCTAAACCTTGATTACGTGACGCACGCCTTACTCAGGAATTTTACATGCCGGTCACTTCTGAGCTTTCACCTGACGGTCAGCAACTGACCATTTTTATTTCCGGGCGCTTTGATTTTGCTTCCCATCAGGACTTCCGTGAAGCCTATGAACATCTGGGCAGCGAGCTGCTTTATGTCGTTGACCTGCGCGGTACCAACTACCTGGACAGTTCGGCACTGGGGATGCTTTTGCTATTGCGTGACCACGCCGGTGGCGAGCGCTCACGCATTCGTCTGGTCAACTGCAGTGCCGATGTCATCACCATCCTGACCATTTCCAATTTCTCGAAGCTGTTCCAGATAGGTTGAGTGAGACCTTGCCATCCTCCAGCGAATCCTTATGCATCCTGATCGCTGACGACAACGCCAGTGATCGCCTGCTGCTGTCCACCATCGTGGCTCGTCAGGGGCATCGAGTGCTGTGCGCCGCCAACGGTGCGGAGGCGGTCGCACTGTTTGAGGCTGATCGGCCGCAGATGATCCTGATGGACGCGATGATGCCGGTGATGGATGGCTTCGAAGCTGCCCGGCGCATCAAGGAACTGGCCGGTGAGGCCTTGGTACCGATCATTTTCCTCACGTCTCTGACGGAGGGGGCGGCGCTGGCTCGGTGCCTGGACGCCGGGGGCGACGACTTTATTGCAAAGCCTTACAACCAGACCGTCCTCAACGCCAAAATCAACGCCATGAATCGCCTGCGGTTGCTGCAGGAGACTGTCCTGCGGCAGCGCGATCTTATTTCGCGGCATCATGATTACCTGCTGAATGAGCAGCGAGTGGCCAAGGAAGTTTTCGATCAGGTCGCTCATTCTGGTTGCCTGGACGCGCCCAATATTCGCTATCTGCAGTCGCCTTATGCGTTGTTTAACGGTGACTTGCTCCTCGCTGCCTACACGCCAGCCGGGCATATGCATATGTTGCTGGGGGATTTCACCGGGCACGGTTTGCCCGCTGCGGTCGGTGCAATGCCGCTGGCAGAGGTGTTCTACGGTATGACGGCCAAGGGCTTCGGTCTGGCTGAAACCCTGCGTGAAATGAACGCCAAGCTTAAGCGCATCCTGCCAGTGGACATGTTCTGTTGCGCAACCCTGCTCTGTATCAACTTCCAGCAACAACAGTTTCAGGTCTGGAATGGCGGCCTGCCCGACGGTTATCTTCTGAGTGCTGCCACGGGTGAGCGTACCGCGCTGGTGTCCCGGCATTTGCCGCTTGGCGTGTTGGACTCGGCTTCGTTTGATGATGAGACTGAGGTGCATCCCTTCGCTCCGGGGGATCGGGTATTCCTGCTCTCTGACGGGGTCATCGACACCAGTGACAGCAAAGAACAACTGTTCGGTGTGCAGCGGTTGCATGAAGTATTTGCTGCCAATCGCGAACCCCGGTTGCTGATTTCGGAAATTCAGCATGCGCTGGATGCCTTCGGTGGTCAGGCCCGCGATGACGTCAGCATGGTGGAAATCATCGCTGTCGAGCAGGCGGAAATGGGCGCACAAGCCGTGACCTACTCAGACAGCGGCACCTCTACGCCACTGGACTGGTCATCCACGTTCGAGTTCAGGGCTTCGACCCTCAGGCGTTTCAATCCTCTGCCTTACTTGTTGCAGTTGCTGCTCGAGGTGCACGGCCTGCGCAGTCAGAGCGGTGCGCTGTTCAGTGTGCTCACTGAGCTTTATAGCAATGCGCTGGAGCACGGGGTTTTAGGCCTGGATTCAACGCTGAAAAGTAGCGCGTCAGGATTCGCCAGCTACTATCAGCAGCGGGCAGCGCGTCTGGCTGCTCTGGACAGTGGCTATATCCGCCTGCATTTCAACATCACGCCAGAGGGAGAGGGTGGTCGTTTGAGTGTGCGGGTAGAGGACAGTGGTAAGGGTTTCAATGTTGATACAATTCTTGCGTTGCCGCCGGTGGTCGATGAGCTGTACGGTCGCGGTCTTGCGCTGGTGCGGGAGCTGAGTGAAAAGGCCTCGTGGTCTACGGACGGACGGACCGCACGCGTCGAATTTTGCTGGGGAGCCAAGGCATAGCCCCCGGATTCTTGATCAGGGAGTGAGCAAGGTGTCGGTAGTTCATCTGGATTACAGCGTATTGACTACGTTGCAGGAAGTCATGGAAGACGAGTATCCGACTCTCCTTGATGTGTTTATCAAAGACGCTGAATACCGTATTTCCCGTTTGCGCCAGCTTATGGGAGCGCAGGCGTTCGACCTTCAGGAGCTGAGCATGATGGCTCACAGCTTCAAAGGCAGTAGCAGCAACATGGGCGCAATCCGCCTTGCCGACTTATGCCGGGAGCTTGAAGAGCGCAGTCGTCGCGACGACAGTGCCGGTCTTGACGAATTGCTGGCTGCACTTGATCACGAGTACGGCACAGTGCGCCGGTTATTCGACGCCGAGCGCCAGTTTTTTATCGCGCACCCCTGATTCTGCTTCGTTGTTACTCCAGAGAGTATCTGGCCCATATCTTGCTATGTTCTCGGTAATCAGCTGTTTTTGCGGAGATCGACATGCCCCTCGCCACCAATGCTCTTCTTCAAACCACCCCTGTGGCGGCGTCGAAGACCAGTTCAGCCAATAACACAGTCAAGCCGGCCGACAGTGGCAAGGACGACAACTCCAGCTTCTCCGACGTATACGCCAAGCAGGCTCAGGCTAAATCCGCCGCGGGCAATGATGCCCCGGTCAAGGCCAAACCTGCTGCTGAAAAAGACAAGTCTGTGGCGGACAAGGGTGCTGCGGACAAGGACGACACTGCCGCTTCAGAGTCGACGACGGTTGCCGATAGCGGCAATGCCTTGCCTGTCGAGCCGGTTGCCGCTGAAGACGACACTCAGTCGAGTGATGAACAAGTCGATCCGGCTCTCTTGCAGGCGTTGACGCCCGAGCCGGCCGTTGACCCTGCTCTGGATCCGGCCCTTGACCCTGCCTTGCAGGCATTGGCAAGCCAGGCCATCGCTCAGCCTGATTCCGATAAGTCAAAACTGGAAGTCGCGCCAGCCACGCCCGCTCAGGTGGTGCAGGTCACCGACCCGGCCGAAGCGTCTTTTGACCCGAATGCTGATCCTCTCGACGATATGCCTGCGCTGCAGTTTGCCCTTGAGAATGCCGCCGCCAAGGCGCAGCAGGCTCAACAATCGCATAACGCCAACGCCGCTGCCCAGACGGGTAAGGGTGCAAAAACAGATAATGCCGCCACTGATCCATCGCAGCTCGCCAATAACCTGGCAGCTCTGGATGACCAGCGCACCGTTTCCGATGACCCGAGTACCGAAAGTAGCGACAAGTCTTTTGAAGGTTTGCTCGATAGCGGCCTGAAGGATGTCAAAGGCAGCGCGGGCGATACGCGTGTGGACAACTTTGCTGATCGCCTTGCTGCTTTGAGTCAGGCAGCACAGCAGCCTCGTACGGCGGCACCAGCAGTGCCGCTGATGAATCAGCCACTGGCGATGCATCAGAGTGGCTGGAGCGAAGGTGTCGTTGAGCGTGTCATGTATCTGTCGAGTCAGAACCTCAAGTCGGCAGATATCCAGTTGGAACCTGCCGAGTTGGGTCGTCTTGATATTCGCATCAACATGGCGCCGGATCAGCAAACTCAAGTGACCTTCATGAGTGCGCATATTGGTGTGCGAGAGGCACTGGAAAGCCAGATGTCGCGTCTGCGTGAGTCCTTTTCCCAGCAAGGCATGGGGCAAGTGGATGTGAACGTGTCTGACCAGTCTCGCAACCAGCAGAACCAGGCTCAGCAGCAAGAGCAGGCAAATAATGCGCGTGGTACTGGCAGCGGTGGTTCGGGTGTGAATGGCGTCGATGGTTCGGTTGACGGTGGCGATGCAGATACTGGTGTAGCGATCAGTCAGCCAGCCCAGCGAGTCGTGGGTACCAGCGAGATCGATTACTACGCTTGATGGTTGGGGCTATCGTTCAGCAAGCGCCTTGAAGCTCTCGTCGAACAAAGCGCAATCCTCCAGATTGAACGCTGTCTTGTAGGAGCTCACCGAGGTTATGAGGCCAGCGATGGCGGAGTGTCAGCCAAGCCGCTATCACTGGCCTCGTCGCCTCGGTGAGCTCCAGTCCAATATTTGCTCCGCGACAGCGCTGAGTCATGGGCATCGGGGTAGCTCCTGCAGCGCAACCAGTGCTGCAGAGTGCTGGAAATACATAAACCCTTGAAATATCCCGTCACTAAAACTCCCTTCCTGCTCGTCCTCTCCAACTCTGGCATAACACTTGCTCTCCCTCTGTCACGCATTAGCGAACCCCCCGAATAGTGACGGATTATTGGCATGGCGAAGAGCGACGAAGTTAAAGAACCTGGCTCGAAAGGCAAACTCAAGCTCATCATCGTTGCGGTAGTGGCTTTATTGCTGGCAGTTGGCCTTTCAGTAGGCGCGACATGGTTCTTCATGCACAGCTCCGAGCCTAAAGTGGATCCGGCAGCTGCTGCTGCGGCGGACCCCAATGCAAAGCATCCTGCTGTCTTTGAAGCGATGACCCCGGCGTTCGTGGTCAACTTCAACTCCAATGGTCGTCAGCGCTACATGCAAGTCAGCATCACCATGCTGGCCCGCAATCAGCCCGACCTGGATGCATTGAAAGTACACATGCCAGTCATTCGCAATAATCTGGTGATGCTCTTTGCAGGTATTCCCTTCGACCAGCTAGCCTCACCGATAGGTCAGGAAATGCTGCGTCAGAAAGCGACCGCCAGTGTTCAGGAGGTCGCCCAGAAAGAACTGGGTAAAACCGTGATCGAGCAACTGCTTTTCACTAACTTCGTACTGCAGTAGGAACACGACATGGCCGTGCAAGACCTGCTGTCCCAGGATGAGATCGACGCGCTGTTGCACGGCGTGGACGACGGTCTGGTTGCAACCGAGAATGCTGCTGAGCCCGGCAGCATTAAAAGCTACGACCTGACCAGTCAGGACCGGATCGTGCGGGGTCGGATGCCGACCCTGGAAATGATCAACGAGCGATTCGCCCGTTATACCCGTATCAGCATGTTCAACCTGTTGCGTCGCTCCGCTGACGTGGCGGTGGGCGGCGTGCAGGTGATGAAGTTTGGCGAGTACGTGCATTCGCTGTACGTCCCGACCAGTCTCAACCTGGTCAAGCTCAAACCGTTGCGGGGCACCGGGCTGTTCATCCTTGATGCCAAGCTGGTCTTCAAACTGGTGGATAACTTCTTTGGCGGTGACGGTCGTCACGCCAAGATTGAAGGGCGTGAATTTACGCCAACCGAGCTGCGTGTGGTGCGCATGGTGCTGGACCAGGCTTTCATCGATATGAAAGAGGCCTGGCAGGCGATCATGGAAGTGAACTTTGAGTACATCAACTCCGAAGTGAACCCGGCCATGGCCAACATCGTCGGCCCAAGCGAAGCGGTTGTCGTCTCGACTTTCCATATCGAGCTGGACGGTGGCGGCGGCGATCTGCACGTTACCTTGCCTTACTCGATGATCGAGCCTATTCGGGAAATGCTCGATGCGGGCTTTCAGTCCGATCTGGATGACCAGGACGAGCGCTGGATCAATGCACTCAAGCAGGATGTGCTTGATGTCGCGGTGCCTATGAGCGCGACGGTTGTCCGTCGGCAGTTGCTGTTGCGCGACATCCTGCACATGCAGCCGGGTGACATTATCCCGGTTGAGATGCCTGACGAGATGGTGATGCGTGCCAATGGCGTGCCTTCATTCAAGGTCAAGCTGGGATCGCATCAAGGCAATCTGGCGTTGCAGGTCATCGAGCCGATAGAGCGGCGTTGAGTTTTTCTACCGCCGAAAATTTTTGTGCAACTGAATCAATGTTCACCGAGGACAACCGATGGCTGATGAAAACGATATGACGTCTGCTGATGATCAGGCGCTGGCCGATGAGTGGGCTGCAGCACTGGAAGAGACAGGTGGTGACGGTCAAAGCGATATCGATGCGTTGCTCGCTGCGGACGCCGGAAACTCGGCAGCTTCCAGCCGTATGGCCATGGAAGAGTTCGGTAGCGTGCCCAAGAGCAATGCTCAGGTAACTCTGGATGGTCCTAACCTCGACGTGATCCTGGATATCCCTGTGTCCATTTCCATGGAAGTGGGCAGCACCGATATCAACATTCGCAACCTGCTGCAGCTTAACCAGGGTTCGGTGATCGAGCTGGATCGTCTGGCGGGTGAGCCGCTTGATGTGTTGGTCAATGGCACGTTGATCGCGCATGGCGAGGTGGTGGTGGTCAACGAGAAGTTCGGCATCCGCCTGACTGATGTGATCAGCCCAAGCGAACGTATCAAGAAGCTGCGCTAGTGAAGGTGATAAAAGCGGTCACCGTCTTGCTTGCCATGCCGCTGAGTGCTCTGGCGGCCGAGCCTGCAGTGCAGGCTGCGGCTCCTCAGGCAAATGCTGCATTGTCGTCCGGCATGGGCGGGCAAATCGTGCAGTTGCTGTTCGGGCTGCTATTGGTGGTCGGCCTCATCTTTGCTTTGGCTTGGCTGATGCGCCGGGTTCAGCGCGGCGTACCGGGCAATGCTCAGGTTATTGAATTGGTCGGTTCGCGGGCCATCGGCCCACGCGACCGTCTGATGCTCATTCAGGTGGGTGACGAGCAGATTCTGCTGGGTGTTACACCTGGGCGAATCACCCCTTTGCATGTGCTTAGCCAGCCTGTGCAGGTGCCCGAGCGTCAGCCAGTGAATTCCGAGTTTGCACAGCGTTTGATGGACTTGATGGGCAACAAGGTTCAGAAGGATAAGAAGTAATGCTGCGCATTCTGTTGACGCTTGTGCTGGTGCTGGCAGCGCCTTTGGCGTTCGCCGCCGATCCGTTGTCGATCCCGGCGATTACCCTGTCCAACGGTGCGGACGGCCAGCAGGAGTATTCGGTCAGCCTGCAAATTCTTCTGATCATGACGGCGCTGAGCTTTATTCCAGCGTTCGTCATGCTGATGACCAGCTTTACCCGAATCATCATTGTTTTCTCGATTTTGCGTCAGGCCCTTGGTCTCCAGCAGACGCCGTCCAACCAGATCCTGACTGGCATGGCGCTGTTTCTGACCATGTTCATCATGGCGCCGGTGTTTGATCGGGTGAATCAGGACGCTTTGCAGCCGTATCTGGCTGAAACGCTGACGGCGCAGGATGCAGTGGCTCGCGCACAAGTGCCGATCAAGGATTTCATGCTGGCGCAAACCCGTACCAGCGATCTTGAGCTGTTCATGCGCCTGTCCAAGCGCACTGACATTGCCTCTCCGGATCAGGCGCCGCTGACGATTCTGGTCCCGGCTTTTGTTATTTCCGAGCTCAAGACTGCCTTTCAGATCGGTTTCATGATCTTCATTCCGTTCCTGGTCATCGACCTGGTGGTTGCCAGCGTATTGATGGCGATGGGTATGATGATGCTGTCGCCGCTGATCATTTCCTTGCCGTTCAAAATCATGCTGTTTGTGCTGGTGGATGGCTGGGCGTTGATCGTCGGCACCCTTGCGGGCAGTTTTGGTGGTGTATGACCCGTCTTGATCAGGAGTCTGTGCGATGACGCCAGAAGTAGCTGTCGACCTGTTCCGCGAGGCGTTGTGGTTGACCACTGTGCTTGTGGCAATTCTGGTTATTCCCAGCCTGCTGTGTGGTTTGCTGGTCGCAATGTTTCAAGCAGCCACCCAGATCAACGAACAGACGTTGAGCTTTCTGCCGCGTCTCATCGTGATGCTGATCACCTTGATTATCGCCGGTCCGTGGCTGCTCAAGGTGTTCATGGAATACATCATTGGGCTCTATACCAGCATCCCGACTGTGATCGGCTAACCCCATGGAACCGGTTCTGGCCCTGACCAATGGGCAGATTGGCACGTGGGTCGCGAGCTTCATGCTGCCGATGTTCCGCATTACTGCGCTGTTGATGACCATGCCGATCATCGGTACGACGCTGGTCCCAGGCCGTGTCCGTCTTTATTTTGCTCTGGCTATTACGGTGGTTGTGGCTCCGGTTCTGCCGCCCATGCCGGAGGTCAATGCGCTGGACCTCTCAGCCCTTTTGCTGATTGGTGAGCAGATCATCATTGGTGCGGGCCTGGGGCTTTGCCTTCAGTTGTTCTTTCATGCCTTCGTGGTTGCCGGGCAGATCATTTCGACGCAAATGGGTATGGGCTTCGCCTCTATGGTCGACCCTACCAACGGGGTCTCTTCTGCCGTGATCGGCCAGTTCTTTACGATGCTGGTTACGCTGGTGTTCCTGGGCATGAATGGTCACCTTGTGGTGATTGAAACCCTGATCGAGAGTTTTACCACCATGCCGGTGGGGAGCGGTTTGCAGGTGTCCAATTTCTGGGGGCTGGCCAACGGTCTGACCTGGGTCATGAGTGCCGGGCTCAGGCTGGTTCTGCCAGCGATCACTGCGCTGCTGGTGGTCAACATTGCCTTCGGAATCATGACCCGTGCCGCGCCGCAGTTGAATATCTTCTCTATCGGTTTCCCGCTGACGCTGGTTCTGGGCATGGTCATTCTATGGATTACCCTGGGCGATATTCTTAACCAGTACCAGCCATTGGCGGTGCAGGCGTTGCAGACCTTCCGCGATATGGTGAGGGCTCGCTAAATGGCCGAGAACGAGAATGGTCAGGACAAGACAGAAGACCCCACGGACAAAAAGCGCCAGGACTCCCGAAATGACGGCCAGATTGCGCGCTCCAAGGAGTTGAATACCCTGGTTGTGATGCTGGCGGGCGCTATTGGCTTGATTATGGAGGGGGGGAAGGTCGCAGAAGCGATGGCCTACATGATGACGTCGAACTTCACGATTACCCGTGAAGTGCTGATGGATCAGGGTTCCATGGGGCGCATGCTGCTCGCGACCGGCAAGCTTGCTTTGACAGTCATGACGCCATTTTTGTTAGTCATGCTGGCCGCGGCGATCATTGGGCCTATCTCATTGGGCGGTTGGTTGTTCACCACCAAGTCGCTTTTTCCCAAGTTCAGCCGCATGAATCCTTTGTCCGGCCTCAAGCGCATGTTTTCTCCTACTGCGCTGATTGAGCTGGTCAAGTCTTTCGCGAAATTCGTCATTGTGTTGATCGTTGCGCTGTTCGTGCTCGACATGGAGAAGGATGCGCTGATCTCTATTGCGCATGAGCCGTTGGAAAGGGCGATCATTCACAGCCTGCAGGTGGTGGGCTGGAGCTCGTTATGGATGTCTGCCGGTCTGTTTTTCATCGCTGCAGTGGATGTGCCATTCCAGTTGTGGGAAGCGCACAAGAAACTGCTGATGACCAAGCAGGAAGTGCGCGACGAGCATAAAAATGCTGAGGGTAGTCCTGAGGTCAAGCAGCGGATTCGTCAGTTACGCTTCGAAATGTCCCAGCGGCGCATGATGGAGTCCGTTCCGCAGGCTGATGTAATCATCACCAACCCGACGCACTTTGCCGTCGCGCTCAAATACGATCCTGAGCAGGGCGGGGCGCCGATGCTGGTCGCCAAGGGTACCGATTTCATCGCGTTGAAAATTCGTGAGATCGGCGCGCATCACCAGATTCTGATCCTTGAGTCGCCAGGCCTGGCGCGCTCGATCTACTACAGTACCGAGCTTGATCAGGAGATCCCGGGTGGTTTGTACCTGGCGGTTGCTCAGGTGCTGGCTTATGTCTATCAGATCCGTCAGTACCATGCAGGTCAGGGCAAGCGCCCGGACCCGCTGGGGGATATCACCATTCCGCCGGATCTGCAGCGGGATGCTTGATTGCTGCTGTGACTGCACCGGCGTCATCGCGAGCCAGCTCACTCCTACAGGGCTGATTTGACTGTAGGAGTGAGCTGGCTCGCGATGACGTCAGTTCAGGCACGCAAGGCGATCTCCTTTCAAAAAATACTATCCTTCTGATTTGAAATGCGTTTTCTGCAGGCGCGACCATTCCGTCTTCGACGTCATGCGGCAAGCATCTGACTGTGCAGGCGCGCACGAGCGACGCATGGCTGCGACTGCTGAACGTCGATCGCCACCACACAACCACGCAGCCTCACACTTTCTTACAGACCCCGCCCTCTATTTCATCACCGATTCAACAGTTGGAAAGCTTCTTGCAATAGGTCATGTCAGGTCGCCATCGGCGTCAAAGTTTTGATTTAGTGCGCAGGTGAACAATCGGTGGATCGCTCTCAGTTAATCAGTAGCGCACGCAGCAATCTGGCAGGCCTGGGCCGTGGCCAGCTGGGCGTCCCGTTGTTGCTGTTGGTCATGATGGCAATGATGATGTTGCCCATCCCGCCGTTCCTGCTGGACGTGTTCTTTACGTTCAACATTGCGTTGTCCATCGTGGTCCTGCTGGTCTGCGTATACGCGCTGCGCCCACTCGATTTTTCGGTATTCCCGACCATTCTGCTGGTTGCCACGCTGTTGCGTCTCGCGCTCAACGTAGCCTCTACCCGCGTGGTGATGCTTCATGGTCAGGACGGTCATGCCGCTGCCGGTAAGGTGATTCAGGCCTTTGGTGAGGTGGTGATTGGTGGTAACTACGTTGTCGGTATCGTGGTTTTCGCCATTCTGATGATCATCAACTTCGTGGTAATCACCAAAGGTGCCGGGCGTATCTCCGAGGTAAGCGCGCGTTTCACTCTGGACGCGATGCCCGGTAAGCAAATGGCAATCGATGCCGATTTGAACGCCGGCCTGATTGATCAACCTGAAGCCAAGCGTCGCCGTCTTGAGGTGGCCCAGGAGGCCGAGTTCTACGGTTCCATGGACGGTGCGAGCAAGTTTGTTCGTGGTGACGCCATCGCTGGTTTGCTGATCCTGTTTATCAACCTCATCGGCGGCATGCTGGTTGGCATGCTGCAGCACGGCATGACCTTCGCCGACGCTGGCAGGATTTACACGCTGCTGACCATCGGTGACGGTTTGGTGGCGCAATTGCCATCACTGCTGTTGTCCACCGCCGCAGCAATCATGGTGACCCGTGCTTCCGGTTCGGAAGAAATGGGCAAGATGATCAACCGTCAGATGTTCACCTCGTGGAAAGCATTGGGTGTATCGGGCGCGATCATGATTGTGATGGGCCTGGTGCCAGGCATGCCGCATTTTTCTTTCATCAGCCTTGGCCTTGTTGCTTGCGGCATCGCTTACGTTCTGTGGAAGAAAGAGGACAGGGTCAAGGTCATGGCGCTGGAGGAGGTCAAACGTCAGCAAGAGATGTTGCCGTCGCCAACCCGTGCGCAGGACTCAAAAGAGCTGGGCTGGGATGACGTGACGCCTATCGACATGATCGGTCTAGAAGTAGGCTATCGCCTGATTCCGCTCGTGGACCGCAATCAGGGTGGTCAGCTCTTGGCGCGAATCAAAGGCGTGCGTAAGAAGCTTTCCCAGGAGTTGGGCTTCCTGATGCCGACCGTCCATATTCGCGACAACCTGGACCTGGCGCCAAGTGCCTATCGTTTGACGCTAATGGGCGTCACGTTGGCAGAAGCAGAGATTTATCCGGACCGCGAACTGGCGATTAACCCTGGCCAGGTCTTCGGATCGCTCAATGGTATTACCGCCAAGGACCCGGCGTTTGGTCTGGAAGCTGTCTGGATTGAAATCAGCCAGCGCAGTCAGGCTCAGTCGCTTGGATATACCGTGGTTGATGCCAGTACCGTGGTCGCGACCCACCTTAACCAGATTCTCTACAAGCACTCGCACGAGCTGATTGGCCATGAAGAAGTGCAGCAATTGATGCAATTGCTGGCTAAAGGCTCGCCTAAACTCGCTGAGGAGCTGGTACCGGGCATCCTTTCGTTGTCGGCGTTGCTCAAGGTATTGCAGGCGTTGCTGTCTGAACAGGTACCGGTTCGGGATATCCGGACGATTGCCGAGGCTATCGCCAACAACGCTCAACGGAGTCAAGATACCGCCGCATTGGTGGCTGCTGTTCGGGTCGGTTTGAGTCGCGCCATCGTGCAAAGCATTGTAGGCATTGAGCCGGAGCTACCAGTTATCACGCTGGAGCCAAGGTTGGAACAGATATTGCTCAATAGTCTGCAGAAGGCTGGTCAGGGTCAGGAAGAAGGCGTTCTTCTCGAGCCGAGCATGGCAGAGAAACTTCAGCGTTCGCTGATCGATGCCGCCCAGCGTCAGGAGATGCAAGGCTTGCCAGTGATTCTGCTGGTAGCCGGCCCGGTTCGGGCGATGCTGTCGCGGTTTGGGCGGCTGGCTGTACCGAATATGCACGTGTTGGCGTATCAGGAAATTCCTGACAACAAGCAAGTAACCATCGTAGCGACTGTCGGGCCTAACGGCTGAGGTAGTGAGTCATGCAAGTTAAGCGATTTTTCGCCGCCGATATGCGTCAAGCCATGAAACTGGTTCGTGATGAGCTGGGCGCTGAAGCGGCCATCATCGGCAACCGGCGAATTGCCGGTGGCGTCGAGCTGACTGCTGCCCTGGATTACAAGCTGTCCGCGCTGGCGCCTCGCGTCCCGAATATCGAGCTTGAGGACGAGTTGCGCAAAACCCAGTCGCGCATCGTCTCGGCTCAGGCAGAACTGAACAATCGTGGTGACAGCGACGGCGCGACCAATCGCCAGTTGTTTGCCGGTTTGCCATTGAGCGCCGCTGACACTCACATCGAGCCGACTCTGGAAGAGCCGCCGCGTCCCTTTGTGCAGCCACAGGCCGCACCGGCTGCGCCAGCAGGTAATCAGCGCGGTTACGACTCGATGCGTTTTGAATTGAACGGCCTGCGCGAGCTGCTGGAAGTCCAGCTTGGCTCCCTGGCATGGAACCAGTTGCAAGGCAGCCGTCCGGCACAGGCCAATCTGTGGCGCCGTCTGCAACGTGTCGGCTTGTCCGGCCCGCTGTCGCGCGACCTGCTGGAAATGATCCCTGATATCGACGAGCCGCGTCAGGCTTGGCGTATGCTCTTGGCGCACCTGGCGCGCATGATTGAAGTGCCTGACGTGGAGCCGCTGGAAGAGGGTGGTGTGATTGCCATGGTCGGCCCTGCCGGCATGGGCAAGACCACCACGCTCGCCAAGCTGGCGGCGCGCTACGTACTCAAGTACGGCGCACAGAATATCGCTTTGGTCAGCATGGACAGTTTCCGTATCGGTGCTCAGGAGCAACTCAAGACATTGGGTCGCATCCTCAATGTGCCGGTGACTCATGTCGATCCTGGCCAGTCGCTGGCGCAGGCGCTTGATCCGCTGCTGCGCAAGCGTGTCGTGTTGATCGATACCGCCGGCCTGCAAGCCAGTGATCCGGCGTTGCGCATGCAGCTGGAAAGTCTGGCAGGGCGCGGCATCAAGTCTCGTAATTATCTGGTACTGGCAACCACCAGCCAGAAACAGGTGCTCACTGCGGCCTATCACAGCTACAAGCGCTGTGGTCTGGCGGGATGCATCCTGACCAAGCTGGACGAAACTGCCAGCCTGGGTGAGGTGCTCAGCCTTGCGATCAGTCATGAGCTGCCAGTGGCCTATCTGACTGATGGCCCACGAATTCCTGATGATCTTCACCTGCCTCGCAGGCACCAACTGGTGTCGCGTGCGGTCAATGTGCAGATGCAAGAAGAGCCAAGCGAAGAGGCCATGGCGGACATGTTCGCCGACCTTTACCACAACCCCAACAAACGGGTCGGTTAAGTGAAGCGAACTATTGGACGTTACCTGCATCGATGGTCTGCCCGGCATGGCTCTTCACTGAGCGTGTCGCCCGCAATCTGGCTACGGTCTACGCAAGACAAGGTAAAGAAATAACATGGGCAGCATGCATCCCGTACAGGTGATCGCGGTGACCGGCGGCAAGGGTGGCGTCGGTAAGACTAACGTGTCAGTGAATCTTTCGCTGGCCTTGGCCGAGCTCGGCCGGCGCGTCATGCTGCTGGACGCCGACCTTGGCCTGGCGAATGTCGATGTCCTTCTTGGCCTGACGCCTAAACGCACCCTTGCTGATGTGATCGAGGGCCGTTGTGAGCTTCGCGACGTTTTGTTGCAAGGTCCGGGCGGGATTCGAATCGTGCCTGCCGCTTCCGGCACCCAGAGCATGGTTCATCTGAGCCCGGCGCAACATGCCGGCCTGATCCAGGCGTTCAGCGACATTGGCGACAATCTGGATGTGCTGGTGATTGACACCGCAGCCGGGATTGGCGAGTCAGTGGTCAGCTTCGTCCGCGCTGCTCAGGAAGTGTTGCTGGTGGTCTGTGACGAGCCTACTTCGATCACCGACGCCTACGCGCTGATCAAGCTGCTCAATCGCGACTACGGCATGAACCGTTTCCGGGTTCTGGCCAACATGGCCCAGAGTCCGCAGGAAGGTCGCAACCTGTTTGCCAAGCTGACCAAGGTGACCGACCGTTTCCTTGACGTTGCCTTGCAATATGTTGGCGCCGTGCCTTACGACGAATGTGTTCGCAAGGCCGTCCAGAAGCAACGTGCCGTATACGAAGCTTTCCCACGCTCTAAATGCTCACTGGCGTTCAAGGCTATTGCGCAGAAGGTCGATACCTGGCCACTGCCTGCCAACCCTCGCGGGCATCTTGAGTTCTTCGTCGAGCGACTGGTTTACCAGACAAGCGCAGGGCCTGTTCAATGACCGCGAGCGGCTACCAGATGTACAGCAAGGCTTCCAGAAACTCGCAATATGAGTTGATCGAGCGGTATGCTCCGCTGGTCAAGCGCATTGCGTACCACTTGCTGGCGCGTCTGCCAGCCAGTGTTCAGGTCGAAGACCTGATTCAGGCGGGCATGATCGGCTTGCTGGAAGTGTCCACCAAGTACGATTGCACCAAGGGCGCGAGTTTCGAGACTTATGCCGGGATTCGTATTCGCGGTGCGATGCTTGATGAAGTGCGCAAAGGGGACTGGGCGCCACGCTCTGTTCACCGCAATACGCGCATGGTCAGTGACGCAATTCGCTCAATTGAAGCTAAAACAGGTCGCGACGCTAAAGATCACGAAGTTGCGGCCGAACTCCAATTGAGTCTCGATGATTATTACGGGATTTTGAACGATACCTTGGGCAGTCGCCTCTTCAGTTTTGACGACCTGCTACAGGACGGCGAACATGAAGGGCTGCATGAGGATGGCGCAAGCGGTTCGCTTGAGCCGTCGCGCGACCTGGAGGATGAACGCTTCCAGGCTGCGTTGGCAGATGCAATTGCCAACTTGCCTGAGCGTGAACGTCTGGTCTTGGCGCTGTACTATGACGAGGAGCTGAACCTCAAGGAAATCGGTGAGGTCCTGGGGGTCAGTGAATCGCGAGTCAGCCAGTTACACAGCCAGTGCGCCGCTCGTTTGCGGGGGCGTTTGGGAGAGTGGCGAGCGCGTTGACAGGCGGTATGCGTCCTTGGTGATGGCGTGTCGCGTGTGAGCAGGCTGTGCAAAGCGTTACGTGGGACAGTGGACAAGGCTGGAGCCGTACAGGTATTTCGCTCCACGGACTGTAGAAGCAATAGCTTTAATGCAGCCCGTGGATTTGCTGTGCGGTTTCCATAGTTGTTGATATACCAAGCCCGTCGTCGTTTTCGCACAGCCGATGTGAGCTGTGCCGGTATTGATTGAACAGCGCGTTCAGGTGCTGAACGCGTCAAAGACTGCTTGGAGGTCGAATTGGACAAGAACATGAAAATCCTCATCGTTGATGACTTCTCAACGATGCGGCGGATCATTAAAAACCTGCTACGTGATCTGGGCTTCACCAACACGTCCGAAGCCGATGACGGGCTTACCGCGTTGCCGATGCTGGAAAGCGGTTCTTTTGACTTTCTGGTAACGGACTGGAACATGCCTGGCATGACCGGTATCGACCTGCTGCGTAAAGTACGTGCCGATGAGCGCCTCAAGCACCTGCCGGTGTTGATGGTGACCGCAGAAGCCAAGCGCGACCAGATCATTGAAGCGGCTCAGGCCGGCGTCAATGGTTATGTCGTCAAGCCATTCACGGCTCAGGCGCTGAAAGAAAAGATCGACAAGATCTTCGAGCGCGTCAATAGCTGATGTATGCCGCGAGGGCTCTATGGAGAACAACGAAACGTCAATGGGCGAGTTTGAAGCGACCCTGAAGAAACACGCTAGCGAGCTGGTGACGAGCCTTGAAAAAGGCCGTTTCGGCGACGCGGTGCAATTGATCCACGAGCTTAACCAGGCTCGGGATCGCGGTCTCTATCAAGAGATCGGCAAGCTGACTCGCGAGCTGCACAGTGCGATCGTCAATTTTCAAATTGACCCGAACATGCCGCAAGCTGAAGAAGTGTCCCAGATCACGGATGCCACCGAACGCCTGTCGTATGTTGTCAGGCTTACGGAAAACGCAGCTAACCGCACCATGGATCTGGTCGAGGAAAGCACCCCGCTGATCCATAGTCTGAACGATGAGGCCAAGGCCTTGAGTGCTGACTGGGGGCGCTTCATGCGCCGTGAAGTCGGCGCAGAAGAGTTTCGTGAGCTGGCGCGGCGTGTCGATGGTTTCTTGACGCGCAGCGAACAGGATACCCAGAAGGTTTCCTCCCACCTCAACGATATTCTGCTGGCTCAGGACTTCCAGGACCTTACCGGTCAAGTGATCAAGCGCGTCACGCAATTGGTCACTGAAGTGGAGAGCAATCTGCTCAAACTGGTGCTCATGGCCAGTCATGTCGACCGCTTTGCGGGCATCGAACATGACGACGAATCCATCCGCGCAGAAAAAGATCCACAAAAACATCTCAAACAGGGTGAAGGTCCGCAGATTCATGCCGATAAACGGGAAGACGTTGTGTCCGGACAGGACGATGTAGACGATCTGCTATCGAGCCTGGGCTTCTAAGTCTGGTCTGTTGACGGTTAATTTTAGGGAGCACCCCAATGAGCTTCGGCGCCGATGAAGAGATCCTTCAGGATTTTCTGGTAGAGGCCGGCGAAATTCTGGAGCAGTTGTCTGAACAGTTGGTCGAGCTGGAAAGCCGACCGGATGACGCAGATCTGCTCAATGCAATTTTTCGCGGTTTTCACACTGTAAAAGGGGGCGCCGGCTTCCTCCAGCTCCATGAGCTGGTGGAGTGCTGCCACATCGCCGAGAACGTCTTCGACATCCTGCGTAAGGGTGAGCGTCGCGTTGATTCGGAATTGATGGACGTGGTCCTGGAAGCGCTGGATGCGGTCAACGCGATGTTCAGCCAGGTGCGCGAACGTAGCGAAGTCACTCCGGCTACACCGGAACTGCTCGCGGCACTGGCGCGGCTGGCTGAGCCAGCATCGGCTGACGAAGCTCCTGCGGCTGAAGCCTTGGAAGAAGTAGAAGAGGCACCTGTTGAAGCTGCCGCTGAAGCCGCTTCAGACGAGATCACTGATACCGAATTCGAGCACTTGCTTGATCAGCTCAATTCCGCGAAAGAGCAGCCAGCGGCTGCTGCCGCGCCGACCACTGGCGCAGCGGCATCCGATGAGATCACCGATTCGGAATTCGAATCGCTGCTCGATCAGTTACACGGCAAAGGCCAGTTTGCTGCAGACAGTGCAGCGCCTGCTGCCGTCGCTCCAGCTGCCGCACCCGCTGGCAAAGCGGAAAGCGGCGACATCACCGACGATGAATTCGAAGCGTTGCTCGATCAGCTGCACGGCAAGGGTTCGTTCGATCCTTCCGCCGCAGCGGCTCCTGCACCTGCTGCGGCGGCACCTGCTGCCAGCGCGCCGGCCGGTAAAGGCGACGAAATCTCCGATAACGAATTTGAAGCACTGCTTGACGAGTTGCATGGCAAAGGCAAGTTCGAGCCTGACGTAGCTGCGGCGGTTGCTGCACCTGCTGCGGCCGTGTCTGCGCCTGCCAAGCCAGCAGCACCGGCGGCCAAGCCTGCTCCGGCTGCAGCGGCCAAACCGGCAGCCGCGCCAGCGCCCGCCAAGGCTGCTGCACCTGCTCCTGCGCCAGCCAAGCCAGCTGCGCCACCGGCCGAGAAACCGGTCGCCTCGGAAGCGGAAACCACCGTACGGGTTGATACCGCGCGCCTGGACGAGATCATGAACATGGTCGGCGAACTGGTGCTGGTGCGTAACCGTCTGGTGCGCCTGGGTCTCAACAGTGGCGACGAAGCCATGTCCAAGGCGGTTTCCAACCTTGATGTGGTGACAGCTGACTTGCAGACCGCGGTGATGAAGACCCGGATGCAGCCGATCAAGAAAGTGTTCGGTCGCTTCCCGCGACTGGTACGTGACCTGGCTCGCCAGCTCAAGAAAGAGATCAACCTGGAACTGGTCGGTGAAGAGACCGATCTGGACAAGAACCTCGTAGAGGCGCTTGCCGATCCACTGGTCCACTTGGTGCGTAACGCGGTCGACCACGGTGTAGAAACCCCGGAAGAGCGTGAGGCATCAGGCAAGCCGCGTGGCGGACGGGTCATTCTCTCTGCCGAGCAGGAAGGCGACCACATCCTGTTGTCGATTTCAGATGACGGCAAGGGCATGGACCCTAACGTCTTGCGCTCGATTGCGGTCAAGCGTGGCGTGATGGACAAGGATGCTGCTGATCGCCTGAGCGATACCGACTGCTACAACCTGATTTTCGCCCCAGGGTTCTCGACCAAAACCGAGATCTCCGACGTGTCGGGCCGTGGTGTGGGCATGGACGTGGTGAAAACCAAGATTGCCCAGCTCAACGGTACGATCAACATCTACTCGACCAAGGGTCAGGGCTCGAAGATCGTCATCAAGGTGCCGTTGACCCTGGCAATCATGCCGACCCTGATGGTGATGCTGGGCAATCAGGCCTTCGCATTCCCGCTGGTCAACGTGAACGAGATCTTCCACCTGGACCTCTCGACTACCAACGTTGTTGATGGTCAGGAAGTGGTGATCGTGCGTGACAAGGCACTGCCGCTGTTCTACCTCAAGCGCTGGCTGGTCAGCTCGGCCGTCCACGAAGAGCAGCATGAAGGGCATGTGGTGATTCTTTCGGTAGGCACCCAGCGTATCGGCTTCGTTGTCGATCAGTTGGTGGGCCAGGAAGAAGTGGTCATCAAGCCGCTGGGTAAAATGTTGCAGGGGACACCTGGCATGTCTGGCGCCACCATCACTGGTGACGGTCGCATTGCCTTGATTCTCGATGTGCCGAGTATGCTCAAGCGGTACGCCGCACGGCGTATTTGATTCTGGTGTCACGGGCAGACAACTGTCCGTGACGCCTGGTCAGGCGGTGTCGAAAACGCTGCAAATGGATGCGAGGCAATAACAATGACGAGTCGCAGACGCAGTTGGCAAAAGAGCGTGTGCGTCCCGTGACCTTTTGAGGCCTGCTTCGATCGGTTTTTCTGTCGTTGGGTGAAGCTTGCTTCAACGGCGCGTCGCATAGCGCAGCAGTTTCCGTGCAGCCTGTAATGGAGTGTTTATGGTAGTCAAGGTATTGGTGGTGGATGACTCCGGTTTCTTCCGCCGCCGCGTCACGGAAATTCTTTCTTCAGACCCAAACATCAAGGTTGTCGGTACCGCGAGCAACGGCAAGGAAGCGATTGATCTGGTGCTGTCGCTCAAACCTGACGTGATTACCATGGACTACGAAATGCCCATGATGGACGGCATCACTGCTGTTCGCCAAATCATGCAGCGCAGTCCAACCCCGGTGCTGATGTTCTCCTCGCTGACCCACGAAGGTGCCCGCGTTACGCTGGATGCCCTGGACGCCGGTGCGGTGGATTTCCTGCCCAAGAATTTCGAAGACATTTCGCGTAACCCGCAGAAGGTCAAGCAACTGCTGTGTGAAAAGGTCCACAGCATCTCGCGCAGTAATCGCCGTGGCTTGAGTGGTTCGGCTCCGGTGGCAGCGCCTGCAGTCGCCCCGGTTTCATCTCCAGCTCATGCCCCGACTCATACATCAACTGCGGCCCCTGCCACCGGCAGAACGGCCAGCCCGGCTCCAGCGCGCCCGATAACTCCGCGTGCGGCAGCTGCGCCCGCTCCGGCGGCAAGCGGTTCGCACCCGCCGTTGTCGGGTACGCCCAAGCGCAAGGCTTACAAGCTGGTCGCTATCGGCACCTCGACGGGCGGCCCGGTCGCCTTGCAGCGTGTGCTGACTCAGCTGCCTGCCAATTTTCCTGCGCCTATCGTACTGATTCAGCACATGCCCGCAGCATTCACCAAGGCCTTCGCCGAGCGTCTGGACAAGCTGTGCAAGATCAGCGTCAAGGAAGCGGAGGATGGTGACATCCTGCGCCCAGGTCTTGCGCTCCTGGCTCCAGGTGGCAAGCAGATGATGATCGATGGTCGCGGTGCAGTGAAAATCCTGCCGGGCGACGAGCGTCTGAATTACAAGCCTTGTGTGGATATCACCTTTGGTTCGGCGGCCAAATCCTATGGCGACAAGGTGCTGGCGGTCGTGCTTACCGGCATGGGCGCGGATGGTCGTGAGGGCGCGCGTTTACTCAAGCAAGGTGGCAGTCACGTTTGGGCTCAGGACGAAGCAAGCTGCGTGATCTATGGCATGCCAATGGCGATTGTCAAAGCTGACCTGGCGGACGCGATTTACAGTCTGGACGATATCGGCCGGCACCTGGTGGAGGCGTGTGTCTGATGGATGTTCTGAGTCTGATCGGTCTCATCCTCGCGTTCATTGCAATTGTCGGCGGTAACTATCTGGAAGGTGGACATTTGTCCGCCTTGCTCAATGGTCCTGCGGCATTGATCGTCATTGGCGGTACCTTGGCAGCATCAATGCTGCAGTCGCCCATGAGCGCTTTCAAACGGGCTATTCAGATCGGTATCTGGATTCTGTTTCCGCCGCGCATTGATCTGGCGGGCGGCATCGACCGGGTGGTCAACTGGAGCATGACCGCACGCAAGGAAGGTTTGCTGGGGCTTGAGTCGGTTGCCGACGCCGAGCCTGATACCTACGCTCGCAAAGGCTTGCAACTGCTGGTGGATGGGGCTGAGCCACAAGCGATTCGCAGCATCCTGGAAGTCGATTTTCTGACCCAGGAGCATCGTGATGTCCAGGCCGCCAAAGTATTCGAAAGCATGGGCGGCTATGCGCCGACCATCGGCATCATCGGTGCGGTGATGGGCCTTATTCACGTCATGGGCAATCTGGCCGACCCGAGTCAGTTGGGCAGCGGTATTGCCGTGGCGTTCGTAGCCACTATTTATGGCGTGGCCTCGGCCAACCTGATTCTGTTGCCGGTTGCCAACAAGCTCAAGGGCATTGCCTTGCGCCAGTCGCGTTATCGGGAAATGCTGCTCGAAGGTCTGCTGTCCATTGCCGAGGGTGAGAACCCGCGCTCCATTGAACTCAAGCTGCAAGGCTTCATGGAGTAATACGCCATGGCTCGACGTCGTCGACCCGAAGAGCACGAAAATCACGAGCGCTGGCTGGTGTCTTACGCGGACTTCATCACGCTGCTGTTTGCCTTTTTTGTCGTGATGTATTCGATTTCGTCTATCAACGAAGGCAAGTACAAGATCCTCTCCGAGGCCTTGGTCGGTGTATTCAACGACTCCGAGCGCAGCATGAAGCCGATCCCCATCGGTGAGCAGCGCCCACTGTCGGTCAAACCGGCCGAGCCCCTGGTCAGGGACAGCGAGCAAGTCGACGCGGGCATCGGCCAGAACACCACTGATCCGCTCAAGGAAATTGCCGACGATGTACGTGCGGGCTTCGGCGACCTGATCAAATCCAATCAGATGACGGTGCGCGGCAACGAGCTGTGGATTGAAATCGAACTCAGCTCAGGCTTGCTGTTCGGTAGCGGTGACGCTATTCCGAGCGACAAGGCGTTCACGATCATTGAAAAAGTCGCGAAGATCATCAAGCCATTCGACAACCCGATTCACGTCGAAGGTTTTACCGATGACCAGCCGATCAGCACCTCGCAGTTTCCGACCAACTGGGAACTCTCTTCGGCGCGTTCGTCGAGCATCGTGCGGATGCTCGCGATGGAAGGGCTTAACCCCGCCCGCATGGCCTCGGTAGGGTATGGCGAATTCCAGCCAGTGGCTTCCAATGCGACGGCCGAAGGGCGTGGTCGCAATCGTCGGGTGGTGCTGGTGATCTCCCGTAATCTGGACGTGCGCCGTAGCCTGACCGCTTCAGGCTCGGCCAATGCGCAACCGGATGCTGCCTTGCGCCGTGCTGGCACACAAACTGCACCTGCGCCTGTCAACCCGGCGGTTCGCAGCAATACCGTCAATTCTTCGTCACCCGTACGATAGTCGTTTCTCGGTATGGCCACGCCATTACGGGAGGAAGAGCACACATGAGAGTCTGGGCAGTAGCCAATCAAAAAGGTGGCGTGGGTAAAACCACTTCGACCATCGCGTTAGCGGGGCTGTTGGCCGATGCCGGCAAGCGCGTGGTTGTGGTCGATCTCGACCCCCATGGCTCGATGACCAGTTACTTCGGTCACGACCCTGACCTGCTTGAACACAGCGTCTTTGACCTGTTCCTGAATAAAGGCAATATCCCCGATGGCCTGCCCGGCCAGTTGTTATTGCCGACCAGCGATCAACGCATTTCCCTGCTGCCTTCGAGCACTGCACTGGCCACGCTTGAGCGCCAGTCACCCGGCCAGAGTGGCCTGGGGCTGGTAATCGCCAAAAGCCTGGCGCAGCTCTGGCAGGATTTCGACTACGCCTTGATCGATAGCCCACCCTTGTTGGGTGTCTTGATGGTCAATGCATTGGCGGCGAGTCAGCAGTTGGTGATCCCGGTGCAGACTGAGTTCCTTGCCGTCAAAGGTCTTGAGCGCATGGTCAACACCCTGGCGATGATCAACCGCTCACGTAAAGTCCCGTTGCCCTACACCATCGTGCCCACCTTGTTTGACCGGCGCACACAGGCGTCCATGGGGACCCTTAAATTGTTGCGTGACAGCTTTCCCGAACATGTCTGGAAAGCTTATGTGCCCGTGGACACCCGTTTGCGCGATGCGAGCCGCAAGGGTGTCACGCCTTCTCAGTTCGACAACAAAAGCCGTGCGGTACTGGCCTATCGGGCTTTGCTCAAGCATTTGTTGTCCGAGCAGCTCGTGGCGCAGGTGGCTTGAGATGAGCACGCAGTCTTTATTTTCGACAGGCACGCAGAACCATTCAAGTCGGGGCTTACATTGGCCGATAACTCATTCAAGCGGTAATCGCGTCAATCATTGTGTGGCACCTGTATGAACCTGAATCGGCCTGTAGAGATAGCAACACGACCGCAGTTGGCGCTGCAGTCTTATCTGGATGCGCTGCTTCAGGACGCCACTGAAGATCTGCCCGAAGTATTGCCGGACGAGCCGAAGCTCGCGGAAGATGATTTTGAAGCAGCGGTGCGTGAAGAGCAGGAGCATGACAAGCGCATGCAGGCTCTGGCGACACCGATTGCCGTGGCCGTTGCTGCACCTGCGCCTGTTGCCGTACCCGTTGCGGTTGCTGCGCCGGTGCAGGTCCCGGTCGCCGTCCCCTTGGTGGCGCGGGTTGAAGTTGAAGTCGTGCCGGAAGTTGCAAAGGTGGTTTCGGTACCGACAGCAGAATTGATCGAGCCGGTTGCCGATGTTCATCTGGCAACCGCCCAGCGCACACCCACGCCGCCGCCTACCAGCGACGGTCGGCCTGCCTGGGCAGAGGAGCCGTTCGAATGTCTGCTGTTTGATGTGGCCGGTTTGACGTTGGCCGTGCCGCTGGTTTGTCTGGGGTCGATTTATCCCCTGGCCGGACATGATTTGACGCCGCTGTTTGGTCAGCCGGAATGGTTCCTCGGAATCCTGCCGAGCCAGAGTGGCAACCTGAAAGTCCTGGATACCGCGCGCTGGATCATGCCGGACCGGTACCGCGACGATTTTCGTCAGGGCTTGCAGTATGTAATTTCGGTTCAGGGTTATGAATGGGGGTTGGCGGTGCATCAAGTCAGCCGCTCATTGCGTCTTGACCCGAGCGAGATCAAATGGCGTACCCAGCGAGGGCAACGTCCCTGGTTGGCGGGCACAGTGATAGAGCACATGTGCGCCTTGCTGGATGTTTCAGAGTTGGCCGAGTTGATAGCCAGTGGCGCGGTCAAGCAGATGCACAAAACCAAATAATCAAGAGGGGGCGTAGAGCACGTCTCCTGCACAGCACACACGCGAGGGGTTGGGGTTATGAAGAAGTCGTCCGCACAAGGTTCCGAAGATCCTATTCTGCAGTGGGTTACGTTCCGCCTGGATAATGAGTCTTACGGCATCAACGTGATGCAGGTCCAGGAAGTGCTGCGCTATACCGAGATCGCGCCAGTACCGGGTGCTCCAAGCTACGTGCTGGGTATCATCAACCTGCGCGGTAACGTCGTGACTGTGATCGACACGCGTCAGCGTTTTGGTCTGGACCCGGTTGAAGTCAGCGACAACACGCGTATCGTGATCATCGAAGCCGACAAGCAAGTGGTCGGGATTCTGGTCGACAGCGTTGCTGAAGTGGTTTATCTGCGTCAGTCTGAGGTGGAAACCGCACCTAACGTCGGTAACGACGAGTCCGCCAAGTTCATTCAGGGCGTGTGCAACAAGAACGGTGAGTTGTTGATCCTTGTTGAACTGGACAAGATGATGTCTGAAGAAGAGTGGTCCGAGCTGGAGAACATCTGATTGATTCTTGAGGTAGCTGTCATTTTCCTGGGGGTTCTCTGGGTAGTGACCCTGGGTTTGTTCATCACGTACACGAAGCGCCAGCGCCAGCTCGACCTGAAGAGGGAAGAGCTGGACGCTTTGCGTGATCAGCGCTTTCGGGAGCTGGCCAGGCGTGTGGATCATTTCCAGAGCGGTACCGTCAAGATGGGTGAGGCTTTGCACGAGTTGCGGGCAACTGTCGGGCCTTTGCCTGACAAACTCACTGCGTTGGAACAGCGCGATCCGTCGACGTTGTCTTTTGCTCAGGCAGCGCGGCTGGTCGGCATGGGTGCCAGCGTCGACGAACTCACCCAGGCCTGTGGTTTGACTCAGGCAGAGGCTCAGTTGATGAGCAAGTTGCATAGTCATAATCAGGGGTGATGGTGGTGCTCGCTCGCGCGGGCACCATTGGTGCTGAGTACATATCCATTATTGGAGTGTGCTGGGGTTATGGCTCCGCCCTTACGGCGGGTCACTTTTGATAGATCCGGAAGCCGGCCCAGACAAAAGTAACGAAAACGCTCTTGCCCCACCACTCGGCACCTCGCTGTCGCTCGGTGTACCCGCCCGCAGATCCCGAACCGTGGGCCGCCGCAATGGGCCGTCCATGGCCCGGCGCGGCTAACCCGGCATCCTTGCCACTCTTCAACTCAAGGGCGTCCCACGCTTCAGAATCTGCGTTCGGCCAGCGTGGTCTAACGGGGCGCCTAAGATCAAAATCAAAAGCGCGGCGGCCTGACAGCCGACCTGATTTGTGAACTTACCGATTTTCTGTAGGAGCTGCCGAAGGCTGCGATGCTGTGTGTCAGACGAAACCTGTGTTGGATGTGCTGACGTCTCGCGAACAAGTTCGCTCCTACCGGTCCGAGGTGAAACCGCTGCTTTTGATCTGCTTTAGATTTTGATCTCAGGCGCCCCGTTAAACCACGCCGGCCGGAATTCGACATTGCTGCGTGGGGGCTCTTGCTAAATGAGGGGGCGGCAGGGATGCCAGTTTAGCCGCCTCAGGCCATGGATGGCCGGTGGCGGCGGCCCCACGCAGCAATGTCGGATTACGGGTATGCCGAGCGACAGCGAGGCACCAAGTGGTGGGGCATGTACGGATCAACCACATGGGTTACTTTCGCGCTCTTCGAAAGTGACGCGCCGTAAGGGCGCAACCATTAGCAGCCTTGACCGCTAAAACGGATATGTACGCACCACCACCTATATCCTCACCACTTCGGCGTAATATCCCGCTCCACCGGCGGCGCATCCGGATCCTGCCCCACCGGAAACTTGCCCTTCAAATGCCACGCAAACGCAATGATCTCCGCAATGGTACGATACAGCGGCTCCGGAATACTGTCGCCCAACTCCATGCGCGCCAGTAACTTGACCAGCTCGGCATTCTCATAGATAGGCACTTCATATTCCCGGGCGATGGCCAGAATGGCCTCGGCCAACTGATCATCACCTTTGGCACTCAAGGTCGGCGTGTGCGTGCCGTCGTAAGTCAGCGCGATAGCCTGACGCGGGTTTTGGTCAGCTTGGCTCATCAGGCGTTCTCGTCGATCCAGCGTTGTTGAAGAGTAGTACGCGGGCCTTGAGGCGGCACGCCTTGACTGCACGCCAAGTCACCCACCTCAAGGCCGGAGGCAATCAATCGCTCGCGCAAGTAACCCAGTTCCTTGCTGATCAATGCCGCACTGTCAGCACGCTCTGCCCAGAGCTGGCTCGATAGCTTGCCGCGCAATAATTGCGCCTGGACCTGGAGTGCGCCGAGAGGAGACAGGTCAAAGGCCAGATCGATTCTCCAGAGTTTTTCCATGGCTTCTTTGGGCTCGCTGTCATCCTTGTCCTTGCTGTTTTCCTTTTCAGGCGTGTCTTCGCGTTGCACCTTGACTTGCATGGGCACGATTTCCTGACCATTGCGCATCGGGATTTCCATCTGCCAGGTGGTCAGTTGATTGCCTTCTGCGGTGCTTCGGGTCTGTTCCAGGCTCGCCAACTGATGGCTTTGAACCCGCGAAACTGCCGCTGCTGCGAATTTCAGTAAAATTTCCAGATCATCTTCTTTGCCGCCTTTCACTGCCCGCGAAGGTAACGGAAAGTGGATCGGCAGGGGAGGCGGTGCAACCAGCCCCATGGTGCCCAAGGCGCTGCGCAAAACGCCTGGCATCGTGCGGGTCAGCATGTTGGAGGCTGCGGCCGCGTCGTAGCTGGCATTGGCGGGTAGGCCGGGCAGCAACTGAGTAATGAGTTGTAGCAGGTTTGCCTTCATGTCCGGCATCGCCATGGGGTTGAGACCGGCCAGCAATCTGGACTCCATGAACAGGCCGCTGGCGTTGATCGCCTGAGCCACGACACGCGGGTTGCTCATCTGCTCGATGTCCGGCAAGTCTGCCAGCAACTGCTGGATACTCGCCTGGAGCGGCGAGGAGGGCGCTGAGCTCGTCGTGCTTGCAGGTGGAAGGTTACGCAGCGCGTTAAGCAGCACGTCCAGAGAGCCTTGGCGGTTTTGCTGGGTGGTGAGTTGCTGGGTTACTGCCAATTGATCGAGGTTGTTCGGCAGCGGTACGAAATTAACACTCTGGCTGCCTTGGACCTGAGCGCTCAGCAGTGCACCCGGGCGCAATGGTTGAGGGCTTTCGATACTCAGGCTGGTGCCAACCAGCGCGGTATTGAGCAGGATCACGATAGAACGATAAAGCGCCGGCTGTGCAGTCTGCTGAGTACCGGGCTGGGTGCCCGGTAACGTCGCAGTTGTGGGCGCACCGGCTTGTGGCGCTCCCTGACCGGTCAACTGGCTGACTGCGTTGGCGACCACCTGAGTGGTGAGCACCCGGGCCTGCAACAAGGTGCCTTGCGGCAACTGATCGGTGTCGATACTGGTTTGCAGATTATTTAAAGCAGTATTGACCTGCTGCAAGGTCATGGTCAGCGCGCTAGGCGAAGCTTGAGACACCGAAAGCGTGGTGCCGGGCGTCAGGGGCAGAGGGCTGGTGACGTTGACACTCGTCTGGCCACCGTTGCTCAGGGCCAGTTTTATCAACAATTGAAAGTTCTGTTGCAACTGCTTGAGGGTTATCACCTCGGCCGCGACAGTCTCTCCCGGCTGTATAAGGTTTTCCAGCGGCTGCAGTAACTGAAGCACCTGAGCCGGGGAAAGCCCTGCGCGGCCCAGAGCGGCAGCGGCTGTTGTCGGTTGGAGGCTGGTGATATCACCTGTCATGGAATCGCGACCTGTTGAAAATGCCCTCTCGTGGCGGGCGTGCCATGTATAATGCGCGCCCATCGTAGAGCGGTAGTTGCACAATGTAACGGCCGTTTTAAAGCTGACTTGAACAGCCATTTCTTCAGACCGCACGTTCTCTGCTGTGTTCTGATGCGACCTGCGCAGCACCGGGAACCCTGGATGACTCGTTCCATACCTTTTCTGCAAGCCTGCGACCTGGCGTGTGAGCGCGACTGGCGAATGCTTTTCGAGCACCTAGAGGTGCAAGTCAATGCAGGTGACATGCTGCAGATCAGCGGTCCCAACGGCAGTGGCAAAACCAGCCTGTTGCGCCTGCTGTGTGGGCTCATGCAGCCGACTGCCGGACAGGTACTCGTTAACGGTTTGCCGTTAAGCGAGCAGCGTGTCGAACTGGCGCGCAATTTACTCTGGATCGGTCATGCTGCCGGCATCAAGGATTTGCTGACGCCGGTGGAAAATCTTGCCTGGCTGTGCGCCCTGCATCGTCCAGCCGAATCAGCGGCAATCTGGCAAGCACTCGAGGCTGTCGGGCTGCGGGGATTTGAAGATGTACCGTGCCATACGTTATCGGCCGGGCAACAGCGGCGCGTAGCGCTGGCGCGTCTGTATCTGGAAAGCCCGCCAGTCTGGATTCTCGACGAGCCCTTCACTGCGCTCGACAAACAAGGCGTTGCTCAACTGGAAGAACATCTGGCCGGGCATTGCGAGCGAGGCGGCATGATTGTGTTGACCACTCACCACACCTTGAGTCGCACACCGCCCGGTTATCGCGATATTGATCTGGGGCAATGGGCCGTATGAGTCATGTGTTTACCCTGCTGGTCGCACGCGAGGCGCGTCTGTTGTTCAGGCGTCCCGCCGAACTGGCCAACCCGCTGGTGTTCTTTGCGATTGTTATCGCCTTGTTCCCGCTGGCTGTCGGTCCGGAGACGCAACTGTTGCAAACCTTGTCCCCGGGGTTAGTCTGGGTAGCGGCCCTGTTGTCAGTGCTGCTCTCGCTGGATGGCCTGTTTCGTAGCGATTTCGAGGACGGTTCGCTGGAGCAGTGGGTGTTGTCCTCGCATTCACTGGCGCTACTGGTTCTGGCGAAAGTGCTGGCACATTGGACCTTTTCCGGTCTTGCGCTGGTATTGTTGGCGCCGCTGCTGGCGCTGATGCTCGGCTTGCCGACTCAATGCCTGCCCGTGTTGCTGTTGTCCTTGCTATTGGGCACACCGGTATTGAGCCTGCTCGGTGCTGTGGGCGCGGCGTTGACGGTGGGTTTGAAGCGCGGCGGTCTGCTGCTGGCGCTGTTGATCCTCCCGTTGTACATCCCGGTATTGATCCTGGGAAGTGGCGCGTTGCAAGCAGCGCTGCAAGGTATGCCTGCAACCGGCTACCTGCTCTGGCTGGGTAGCCTGACCGCGCTTGCCGTGACCCTGACACCCTTTGCAATAGCCGCTGGCCTGAAGATTAGCGTCGGCGAATAAATGAGGTTTGTCTGAATGGCTGTATTTGGCCAGCAGCAAACCCGAGCGACACCGTAGAAGGCAGCTTGATGAAAGGCAGCGTCATGAAAGAAAACGCTAAAAGCGGATTGAGTTGGGCCTGGTTCCACAAGCTCGGTTCTCCAAAATGGTTCTATGGCATCAGCGGGCGTCTGCTGCCGTGGTTGAGTATCGCCGCGGTATTGCTGATCGGCATCGGTGTTGTCTGGGGGCTGGCCTTCGCGCCACCGGACTACCAGCAGGGCAATAGTTTCCGGATTATTTACATCCACGTTCCGGCGGCCATGCTCGCGCAGTCCTGCTATGTGATGCTGGCGGTCTGCGGCGTGGTGGGGCTGGTGTGGAAAATGAAGCTTGCCGATGTCGCGCTGCAAAGCGCAGCGCCCATCGGTGCCTGGATGACGGCGTTGGCGCTGGTCAGCGGGGCCATCTGGGGTAAGCCGACCTGGGGTTCCTGGTGGGTCTGGGATGCACGCCTTACGTCGATGCTGATTCTGCTGTTTCTATACTTCGGTCTGATTGCCCTGGGCAACGCCATCAGTAATCGTGACAGCGCCGCGAAGGCTTGCGCGGTGCTGGCAATCGTTGGCGTGATCAATATTCCGATCATCAAATATTCAGTTGAATGGTGGAACACCCTGCATCAGGGCGCGACGTTCAGCCTGACCGAAAAACCGGCCATGCCTGCCGAAATGTGGTTGCCGCTGCTGTTCACGGTGCTGGGGTTCTACTGCTTCTTTGGCGCCGTGGTTCTGCTGCGCATGCGCCTCGAAGTGCTCAAGCGCGAGGCTCGGGCCAGTTGGGTCAAGGCTGAGGTGCTCAAATCCCTCGGGCAGCCACCGGTAAAGGGAGCGGCACAATGAAATTTGATTCATTCGGTGAATTTCTGGCCATGGGTCATCATGGCCTGTTCGTCTGGTCAGCCTATGGCATCTGTTTCGTGGTGCTGGCGATCAATGTGGCGTTGCCGTTGTTGGCACGTCGGCGTTACCTGCAACAAGAGGCGCGTCGCCTGCGCTGGGAGAAACAGAAGTGAATCCGCTGCGTAAAAAGCGCCTGTTGATCATCGTGGCGATCCTCGCCGGTGTCAGCATCGCCGTCACTCTGGCCTTGAGCGCCCTGAAAGAGAACATCAACCTTTTCTACACCCCGACCCAGATCGCCAATGGCGAAGCGCCGCTGGATACGCGTATTCGTGCGGGCGGCATGGTGGAGAAGGGGTCCTTGCAGCGCTCCACTGACTCGCTGGACGTGAAGTTCGTCGTGACGGATTTCAACAAGGCCGTGACCATCACCTATCGCGGCATCCTGCCGGACCTTTTCCGCGAAGGGCAGGGCATCGTTGCCCTTGGCAAGCTCAATGCAGACGGCGTGGTCGTCGCCGATGAAGTGCTGGCCAAGCATGATGAAAAGTACATGCCGCCTGAAGTCACCAAGGCGCTCAAGGAAAGCGGTCAACCAGCGCCGATTTCCTCAACACCATCGAAGCAGGGCTGATCATGATTCCTGAACTCGGCCATCTGGCCATGATTCTGGCGCTTTGCTTCGCCGTCGTGCAGGCCAGCGTGCCATTGGTGGGCGCATGGCGCGGCGACCGCATGTGGATGAGCCTGGCGCAACCCGCGGCGTGGGGGCAGTTCAGCTTCCTGGTTTTCGCCTTCGGTTGCCTGACTTACGCGTTCATGACCGATGATTTTTCCGTGGCTTATGTGGCTGAAAACTCCAACAGTGCGTTGCCCTGGTATTACAAGTTCAGCGCGGTGTGGGGTGCCCACGAAGGTTCGCTGTTGCTGTGGGCGTTGATTCTGGGCGCCTGGACTTTCGCTGTTTCGGTGTTCTCCCGTCAGCTGCCGCAAGTGATGCTGGCTCGTGTACTGGCCGTGATGGGCATGATCAGCGTCGGCTTCATGCTGTTTCTGATCCTGACCTCCAATCCGTTTTCGCGGATCCTGCCGCAAGTGCCTGCCAACGGTCGCGACCTTAATCCGCTGCTTCAGGACATTGGTCTGATCGTCCATCCGCCGATGCTGTACATGGGCTACGTCGGGTTCTCGGTGGCCTTCGCGTTTGCCATTGCTGCTTTGCTTGGCGGGCGTCTTGATGCGGCCTGGGCACGCTGGTCACGTCCATGGACCATCGTCGCCTGGGCATTCCTGGGGATTGGCATCACGCTGGGTTCATGGTGGGCGTATTACGAACTTGGCTGGGGTGGCTGGTGGTTCTGGGACCCGGTGGAAAACGCCTCGTTCATGCCATGGCTGGTGGGCACTGCGCTGATCCATTCGCTGGCCGTGACCGAAAAGCGTGGCGTGTTCAAAAGCTGGACGGTCCTGCTGGCTATCGCAGCGTTTTCCCTGAGCCTGCTGGGTACATTCCTGGTGCGCTCCGGGGTGCTGACCTCTGTGCATGCCTTCGCTTCCGATCCGGAGCGCGGCGTGTTCATTCTGATCTTCCTGCTGTTCGTGGTCGGTGGTTCGTTGACCCTGTTCGCCTTCCGCGCGCCCGTGGTCAAGAGCCATGTCGGCTTTGGCCTGTGGTCCCGGGAAACCCTGTTGCTGGGTAACAACCTGGTGCTGGTAGTGGCCGCTTCGATGATTCTGCTGGGCACCCTGTATCCGCTGGTACTCGATGCCATGAGTGGGGCGAAGATGTCGGTAGGCCCGCCGTATTTCAATGCGCTGTTCGTGCCGTTGATGGGCCTGCTCATGGCGGTCATGGCGATTGGTGTACTGGTGCGCTGGAAAGACACCCCGGTCAAATGGCTGGCCAGCATGCTTGCGCCGGTGTTGATCGGCAGCGCCGTACTGGCGGTGGTTGCCGGGTTCGCCATGGATGATTTCCATTGGGCTGTCGTGGCCACCTTCATGCTGGCTGCCTGGGTATTGCTGGCGGGCGTGCGCGATCTGCTCGACAAGACGCGTCATAAAGGTCTGATCAAAGGCTCACGCAGCATGACCCGCAGTTACTGGGGCATGCAGCTTGCCCACATTGGCATTGCGGTCTGTGCTCTCGGCGTCGTGTTGTCGAGTCAGAACAGCGCCGAGCGTGATTTGCGCCTTTCGCCGGGTGAGTCCATGGAGCTGGGCGGCTATATGTTTGTGTTCGAAGGTGCCCGGCATTATCAGGGCCCGAACTTCACGTCTGATCGCGGCACCGTTCGTGTGCTTGAGGACGGTAAACAAGTGACCATCCTGCATCCTGAAAAGCGCCTGTACACCGTGCAGCAATCGATGATGACCGAGGCGGGTATCGACGCCGGTTTCACTCGCGACCTGTACGTGGCCATGGGGGAACCACTGGGGGATGGCGCCTGGGCAATACGTGTCCACGTCAAACCCTTCGTGCGCTGGATCTGGTTCGGTGGGTTGATCACTGCATTGGGTGGCGTATTGGCGGCGATGGACAAGCGTTATCGGGTCAAGGTCAAAAGCAAGGTGCGTGATGCCCTGGGCCTGGAGGCTGCGGTATGAAGCGCTGGGTTTTGCTGTTGCCGTTGGCAATCTTTCTTGGCGTCGCGGTCTTCCTGTATCGCGGTCTGTATCTTGACCCTGCTGAACTGCCGTCCGCATTGATCAATAAGCCGTTTCCGGAGTTTTCCCTGCGTGAAGTGCAGAGCGATAAAGTCCTGACCCGTGCCGATCTGCTGGGCAAGCCTGCGCTGGTCAACGTCTGGGGCACCTGGTGCGTGGCGTGCCGTGTCGAACATCCGGTGTTGAACAAGCTGGCGCAGCAGGGCGTGGTGATTTATGGCATCAACTACAAGGACGTCAATGCCGACGCCTTGAAGTGGCTCAAGGATTTCCACAACCCGTACCAACTGAATATTCGTGATGACGAAGGCAGCCTGGGCCTGAACCTTGGTGTTTACGGTGCTCCGGAAACCTTCCTGATCGACAGCAAAGGCATCATTCGTCACAAGTTCGTCGGTGTCGTGGATGAGACCGTGTGGCGTGAGCAATTGGCCGGCTTGTATCAGGGATTAGTTGATGAGGCTAAACAATGAAGCGCCTGTTTGCCGCTTTTGTTTTAAGCCTCGGTCTTGCCAGCGTGGCGCATGCCGCGATCGACGCTTACGAGTTTCGTGACGACGCTGAGCGTGCGCGTTACGCCGAGTTGACCAAAGAGCTGCGCTGCCCCAAGTGTCAGAACCAGGACATTGCCGACTCCAATGCGCCCATCGCTGCTGACTTGCGCAAAGAGATTTTCCGCATGCTGGGCGAAGGGCGGACCAATCAGCAGATCATCGACTTCATGGTCGATCGTTATGGCGACTTCGTGCGCTACAAGCCTGCGCTGACCGCCAAAACCTGGCTGCTGTGGTTCGGCCCTGCCGGGCTTCTGCTGGGCGGCATGGTTGTGATTGGTGTGATTGTCGTGCGTCGTCGTGGCCAGGGCCGCGAGGAAAACGACGTGCTTTCCGACGAGGAGCGTCAGCGCCTCGCAAATCTGCTGGATAAAAACCGCGAATGATTGATTTCTGGCTAGCCGCCGGCCTGCTGTTGCTGGTGGCCATGAGTTTCCTGCTGATTCCTGTACTGCGCGGCCGTCGCGCCCAAAGTGAAGAAGACCGCACTGCGCTCAACGTTGCGTTGTATCAGGAGCGGGTCGCTGAGTTGCAAGGTCAGCAAGAGGAGGGCGTGCTGTCCCCGGCGCAGATGGACAGCGGTCGCGCTGAAGCTGCCCGTGAGTTGCTGGCTGATACCGAGGGCGCTGAACCACTGCGTACTTCACGCCTGGGCAAGACCTTGCCTCTGCTCGCCGCATTGCTGGTGCCGTTGATGGGCATTGGTCTTTATCTGCACTTCGGTGCCAGTGACAAGGTCGAGTTAACCCGCGAATTCGCGCAGCCACCCGGTTCGATTGCCGAGATGACCAACCGTCTGGAGCGCGCCGTGAAAGCCCAGCCGGACTCTGCGGAAGGCCTGTACTTTCTGGCTCGCACCTACATGGCTCAGGATCGCCCGGCTGATGCCGCTGCAATGTTCGAGCGTGCAGTTGCGCTGGCAGGTCGTCAGGCTGAGTTGCTCGGCCAGTGGGCGCAGGCGCTGTACTTCGCCGGTGGCAAGAAATTCAGCCCGCAAGTACAGGCATTGACTAACGAAGCGCTGCAGGCTGACCCGAAGGAAGTCACCAGCCTCGGCCTGTTGGGGATTGCCGCTTTCGAAAGCCAGCACTATCAGCAGGCGGTAGATTACTGGAAGCGCCTGCTGGCCGTGCTGCCGTCGCAGGATCCATCCCGGCAAGCGCTGGAAGGTGGCATAGCCCGGGCCAGTGAAAAACTTGGCGAAAGCGCTGCCGACACGAATCAGCCTGCCATAGCTCCCGAGAAGACAGCATCGATCAAGGTGCGCGTGGATCTGTCCGCTGATCTCAAAGCTAAAGTAGCGCCGGGCGATAGCGTATTCATCTTCGCTCGCGCAGTCGGCGGGCCTCCTGCGCCTCTGGCGGTGAAACGGGTGACCGTCGCCGACTTGCCCGTTGAAGTCGCATTGGGCGATGCCGACGCCATGATGCCGCAACTGAAACTGTCGAACTTTCCGGAAGTCCAACTCGTGGCGCGGATATCCCGCGCTGGTCAGCCGACCACCGGCGAGTGGATCGGCCGCAGCAAGCCTCTGGCCAGTAACATTACGGCCTTGCAGGCGCTGACCATCGACAGCCCTGATCAGTAGAGAGCACGCCTATGTATCGCGCAGCCGCACGTATTACCTTGTTGGGTCTGGTTATGGGCTTGAGCGCCTGTGCGGTTCAGCCCACCGGCCCGCGCAGTCAGGAGCCGATCCCGACGTTGCCGGGCAAGTCGCAGCCGGGTACGCCGAGCACGCCAACACCCACGCCGGTCCCGAAAGCCCCGGCAGCAGGCCCGAAGACTTCCAGCAATTTCGCCCCGCCGCCGGGTGGCAACAGTCACTGGGACGCACGCCTGGGTGTACATGTGCTGGACGATGAGACAGACACCTTCTACCGCCAGCGCACCTACTACCGCTGGAACAACGGCTGGACCTGGTCAACGAGCCGCAATGGTCCTTGGCAGGAGACTGATTCCAGTGGTGTTCCGGCTGGCTTGGGTAAGCAGTTCGGTAATTGAGCTATCAAGGCTCCTGTTTAACACACTGCAATCATCTAGATTGACCCCGGTCTTGTAGGTCCAATGTTTGCGGGGTTACAGCGCCGTGTCAGACGCCGCGAAGGTCGACTGGTTCGCGGGCAAGCCTCGCTCCAACAAAAAAACGGCGACCCGAGGGTCGCCGTTTTCAATGCAGATAAATCACTTGCCCGGATAAATCTGATCAAACACCCCACCGTCATTGAAGTGGGTTTTCTGCACGGTGCGCCAGTCACCAAAGGTCTTCTCTACAGAGAGAAAGTCGACCTTCGGAAAGCGATCAGTGTATTTCGCCAATACCGCTGGGTCGCGTGGACGAAGGTAGTTGTTGGCGGCGATTTCCTGACCTTCCGGGGACCACAGGTATTTCAGGTATTCCTCGGCTGCAGCACGGCTGTTCTTCTTGTCGACGACTTTATCGACCACACTTACTGGCGGTTCGGCTTCTGCGGACACGCTAGGGTAGACCACTTCGAACTGGTCACGGCCGAACTCGCGGGCGATCATTTCCGCTTCGTTTTCAAAGGTGATCAGCACGTCGCCGATCTGGTTGGTCATGAAGGTCGTGGTTGCGCCACGGCCGCCCGTGTCCAGAACCGGGACGTGTTTGAACAGGTTGCCCACGAACTGCTTGGCAGCCGCTTCATCACCGCCATTTTTCAGGGTGTAGCCCCATGCCGAGAGGTAGGTGTAGCGGCCGTTACCCGAGGTTTTCGGGTTTGGCACGATGACTTCTACGCCGTCCTTGATCAGATCGGGCCAGTCCTTCAACGCTTTTGGATTGCCTTTGCGGACGATGAACACGGTGGCCGAGGTGAATGGTGCGCTGTTGTTCGGCAGGCGGGTCACCCAGTTCTTGGGAACCAGCTCGCCATTGTCGGCCAGAGCATTGATGTCGGTAGCCATGTTCATGGTGATGATGTCAGCAGGCAGGCCGTCGATCACCGAGCGTGCTTGTTTGCTGGAGCCACCAAATGACATCTGCACAGTGATGTTTTCTTTGTGTTCGGCTTGCCAGTGCTTCTGGAACGCAGCGTTGTAGTCCTTGTAGAAGTCACGCATTACGTCATACGACACGTTGAGCAGGGTCGGGGCGGCCTGGGCCGCGCTGCCGAAAGCCAAGCCAGCGGCGAGTAACGAAGCGGCGAAAAGTTTGTTCACTGCGCAATTCCTTTTTGTGGATGTACAGACATTGATGGCCAGATATTGATGGCGTAATGCCCGCGACTATAGCCGGGCAGGCATACGCCCTTAAAGACTAAAAAGGCATTTGCTTATGCATTATTTTCTACGCGCGGGAACAGCGCATTGCCGCAACGCGAGCAAAACGCCGCGCCGTGTTCGTGGCTGTTCTTGGCACACACCGGGCAATCGTGCTTGAGCTGTTCGCCGCGCATGGCCGTAGCCAGCTCGGCAGTGAAGATCCCGGTGGGTACGGCGATGATCGAGTAACCGGTAATCATCACCAGTGCCGAGAGCATCTGGCCGATTGCAGTTTTGGGCACAATGTCGCCATAGCCCACAGTGGTCAGGGTGACAATGGCCCAATAGATGCCTTTCGGGATACTGGTAAAGCCATGCTCGGGCCCTTCGATCACATACATCAACGTGCCAAACACCACCACCAGTGTAGAGACGCTGAGCAGAAACACGATGATCTTCTGTTTGCTGCCACGCAGTGCCGACAGCAGGTAATTGGCCTGTTTCAGATAAGGGCTGAGTTTGAGTACCCGGAAAATCCGCAGCATCCGGATTACCCGTACGATTAGCAGGTATTGGGCGTCGCTGTAATAGATCGCGAGGATGCCGGGCACGATAGCCAGCAGGTCCACCAGCCCGTAGAAGCTGAATGCGTATTTCATTGGCTGTGGCGAGCAATACAGGCGCAGCAGGTATTCAACGATGAATACCGCAGTGAACGCCCATTCCGCGTATGCCAGCCAGTTTCCGTAGTGGGTATGGACGGCGGGAATGCTGTCGAGAACGACGACAATCAGACTGCAAAGGATGACCACCAGCAACGTCTTGTCAAAGCGCCTCCCGGCAGGGGTATCGGTCTGGAAGATGACAATGCGTAACTGTTCGCGGCGGCTGATGGTGCTGTCCATGGTGGATTCCGAATTGAAGATCGGAGCAGTCTACGCAGATTTCAGGGGCCGGATTGCAATGTTGTATTGGAAGCGCAGGACCTGTGGGAGCGCTCTTTCCGTAGGACCTGCTTTAGCCGGTCCTACAAGATCAAGATCAAGCTTGCAGGACCTGGAATCTCCCACAGATTTATAAGCCCCTTCTAAACCCGGAACTGCCTCAGCAAACCATTCAACTGCTCGCTCATCTCCCTCAGGTGCACGCTGGCCCCGGTCGACTGTTCAGCCGCGATGGCGGTGCTTTGGGACAGTTGTGCCGCTTGCGTAACGTTCTGATTGATGTCTTCAACCACATGGGATTGCTGCAATGTCGCGCTGGCAATCGATGCATTGAGGCTGTTGAGATTACGCAACGCCTGGCTGATCGACGTCAGACTTTGCCCGGCCTGATTGGCCTGCTCAATGGTCAGTTGTGATGAACGACTGCTGTCGGCAATGACTTTTACCGCTGCATCAGAATGAGTCTGCAAGCGCTCGATCATCCCCTGAATTTCGGCGGTCGACTTCTGGGTACGCTGAGCCAGCAGGCGGACTTCATCGGCGACCACTGCGAAGCCACGACCCTGTTCCCCGGCCCGAGCCGCTTCGATCGCGGCGTTCAGCGCCAGCAGGTTGGTCTGTTCGGCGATCGAGCTGATCACTTCAAGGACGCCACCAATCTGGGTGCTTTCCGAAGACAGCGTGCGAATCACTTCCACCGCTTGATTGATCGTGCCGGACAAATGATCGATCTGGCGCAGGCTGCTGTCGATGTTGACCTGGCCCTGATGTGCCTGAGATTCGGCGTCGCGCATTTCGTTGGCGGCATGCTCCGCATTCTTGGCTACATCCTGAACGCCATAGGTCACCTCGTTGACGGCGGTGGCCACCAGCTCCATTTGCTGCGACTGTTGCTGGCTGCGAGCCTGAGCTTGTTCAGCGTTGATGCCCAGGTCGGAGGATGCCTTTTCGAGGCCGTTGGCAGACGCTTGCAATTGGGTGACGACGCCGCGCAGCTTGGCGGTGAAGGCGTTGAAATGTCTGGCCAGTTGAGTGATTTCGTCGTTGCCCTGGGTTTGCAGGGTGCGCGTCAGATCACTTTCACCACTGGCAATATTGGCCATGGCTTGCACTGAATCGCGAAGAGGGCGGACTATGCTGCGTGCGATGAGGATCACCAACAGGGCCATGACCGCGATGATTGCCAGGCTGAACAGCGCTGCATTGATTGTCTGCTGCTGAAATTCTGCTTTAACGTCGTCGACGTACACACCTGAGCCCAGAATCCAGCCCCAAGGCGCGAACAGTTTGACGTAGGAGATTTTTCGCACTGGCTCACTGGCGCCTGGCTTGGGCCAGCGATACTGGATCATGCCTGCGCCTTTTTCCTTGGCCACGGCAACCATTTCGTTGAACACCGCGAAACCGTCCGGGTCCTTTATCGCCGACAAATCCTGACCGACCAGCTTGGCGTTCATGGGGTGCATGATCATCACTGGACGCATATCGTTGATCCAGAAGTAATCGTCCTTGTTGTAGCGCATGCCCCGAATAGCATCCAGCGCCTGTTTCTGCGCCGCATCGCGGGTTAGCGTGCCTGCTGTTTCCAATCCCTGGTAATACTCCAGGATGCCACTGGCGCTCTGCACCACGTGCATGGTCTTTTCCGCCTTGGCGGCATAAAGATCCGTATGCACCTGTTTGAGCATGGCGGCTGCCAGGATAAACAGCATCAGTACGGAGACGACGAGGATCAGCCAGAGTCTTCGGCTGATGGATAAGCTGCGCATAGTCATGACCGGTTGCTCCGTTTTATTTTTTTATTGTTTCGAACGCTTTGCGCCATGGGTTCGCAGTGAAGGCGAGTCCTGAGCCGATGATAGCCTTTTGATGCTTGCCGTCTAGCCTATCGCTACTAAAGTGGATGTCGGCGCTGAAAGGATAAACCTGAGCGGTCTGCAGGATATTTCTCGTATTGGGTCCAGGTATAGCCAAAGGCTTACACGAAGAGGGGAGTTCTGCTCTTTTAACGGTCACATTTGCGCAGTACATTGGATCCATCACCGCAGCGAAGGAACCGCTTCGGGATCAGGGATGATCGACCATTGCCAGGACGGCTACTGACAGGATGTTGGAATGGTCATGCAAAAAACCCGCTTCGGCGGGTTTTTTGTTGTCTGCGAGAAATGGAGTTGTCTTTCGTACATTCCTTTGTAGGAGCCGCCGAAGGCTGCGAACAGCAGTCTGTCAGGAGCAGTGCCTTCGCAGCCTTCGGCAGCTCCTACAAGAACTATTCAATCCGGGGTGCAGCCCTTTAGCACCAGCCGGATAATCGTCTGGGTGGCGGCTTCGTAGTCGCTGTCTTCCAGCTTCGTCTTGCCCGTGACGGTCGATATCTGCCAGTCGAAATCGGCGTAGGTCTGGGTCGCGGCCCAGATCGTGAACATCAGGTGATGAGGGTCAACGGGGGCGATCAACCCGTCGTCGATCCAGCCCTGGATGCACTCGATATTGTGTTTGGCCTGGCCGTTGAGTTGCTCCACCTGCTGCGCAGACAGGTGTGGCGCGCCATGCATGATTTCGCTGGCAAACACTTTGGAGGCGAAGGGCAGGTCGCGAGAAATGAGTATCTTCGAGCGAATATAAGCGCTGAGCACCTCGGCAGGTACGCCATGGCGATTGAAGGGCGTGGAGGCCCGCAGGATTGGCTCGATGATGCTTTCGAGCACCTCGCGGTAGAGGTTTTCCTTGGACTTGAAGTAGTAATAGACGTTGGGCTTGGGTACGCCAGCTTTCGCTGCGATATCGCTGGTTTTACTGGCGGCAAAGCCTTTATCGGCGAACTCCTCACTGGCTGCACGCAGGATCAGCTCTTTGTTGCGCTCGCGAATACTGCTCATAAACCAGAGGTTTCCTTGCCCGATAGGCGGTTGCGCATGGTAGCACCGGCTTCACGGGCCTCTCAAGATTAGCCATTTGCGCAATGTTGACGGTGAATCAATTGCGCTACGGCACCTCTATAGTGATCACTTACGATTGCTCAAGGATATTGACCGTGGCTGCTGGAAGCTTGCTGACCCTTCTGGATGACATCGCGACGCTGCTCGACGATGTCTCTCTGGCTGCAAAGAAAACCGCCGGGGTGCTTGGGGATGATCTGGCACTCAACGCGCAACAGGTCACCGGTGTTTCTGCCGACCGTGAATTGCCCGTGGTATGGGCAGTGGCCAAGGGATCCCTGATCAATAAGGCGATTCTGGTGCCTGCAGCACTGTTGATCAGCGCCTTCGCACCGTGGGCGATCTTGCCATTGTTGATGATTGGCGGCGCCTACCTGTGCTTCGAAGGCTTCGAGAAAATCTCCCACAAATGGCTGCATCCGGAGACCGAGCAGCAGCGCCAACAACGTAAAGAAGCTGCGACTGATGAAAACGTGGACATGGTTGCATTTGAGAAGGAGCGCATCAAAGGTGCGGTTCGCACTGACTTCATCCTCTCCGCAGAAATCATCGTGCTGGCGCTTGGCGTCGTGTCCACCCGACCGTTTCTTGATCAGGTTGGCGTGCTGGTGATCGTTGCAGTCTTGATCACTGTCGGCGTTTACGGTTTGGTGGCGGGCATTGTGAAGCTGGACGATCTTGGCCTTTATCTGAAGGAAAGTGCCAAAACGGCCGTTCAACGTATTGGTTCAGGCCTGCTTTGGCTGGCACCTGTGTTGATGAAAATTCTGTCGATTGTAGGGACCGCCGCGATGTTCATGGTCGGCGGCGGGATTCTCACCCATGGTGTGCCTGTTGCCCATCACTGGATTGAGGGCGTAACCGAGCATGCGGCGCAAGCGGTCGGTGGTTTTTCGATGGTTGTGCCTACTCTGCTGGACGCAGTCGCCGGTATCATCGCTGGTGCGTTGGTCCTGCTGCTGGTCACGGCGGCGGGGAAAGTCTGGAAACTTATCAGGGCCTGAATGGCTGGTCGACTTGAATGAATAGCCCACTGTTTTCAAGTGTTGTCGCGTACGCCCAGCAATGTGAGCGGCAGTTGGTAGAGATCCTGCATTTGCGGCCCAATCTGGATCGCAAGCAGGTCTCGACCTGGGTCGATGAGCAAAGCCACGCGCAAACCGAGCGTGATCCATTGGAATTGTTGCGTTCGATCAATGCGAAAGTGCGGGCCGGCAAGCCGTTGCCGTGGGAGTAGGTACGCAAAACCCTGGGCTCACGAGATTCCTGTGCAGACTGTGTGGGAGCGAGGCTTGCCCGCGATGCATGAGACGCAGCCATAAGACATACCGCGTTATCATTTATCGCGAGCAAGCTCGCTCCTACAGATTTCGGATGTTTATCAGAAGAACACTTTCACCAGCAAACTTGCGGTGTTCTGGTTGGTATCAAAGTACTTGGTGTCTTCAATGCCGTATTTGTCTGACCAGTAATCGTATTCGATACCTACATACAGTTGGCGCTCAGGCAAATTGATTGCCTTGCCCAGGTCATATTTGATCTGCGGGTTGAAGTGCACGTTGGATTTGTATTCGCCGTTGTGATCGGACTTGTTGTCTACCACCCAGTCGATGAAACCATCGATCAGGATGTCGGATTTACCCACCGGGATGGTGTAGGACCAGACGGGAGTGACCTGCCAGGCGCCGTAGCCTGCGCGGTGACCATCGGTGTAGCGCTTGTAGAAGTTCAACTGGAAGTAATCAAAGCCCGGGATATTCAGGTCAAAGCCTGGACCGATCAAGTAGGACTCGTTGTCGCCTTCGCCGAACTCGTAAGTGGCCGCCAGCAAGACATCAGAGATCGGGCCGAACTCGAATTTCTGACCAAAGATCTTGCCCATGGACAGGCGCGGGGAGATTTCGCCGTAATAGGTGTTGTCGCCGTTGGTGGCGTCGCCTTTACCGTTGTAGAAAATCTTGTCGATGAACAGAAAGTTATCGCCGTATTTCCAGCCGTCAGCATGTTCAAAAGTGAAGGTTTGCTGGTTTGACGGGTTGACTGCGAAGTCGCGACCGTTCAGATAAGTCAGGCTGTTGCTCTGCCATTGCAGCAAGCCGTCGGCCATGCTTTGCCCGGACGCCAGCAGGCTGCCGGCAACTATCGCGCTGGAAATAATACGGTTCATTCAATGCTCCCCTGATGGATCGATATGGTCTTTTTGGGTGCTCTTTTGTAGGCACCTTTTCCGCAGTTAAAACATGTCTGTTTGGTCAACTTTGACTACATAGCAAGAGCTGAGCCAACGCTGATTGAAAAGCGCACAAAAGCGCTATCGGCTGCATTTTTTGCAGTCAATGGAGGCTTTTTTCAGAAAACATGACTCTTGACCGGTCGGTCAGTTAGTTGTCTGTTCAGTCAGCATTGCAACGTGGCTGGTTTTAACGCGGCGGCGGAGGATATTGGCTGGGGAAGTTTCGTGCAAGTGCTCTGGGACAGGGCAGGGCGAACAATTGTGGGGCGTGGATGGAGGTTGTATGCACTCACTGCAGGAGCTGCCGAAGGCTGCGATGGCGGTGTACCAGGAAGATTGCCATCGCAGCCTTCGGCAGCTCCTACAGTTAGTTCGGCCAGAGATCAGTGTGTCTGCGCACCTGTAGTCACCCACGCTCCAATTAACTCCCGTTCCTGCTGAGTCATCTGGGTAATGTTGCCCAGCGGCATGATCTGCGAGGTGACGGCCTGAGCCTGAATGCGCGGCGCCATTTGTTTTATCTGCTCTGCAGTGTCGAACATCACACCGGCAGGTGCAGTGCTGAACAGCTGGCTGGTGGGCCTGGCAGAGTGGCAGACGGTGCAGCGTTCATGAATCACGCTCTGCACCTTCCCGAAGTCCACACCTGGACCGGCCACGGCAACCTCGGCAATCGGTTCCGGCGGCGCAGGCCGCACTTCATCATGTCGATAGCCGCCAATGGCGGTGCCTGGGAGTGGCTGATATTCGATCTTCGCGGCTTGAGCGGGTTGGGGCATGGGCGCGGGACCGGTGACATACGCCAGGCAGATCATGCCCAGAGCGGCGACGGGCAGGGTCCAGGCAAATTTATGGCTGTTGTGTCGCGTATTAAAATAATGGCGGACCAGCACCGCCAGCACACCGATCCCGGCCAGGATCAGCCAGTTGTAAGGACTGCCGTAGGTGCTCGGAAAATGGTTGCTGATCATGATGAACAGCACCGGCAAGGTGAAGTAGTTGTTGTGGCGTGAACGCAGCAGGCCCTTGGCGGGCAATGAAGGATCCGGTGTGCGGTTCTCGGCAATCGCTGCAACGAGGGCTCGTTGAGCGGGCATGATAATGCGGAACACGTTGCCGACCATGATCGTGCCGATGATCGCGCCGACATGCAGATAAGCCCCGCGACCGCTGAACACTTTGCTGAAACCGTAGGCCGCAGCGATCACCAGCACAAACAGAATCAGGCCGAGCAGGGCGGGGCGTTTGCCCAGCGCGGAATCGCAGAGAAAGCTGTAAACGAACCAGCCGACGAACAGCGAACCCAGCCCTAACGTAACGCCTTCAATACCAGACAGGCTGCTGCCCGGTGCAAGCAGATAAAGGGTTGGGTTGGCGTAGAACACCACGCACAGCAGTGCAACGCCCGACAGCCAGGTGAAATAGGCTTCCCATTTGAACCAGTGCAGGTTCTCCGGCATGGTCGGCGGGGCGAGTTTGTATTTTTCCAGGTGGTAGATGCCGCCACCGTGAATGGCCCATAAATCCCCGGACAGACCCTCGCGCGGGTTGACCCGGTTCAGGTTGTTTTCCAGCCAGACAAAGTAGAACGATGCGCCGATCCAGGCGATGCCGACAATCATGTGAATCCAGCGCACGCTGAGATTCAGCCATTCCATCAAATGTGCTTCCACGGTGCTTACCTTTCGCCTTGCGTCACTTGTCGGACGTTCAGGCCCTTACGGGTGGGGGTCGAGAACCAGCTTCTGGCTCTCAGCGAAAAAATGCTCATCGCAGTTGTTGCCAGTTCCACTGCGATCAACCACCAGGAAGTCATCCCGCTTTTCGATCGTCAGCACCGGGTGGTGCCAGACGCCGCGATGGTAATTAACACCCTGCCTGCCGTTGGTAACGAAAGCGCGGGTCAGCTCTGATTCAGGTTCATCGCCAATGGGCGCGACCACGATCAGAAAAGGGTTGCCGAGCAGCGGCACAAACGCCTGACTGCCCTGCGGATGGCGCTCCAGCATCCTGATGATCAACGGCATCTGCAGCGCTTCAGCGCGGAAAATACTGATGATTGCCTTGTCGTCCGGCGTTGCAGTTTGCACTTCTGCCAAACGATGAAAACGCTGGGTCGAGCCGTTATTGATCATGAAATGATCGCTGCCGTCGGTTTCAATGACATCACCGAAAGGGGCAAAAGCTTCTTTGGTTAACGGTTCGATGGTCAGTGTGCGCATGCTGGGTCTTCTGTTCTTTTGGAATTGATCAAGGCCCTGTAGGAGCTGCCGAAGGCTGCGAAGGCGACTCAACTGACACACCGCTTTCGCAGCCTTCGGCAGCTCCTACAGGTAATGCGTTACTTCGAAACTTTACCCAGCACTCTAAGACGACTCACGCCACCGTCCGGAAATACATTCAACCGGATATGGGTGATCGGGCCCAGCGCCTTGATCTGCTCGGCGAACTCGTGCTCGGCGTGCATGCTCAGTTTCTGGCTTGGCAGCAGTTCACGCCAGAACAGGCTTTGGGTTTCGATCTGGCTGTCGGTGCCGCCTTTGACGAATGCGCCTTGAATGGAGCAGCTATCCGGGTAGTTGCCTTTGAAGTGCAGGGTATCGACGACAACTTTTTCCACTTCACCGGCATGGCCCAGAGCGATGATCACCCAATCGTTACCTGGCGTACGGCGACGCGCGGTTTCCCAGCCATCGCCCATGTTCACACCACGACCTGGGTTGAGGATGTTGCTCATGCTGCCGTAATGTTCATCCGAGCATGCCAGGGCGCGACCGCCGTTAAGGGCAGAGACCAGATCAATCTGTTCGGTTTCGCCTACGGCTGACCAGTCACGGAACGGCACGCCGTACACGCGCAGACGCGCAACGCCGCCATCGGGATAGATGTTGAAACGCAGATGGCTGAAGGCTTGTTCGGCGTTGATTGCGTGGTAGTGATGACTGTCGCCATTCAGTTCTACGGCGGACAGGATTTCAGTCCACTGAGTGTTCTCGTCCGGATCGCCGCTGGCCAGGAAGCACGCTTCCAGCGAGGCAGAAGGCGGGTAGTTGCCGGTGAAGTACGACGTGTCGATATCCACACCCTTGATCGAACCCGGCACGCCGAGTCGGATCACTGCGCTGTCATAACCCTCGAAACGCTTGCGACGCGATTCCCAGCCGTCCATCCATTTGCCGTTGTCGTCAAATACACCTTCTTTCCACACCGCAGGGGTGGGTTGGAAAAGGCGGTTGGCGTCGGCGAACCAGTCGTCGGTCACGGACAGGATTTTAGTGCCCAGGCGCGCATCGGCCAGGTTGACGAACTTCTCGAAGGGTGCGGCGTAAGCTTTCATTCTTTTAGGTCTGCCTTTTTGATCAGTGGCCTGGGTGGGCGGTTAGAGGGCTTGCAAACGAAACAGGGCTATCTTGTTGATCTCGGCCAGCGCGCACGCAAATTCGGCGTCGGCCGGATTATCAATGCGGGTTTCAAATGCTGCGAGTATCTGATGCCGGTTACTGCCTTTGACCGCCATGATGAACGGGAAGGCGAATCGGGCTTTGTAAGCGTTGTTGAGTGCGGTGAATCTCTGAAACTCTTCAGCTGTGCACTGATGAATGCCAGCCCCCGCCTGTTCGCTGGTGCTGGCTTCGGTCAACTGGCCTTGCACAGCGGCTTTACCGGCCAGATCCGGGTGAGCATTGATCAGCGCCAGTTGCTGCGCGCTGTCGGCGTCAAGAAGTATCCGGCTCATGCGCGCATGCAGTGTGTCGATATCGTCCAGTTCGTTGATCTGACCCTGATCGTAAGCGGCGGCAGCGACCCACGGCGAATGCTCATAGATGTCGGCAAACGCGGCAATGAATTGATCCCGACTCAGCGTTGAAGGTCGCAGTGACTGGAAGCGGCTCACTGTCCGTTCTCCGGCTGATAAGGGTGTTCTGCGTGCCAGTGACGGGCAATGTCGACCCGGCGAGTAAACCAGACCTGCTCGTGGCTTTTGGCGTATTCGATGAAGCGTTTGAGAGCGGCCAGCCGTGCCGGGCGACCGATCAGGCGGCAATGCAAACCGATGGAAAGCATTTTCGGCGCGTCGGTGCCTTCGGCGTACAGCACGTCGAAAGCGTCCTTGAGGTACTGGAAAAACTGATCGCCATTGTTGAAACCCTGCACTTGGGTGAAGCGCATATCGTTGGTGTCCAGGGTGTACGGGATCACCAGATGCGCTTTGCCAGTCGGGTTGTTCGGCTCCCAATAGGGCAGGTCGTCATCATAGGTGTCGCAGTCGTAAAGGAAACCGCCTTCTTCCATGACCAGCCGTCGCGTGTTGGGGCCGGTGCGGCCGGTGTACCAGCCCAATGGGCGTTCGCCGGTGATCTCGGTGAGGATACGGATCGCCTTGAGCATATGCTCGCGCTCCTTGGCTTCATCCATGTACTGATAGTCGATCCAGCGATAACCGTGGCTGCAGATCTCGTGACCGTCGGCAACCATCGCGCGAATGACGTCCGGATGACGCTGGGCAGCCATCGCCACCGCAAAGATCGTCAGCGGGATATCGAATTGTTTGAAAAGCTTTAGGATGCGCCACACGCCTGCGCGGCTGCCGTACTCGTAAAGCGATTCCATGCTCATGTTACGCTCGCCCTGCAGCGGTTGAGCGGAGACCATTTCGGACAGGAACGCTTCGGACTCCTTGTCACCGTGCAGGATGTTGCGCTCGCCACCTTCCTCGTAATTGAGCACAAAAGACAGCGCGATGCGCGCATTACCCGGCCAGCGTGGATGGGGCGGTTTGCTACCGTAACCGATCAGGTCGCGAGGATAGTCAGCGCTCACTGCAGTCTTCCTTATGGACGGGGGGACAGAGACGATAACGGGATTGTATACAAAGCATCTGGCCGTTTGTCACTCTGTTCTAAAGGCCGGTGGCCTTGATTACTTTGCAAGAGACGTGCAAGAAACTTGCCTGACTGGTCAGAATATCGTGGAAAACTCCAATTAATTCCTTGAGTCCCGTTGAATCGGGATCGCGCAGGGTCTGAGTGGTGCTGTGCATGAGCGCAGTGCTTTTAATTGTGTACAGCTTTTTACGAAAGTGTCTTAATTCGGTATCTCTCTGGGGGCGCGGGCACTCAAATGGTGCGGTCACCGGATTTCATTTCTCAGGATGGAGCGCTGATCTGCAATGGGTAAATTGACGACGCATGTTCTGGACGCTGCTCATGGTTGTCCCGGCAGCTCCATAGACATCGAACTCTACCGGGTCGAGGGCTTGAACCTTGTGAAGGTGGCTTCTGCCACAACCAATGCCGATGGCCGCTGCGATGCGCCGCTGTTGCAAGGGGACGCGTACCGGTCCGGGGTCTATCAACTTCAGTTTCATGCCGGCGATTACTACCGGGCGCGGGGCGTAACGCTGCCTGAACCTGCGTTTCTGGATGTGGTGGTATTGCGCTTCGGGATCGACGCGGAGCAGGAGCACTATCATGTGCCACTGCTGATTTCCCCTTACAGCTATTCGACCTATCGCGGCAGTTGACCACTTGCTGGATTCAGCGGGATTTGCTTTGGCTCCGCAATGCCCCCTTCGTGGTGACGCTGTTGATTTTTTAAAATGCACTTCGGTCAACACGCGATAAATATGTAGTGCCTTTGCAGGCCCGCGCTTCTTCAAGCTCCAGCGACTTTGATCAATGGAGCATGACCCAGTGAATGACTCACAAACGACAGCCAGCCCTGTAACCAGTGACGAATGGACCGGCCTGGTCCGCGACCTGGTGGTGTTCGACAGCCTCCCGCCGAGCTTCTCCGAAGACCTGAATCAATCCCGGATTACTGAGCATCTTCAGCGTATTTTGAACTACGTGGGGAGCGCGTGTGAGCAGCTCGATGCCCTTGATACCTACCAAAGCTGGCGCAGCCGCTTTCACGCCGCTGCTCGGGCAGTCAACAGTCTGTTGGAGGCGCTGGATCGAGCGGATCACATCGGCAGCGAAGGGCTCCTGGCAGTCACACCACAACTGGTTGAACAGCGTCAGGCCGCGTTGCTGGCTCAAGCGCAATTGCAGGTCTGCGAGGGCACACTGAGCCCGGTTGATTTGCAGGCGCTTCAATATGCGCTGGGGCTTGCCGATGAGCCCGAAGACAACGTGGTACACCTTGAGGTCGGCCTGGGTGATCCGGAGGAACCTGTCGTTTTTAATGGTGCGTTTATTGTCAGCACAGAACAGTCCCTGAAGAATCCCGCGCTTGACGAGCCTGCCTTGTTGTTCGTGCCGGGGCTGGAGGGTGGGCTGCAAAAATTTGCCTCGTTGCAAGGCTTGAAGGAGCAACTGGTATTCACGTTGGGGGCGGGCGATGAAGTCAGTCTTTGGCAGCATGTCAGTGACGCACAGCGTGCATCGGCGATGGCCGCCCCGATCAAGCTGACTACCCGAGTCATTACGATGCAGCCTGTTCTCTATGGCGTGAGCCGCCAACTCAAGGTGGCTGGAGCAGGCGTCCAGGGCGCTCAGCAGTCAGAGCAGCATCAGGAGGGAGGCACGATGACGCTGGCCAGCTTGCATCGGGAGCTGGTCCACACCATGGGCGTTGCGCTCGATGAAACGCGCGAGCGAGCCATCGACCTGGTTGCCGAGCAGCAGAGAACGGCCGAGCTGGTGGCGCAGTTACCCGCCTGGTTGCTCAACGCATCTTTGGACGTCCGGCAGGACTATGCACAGAAGCTGGTCGCATTTCACGCTGCTGCGGCGCGGCTGGAATCCACTCTCGAGTCGCGATTGCCGACCTTCGAGGTGTTTACCGCGCGGTGCTTGAATGCGCGAGTCAAAGAGGATCTGGGGCTGGAAATCGATTCGGATCTACTGGTGATCGATCTCCCGAAAAGCGTCTACAAGCAAGTCGACATCGATCCGCAGTATGGCAGCCCGTTGCATCACAAGCCCTGGACGGCCAGCGAGGCACGGGTTCAGTCGAGCCTGTCAGAGTTGGCCCTTCAGAATTTCGATGGCAAGGACGAATACACCAAAGCCCGTATGAGCATGGTACGAGTGTCTTATCCGCCGTCGCCAACACTGTCAGGCTTGCAACGAATCAACGGTGATTACCTGCTCAGGGTCGTGCCGCAGCTTGACGTCGCCGGGCAATACCGCACGTTGCTCCGCTCTGTGTTCCGCCTGCGTTCACCGGCCTCTGCCAGCGATGCTGGATTGATGCTCGACGCGTACGAGCAGCAAATCGTGCTTGACGGTTTTTGCGCCCGACAGCGCGGGCGTTTGAGTGTGGCGGGGTATGCGCTACTGACCCAGGCCGCGCGTGCCAGATCCACGTCGGCACTGAGCGTTGCCGGGGTTTATGTCAGTCGATTGGTGTTCAAGCCCGGTCAGGCCGTCACAGGAGCGCGCAGCACCCGGACATTGCAAGGCTTGAGCGTCATCGAACATCCGGCTAGCGGCAAGGTTCTGGTCTATTTGCCGAACGTGCCGGACGGTGAATGCTTCATAGAGACCGACAGTGTGCAGGATGCTCGCCAACGTCTGATCAGCAGCTTGCTACGTCTGCCTGCCCGGGTCGCATGGTTGGCCTCCTGCGTTGAAGAGGCCAGCGAGCATAAGGCCGCAGAACGCTACATCCATGAGGCATTGCGGCGCGGCTTCGAGGGTTTCATCGCGATAGTGCCTGCCCTCGACCTGTTGCTCAGTGAACAGCAGCTGCATTTACGTGAAGACCTGCTGTATGAGCACTCCCGCCGGGTAGCGCGCAGCAATCATGATCTCAAGGGCGAGGCCAACGAGCGCCGCAACGGGGTGTATCTGCTGTTTTTCAGAGGCGTGATTTCCTTCGTTCCGGGGCTTGGTGTGCTGTTCAGCGTGCAGGACGGCTGGAGCGATGGTCACGCCTCGGCGAAGGCTTTTCGTGAAGGCCATCTTGATGAGGGCCTGCTGCTGGCAGGGAGCACCTTGATTTCAGTGCTGGACGTGTTGCTTTCAGTCATCCCGGCAGGCTCTACCGTGACCGCGCTCGCAACCCTGGCGCGTCGTGCCACCCGCTTGCGTCAGGCCGCCGGGCTGACCCGCCCGCTGCCCTTAATGGCCCGCCGCTCTTATGTCGTCAAACCCTTCATCGGCTACGAAACTGATATATCCCTGCTCAACGCAGTGCCTCAAGGGGGGCGCGATGCCGGTACCTGGCTGAAAGACGGTGAGCTTTTTATCTATCGCCAGGGCAAGGCCTATCAGGTCTACCGACGACCGGGCGAACAGACATTGCGCCTCAAGAAAAGCGCGGCGCATGGCTACGAAGCGCCTGTGCGGCAGCTTGGGGGACAATGGGTCTACCACACCGATGTCGGCCTCAGGGCGGGCGGACGTTCGTTCGTCGCTGAAATACTGCTTGTCGAAGCCCGTGGTGACGTTTCTAACCGCAAGGGTGCCCGAGAACTGTTGGATCAGTTTGCTTTTCCTGCCGATCAACAACAGCGTATGGAATTGCTGGTGGCTGAGCATTACCGCAAGACCAAGGCCCTGCCTGACTGGGCTGAGCCATACCGCCGACCGCCAGAGCCCATTGCAGCCACTGCACCGGTCAAGCGCAAGGAGCCTGATTCACCGCAGGTCGAACCTGACCGTCGTCCGCCACAACCTGTTGCCGGCCCGTCGCGGCCTGACACCAGCGTGGATGCATGGAAGGGCTGGGAAAAAACAGTCGATAACATGAGTCTCATGGACCAGGTCAGCTTCAACCCGCCTATTTATCGGCTCGACTTCACTCACGACTATGACCTGATCCGTATCGGCCAGAAGTTCTACGAAATACTCCCAGCAGGCGGGCAACGCCGGACTAACACCGCGTTCATTCGTAACCCGTCCACTCAGGCTCCTTGCCGCAACTTTGCGGAACTCGGTGAAGTTATTCGGCGTAACCCCAACGCTCAGCCATTAATGGCAAAGTATCAGCCCACGACTGGCCAGTGGGCGGTTGAAGGGCCGCTGTTCAACAGGAAAATCGAGACCTACGTCGCTGAAGCGCGCCCGGGGTTTACCGACATAACAAATGTTGTCCTGGCGCAAAAGCTGTACGAACTGGCCGACACTTCCACCTCGGCTATCACTGCAACGCGGATGATCAACCTGAAGGCAACCCTGAATGCCTGGCGAGCAGGCCATGGCGCCCCACTGGCGCATTTGAACGACCCGCTGCTGATGCTTAACAAAGCCCAGCCGGTCGTGGACAGTGGCGTGCGTTGGCGCTGGAATATCAGCTACGAGAGCTCGCTGCATACTTTTGAGCGTCTTGATTTTGCGACCGATAATCCCGTGACCGTCGAGTGGCTGATCAGGCTCATTTCCGATTCGGGACCCGGAGCAGGTTCGACGGGGCTTAGGGGGTTGATGAGCGACGTATTGGGCCGTAACGGCTACGCAATTCTTCACAACGAATTGAAAGCGGGTGGACGTGATTTCATTGCCTTTCGGCGAGCCGGGCAGGATGAGGTTTACCTGCTTTATCTTCGCCGCGCGCAAAACTCGACGCTGACGACAGTCTCAGCCGCAGAGCCTTTCAGCTCCGCGCAAGGAGACGGTCTGGTGGGGCTCCTGACGGCAAGTTACGCCGGTCAACCCATCGCGCAGACCCTTGAGCAGGCTGCGCAACAAGGCAAAGTCATCAAACTCATGGGCGGAACCAATGTTGTCAGCCAGTCCAGCCATGGCACGCAGGTTTTCGTCATCCGCCTGTCCGATGACTTCTCGATAAGCACACGCTGAATGACCTGAGGTACGGGACATCGCGTCGTGCCGGCGCGATGTCAGCCCCTCGCTACTCAGGACGTTCGTGCGCTGTGCACCATTTCCCCGGCCGAGTACGTTTCGCGTACCGTTCGGTCATCCCCCAGTGTCATCAGCACAAACAACGTCTCGGCGATGTCCGTGGCCTGTTTCAGGCGGTAGGACAGCAGCGGCGTAGCGTGGTAATCCAGCACCAGAAAATCCGCTTCGTTGCCCACTTTCAAGTTGCCAACCCTATCATCGAGACGCAGCGACCGAGCGCCGCCCAGAGTGGCCAGATACAGCGATTTGAACGGGCTCAGTCTGGCGCCCTGCATCTGCATGACTTTGTAGGCTTCGTTGAGGGTTTGCAGGATCGAGAAGCTGGTGCCGCCGCCGACATCAGTGCCAACGCCGACGTTGACCTTGTGTTTTTCCGCCATGGGCAGATTGAACAGACCACTGCCCAGAAACAGGTTTGAAGTAGGGCAGAAGGCAATGGCTGAACCGGTCTCGGCAAGGCGTGCGCATTCGGCGTCGCACAGGTGTACGCCATGGGCAAACACCGAGCGTTCGCCCAGCAGTTTGAAATGGTCATACACGTCCAGATAGCCGCTGCGCTCGGGGAACAGGGCCTTGACCCACTGCACTTCCTCGACGTTCTCACTGATGTGAGTCTGCATATACACGTCGGGATACTCGGCGAGCAGTTTCCCCGCCAGCGTCAGTTGCTCCGGGGTGCTGGTCGGCGCAAAACGGGGCGTGACCGCATAGTGCAAACGGCCTTTTCCGTGCCAGCGCTCGATCAGTGCCTTGCTGTCGGCGTAGCCTGATTCTGCTGTATCGGTGAGGTAGTCCGGGGCGTTGCGATCCATCATCACCTTGCCTGCGATCATCCGCAGGTTGAGTTTTTCTGCGGCTTGAAAGAATGCCTCGACCGACTCTTTGTGCACGCTGCCAAACACCAGTGCGGTGGTGGTGCCGTTACGCAGCAGTTCCTTCAGGAAAATGTCCGCGACCTCGGCTGCATGGACCGGGTCGGCAAACTGTTTCTCACAGGGGAAGGTGTAGGTGTTGAGCCAGTCCAGCAGGCGCTCGCCGTAGGAGCCGACCATGCCGGTCTGGGGCAGATGGATGTGGGTATCGATGAAGCCCGGGGTGATCAGCGCGTCCTTGTACTCAGTCACTTCGACGTCGTCACCGAGTGTTTTCAGCAGTTCGGTTGCGTCTCCAAGGGCGCAAATCTTGCCGTCCTCGACCAGCATCAGGCCATCAGCGAAGTACTGGTAAGACGCCTCGATGCCGACTTCAGCCGGATCGTCGATGCTGTGCAGGATGGCGGCGCGGTAGGCTTTTTTACTCGGGTTCATAGAGGTCCTGTCAAACAAAACGCAGCGATCTTGATTTGAAATACTTTCTGTAGGAGCGCACGAGCGGCGCGAGGCCGCGATGGCGGTGTGTCAGGTAGAACGCAATTGCGGCCTCGCGCTGCTCGTGCGCTCTTACAGGGGAGCGTGCAGCGCAACAGCACGGCTGTCATTGCGCCTGGCTGCGGCGTGAAACCGGCAGCAGTTTGGCAACGGGTTCGGCGCTCGCGCCGTGCTGGCCGAAATTGACGTTGTAGGTGGCGATGATTTCGGCGGCAATCGATACCGCGATTTCGATGGGTAACTTGCCTTTGACTTCGGTAAGGCCCATCGGGCAACGCATGCGCTGGACCAATGCTGGATCAATGCCGCGATCCCGCAGTCGATGCTCGAATTTGACCCGCTTGGTCTTCGAGCCAATCAGGCCGAAGTAGGCAAAGTCGCCACGCTTGAGAATCGCGGCAGTCAGTTCCAGATCCAGTTGATGGTTGTGGGTCATGACGATGCAATAACTGCCTCTGGGCAGTTCATCGATTTCATCCAGTGGGTCTTCTGCCAGGACCTTTCGCACGCCAGCGGGGAGCTGCGCGGGAAACTCCTGCTCCCGGGAGTCGATCCAGCGCACCCGGCAGGGCAGGCTGGCCAGCAAAGGCACCAGCGCCCGGCCCACATGACCGGCACCAAACACCGCGATCTGCGCCTGGGGCTGGCCCATGGGCTCAAACAGCAACACGTTTACGCCGCCGCAGCACTGGCCAAGGCTCGCTCCGAGGCTGAAGCGCTCCAGTCGAGTATTCTGGTTACCGCTGACCAGCATTTCACGGGCGATTTCCATGGCTTTGTATTCCAGATGCCCGCCGCCAATGGTGTCGAAAATCTGCTCTGCACTGACCACCATCTTCGAACCGGCATTGCGCGGCGTTGAACCACGCTCTTCGATGATGGTGACCAGCACGCAGGCTTCACCCCGGGTTTGCAGGTCCGCGAGGGCGCTGATCCAGTTATTCATGGTTTACCTCCGGGCTTACCACCGGTGTCGAACTTATCGCGAGCAAGGTCGAGCGCGACCCCGGCGGCTCCCACAGGGGGATACGGTCCCCTGTGGGAGCCGAGCTTGCTCGCGATTGAGGCGACTCGGTCTTACGCATCTGCTCACACCCCCACAACACCCGTTCCGGCGTGGCAGGCGCGTCGATCTGCGGTTGATGGCGATAATCAGCCAGGCTTGCCACTGCATCCTTGATCGCGCACCAGGCCGAGATGCCGAGCATGAACGGCGGTTCACCCACAGCCTTGGAGTGGAACACGGTGTCTTCCGGGTTCTTGCGGTTTTCCACCAGTTTGACGCGCAGGTCCAGCGGCATATCAGAGACTGCCGGAATCTTGTAACCCGCAGGACCGTTGGTCATTAGCTTGCCTTTATCGTTCCACACCAGCTCTTCAGTCGTCAGCCAACCCATGCCCTGAATGTAGCCGCCTTCGACCTGGCCGATATCAATCGCCGGGTTCAGGGATGCGCCCACGTCGTGGAGGATGTCCGTACGCAGCATCTTGTACTCGCCGGTCAGCGTGTCGACGATCACTTCACTGCAGGCGGCGCCGAAGGCGAAGTAGTAAAACGGCCGACCCCGTGCCTGACTGCGGTCATAGAAGATTTTTGGCGTCTTGTAGTAACCGGTACTGGACAGCGACACCTGCCCCATCCATGCGAGTTGTGCCAATGCCTGGAACGACACAATCTGTTCGCCAGCCCGAATGTGCCCGTTGCGAAACTCTATGTCTGTCGCTTCGACCTCGAAGTGCTTTGCAGCAAATTCCACCAGGCGCTGCTTGAGGATTTCTGCCGCGTTCTGCGCTGCCTTGCCGTTCAGGTCTGCACCGCTGGAAGCCGCCGTTGGCGAGGTGTTGGGCACTTTGTCGGTATTGGTCGCGGTGATCTGAATTCGCTCAATGTCGACCTGAAACACCTCGGCGACTACTTGTGCGACTTTGACGTTCAAGCCCTGACCCATCTCGGTGCCACCGTGGTTCAGATGGATGCTGCCATCGGTGTAAATATGGATCAGCGCCCCAGCCTGATTGAGAAAGCTGGCGGTGAAGGAAATGCCGAATTTGACCGGGGTCAGCGCCAGGCCTTTCTTCAGGATCGGGCTGCTGGCGTTAAAGGCCCGTATTGCTTCCCGGCGCTCGTTGTATTGGCTGCTTTCTTCCAGATCGGCAGTCATTTCTTCCAGCAGGTTGTGCTCGACAGTCTGGTAGTAGTGGGTGACGTTGCGCTCGGTCTTGCCGTAGTAATTGGCTTTGCGCACAGCCAACGGATCCTTGCCCAGGTAGCGGGCGATGGAATCCATGACCTCTTCAATAGCGACCATGCCTTGCGGGCCGCCGAAGCCGCGATAGGCCGTATTTGACGCTGTGTGGGTCTTGCAGCGATGGCCATTGATCGTCGCCTCACCCAGGTAATAAGCGTTGTCCGCGTGAAACATCGCGCGGTCAACAATCGAGGCGGAGAGGTCCGGCGAGTAACCGCAATTACCTGCCAGGTCCAGCTCAATCCCGTGCAAACGGCCATCGTCATCGAAGCCGACGTCGTACTCAATGTAGAACGGGTGGCGCTTACCGGTCATCAGCATGTCTTCAACACGCGGCAGACGCATTTTGGTCGGTTGCCCGGTCAGGCGCGCGATCACTGCACACAGGCAGGCGGGGCTCGCCGCCTGGGTTTCCTTGCCGCCAAAACCGCCGCCCATGCGGCGCATGTCGACGACGATTTTATTCATCGAAACGTCCAGCACTTCAGCGACCAGTTTCTGCACCTCAGTGGGATTCTGGGTCGAGCAGTACACGATCATGCCGCCGTCTTCGGTGGGCATTACTGACGATATCTGGGTTTCCAGATAAAAGTGTTCCTGGCCGCCGATGTGCAAATTGCCCTGCAGGCGATGCTCGGCAGTCTCCAGTGCAGCAGATGAGTCACCACGTTTGTGAGTGTGGCTGTCGAGCACGAAATGTTTGGCGCGCAGTGCCTGAACCACATCAAGCACCGGCTCCAGGTCTTCGTATTCGATCACGGCGGCCATGGCTGCCTGACGCGCGATGTCGAGGCTGCGAGCCGCGACGGCGAGCACCGGCTGGCCCACGAATTCCACCTTGTCCATGGCCAGCAGTGGGTCGCCGGGCAACAAAGGGCCGATGTCTTTCAGGCCGGGAATGTCTTCGTGAGTGATGACAATCCGTACGCCATCAAACGCGTAGCAAGGGGCAGTATCGACGTGGATGATCCGGGCATGAGCACGGTCCGAAAGGCGCGCGTACACATGCAACTGATTAGGGAATTCGAGACGGTCGTCGATGTACACAGCCTCGCCGGACACGTGTTTATCGGCGCTGTCGTGTTTGACGCTGCGGCCGACGCCAGTGGTCAGGTCCTGTTGAAACAGGGCGATCATTTCGGCCTGTGACTTGATGACTGAATGATTAGACATAAGCCGTCACCCGCATCTGGAGGTGGGGTGTATGCAACTCGATGAAGTATTTGCGCAACAGGTTTTGCGCGCTGAGCAGGCGATATTCCTTGCTGGCGCGAAAGTCAGACAGGGGCGTGAAATCCTCGGCCAGAGCTTTACACGCGCCTTCGATGGTTGCAGATGTCCAGGGTGCGCCAATCAGTGTCCGTTCGCAGGCCGATGCGCGTTTGGGAGTCGCCGCCATGCCACCAAAGGCAACCCTCGCGTCGACAACAATGCCGTCCTCTATTTGCAGGTTAAAGGCTGCGCACACGGCTGAAATGTCGTCATCCAGGCGCTTGGAAAGCTTATAGGCGCGGAACGTTCGACCGACTCCAGGTTTGGGCACAATAACGGTTTCAATGAACTCACTTTGCTGGCGTGCCGTGACCCGGTAATCAATGAAGTAGTCTTCAAGCACCAGGGTGCGGCGAGTGTTGCCCTTGCGCAGCACGATCTGCGCGCCCAATGCGATCAACAGGGGAGGAGAGTCGCCAATCGGTGATGCGTTGCCGATGTTGCCGCCCAGCGTGCCTTGATTACGGATCTGCAGAGAGGCGAAGCGCTGCAGAAGTTCGCCAAAGTCCGGGTACTGCGCGTTCAAGGCCGCGTAGCAATCGGTCAGCGGCGTGGCTGCGCCGATTTCCAGTCGATCGTCGAAATGCTCGATGCGTTTCAGCTCGGCAATGTTGCCGACGTATATCATCACCGGCAAGGGACGATGAAATTGCGTGACCTCAAGTGCCAGATCAGTACCGCCAGCCAGCAGCCGCGCCTGCGGGTTGGCTTCATATAACTGCGCGAGGTCAGCGACGGTCTGCGGCACCATGCAACGCTTGTCGCCGTCGTTCAACTCGCCGGTTTGCGTGGGGGCAATGCTGCGCAGCCGGGCGATGGTTTGTGCCTGGCGCGCATCGAACTGGTCGGGCTGGCGTTGGCTGCACGACTGCTCGGCAGCCTCCAGAATGGGGCGGTAACCCGTGCAGCGGCAGAGATTCCCGGCAAGTGCCTCATGGGTTTTATGACTGTCAGCGTGTTCATTGTTCTTCTGCAGGGCGAACAACGACATCACAAAGCCGGGCGTGCAGAAGCCGCACTGCGAACCATGGCAATCGACCATGGCTTGCTGAACGCTGTGCAGCTTGCCTTGATGCTTGAGGTCTTCAACGCTGATCAACTGCTTGCCGTGTAATGACGCAACAAAGGTCAGGCACGAGTTCAAGCTACGATAACGCAAGCTGTCCTGACCGTTCTGCGCGGTTTGCAGTTCGCCAATAACTACCGTGCAGGCACCGCAATCGCCACTGGCGCAGCCTTCTTTGGTGCCGGATTTGTGCAGATGCTCGCGTAGGTAGTTCAGAACCGTCAGATTAGGGTCCAGGTTATGTTCGGTGCGCAGCTCATTGTTCAAGAGAAATTGGATCACGGAAGGTCCTCTACGCGTTACTGCTTGTCATCGAACATAAGGTCGAATTTATCAGGTCTGACTTTTCGGTCAATTTGTTTCTGACTCTTAGGTCAGGAAGTGTCGTTTTTAGATCGGGTGCCGGTTATAACGCGTTGAAAATGCGACGAACTGACATGATCTGTTGAACGTTTTGCTTATTTCGTGCCAGTTTCCACCCGTATGGCCCTGCGCCATTGGCCTTCGTTGAGATACACTGCGCCGCTTGGTTATAACCAGCATTTGGGATCAACATGACGTTCAAGGCTCCGGACAGCCTCGCCGAGCAAATTGCTCACCACCTTGCCGAGCGCATCATTCGTGGCGAACTCAAGCCCGCGGAGCGCATTCAGGAACAAAAAGTCACGCAGGCGTTGAACGTCAGCCGTGGCTCGGTGCGTGAAGCATTGCTGATTCTCGAGCGCCGTCATCTGGTGGCGATCCTGCCGCGTCGTGGCGCGCAGGTTACAGTGCTCAACGCGCACAACGTGCAAAGCCTGTGCACGCTGATGACGGAATTGTATGTGCTGCTGGGCATTGCGGTGGCTGAAAAGTGGCAGCATCAGAGCGATCTGGCCACCTTCCTGCAAATCCAGCAGCGTCTGATTGGCAGTTATGATCGTCAGGACGTAAAAGCCTTCGTTGAGGACAGCTTCAACGTAATGCGTGCGGCCTATCCGTTTGCCGACAATCCGTATCTGCAAGAAACCGTCGATAACCTGCAGCCGTCCATGAGCCGCAGCTACTATCTGGCGCTCGACCAGCGCAAAGCCGAGATGCGCGACTACCTGACGTTGTTCGAGCAACTGCTTGAGGCGGTGGTTGCTCGTGATACGGCGCGGGTTCGCAGCGTACTGACCGATTACGGCCAACGCAGTTGTCAGTTGGTGCTCTCGGCTCTGGAAGCGGGCTGATCCCATGCGGCTGAAGTGCATCAAGCTGGCGGGGTTCAAATCCTTCGTCGACCCCACCACGGTGAACTTCCCCAGTAACATGGCGGCCGTTGTCGGCCCTAACGGCTGCGGCAAATCCAACATTATTGACGCCGTGCGCTGGGTCATGGGCGAAAGCTCGGCCAAGAACCTGCGCGGCGAGTCGATGACCGACGTCATCTTCAACGGCTCCACCAGCCGCAAGCCGGTCAGCCAGGCGAGCATCGAGTTGGTCTTTGACAACTCCGACGGCACCCTGGTTGGCGAGTATGCCGCCTATGCGGAGATTTCAATTCGCCGCAAAGTCACCCGCGACAGCCAGAACACTTATTACCTGAACGGCACCAAATGCCGTCGGCGCGACATTACCGATATTTTCCTCGGCACCGGTCTGGGCCCGCGCAGCTATTCGATCATTGAGCAGGGCATGATCTCCAAGCTGATCGAAGCCAAGCCTGAAGACTTGCGTAATTTCATCGAGGAGGCGGCGGGCATCTCCAAGTACAAGGAGCGCCGTCGTGAGACTGAAAACCGTATCCGTCGTACCCACGAAAACCTCGCACGCCTGACCGACCTTCGTGAAGAACTGGAACGTCAACTGGAGCGCTTGCATCGTCAGGCTCAGGCTGCCGAGAAGTATCAGGAATACAAAGCCGAAGAGCGTCAGCTCAAGGCCCAGCTGTCGGCGTTACGCTGGCAGGCGCTGAACGAGCAAGTGGGTCAGCGCGAAGCGGTGATCGGCAATCAGGAAATCGGTTTCGAAGCATTGGTTGCTGATCAGCGTAATGCCGACGCCAGCATCGAGCGCTTGCGCGACGGTCATCACGATCTGTCGGAACGCTTCAATGTTGTTCAGGGGCGCTTCTATTCGGTGGGCGGTGATATTGCCCGTGTCGAGCAGAGTATCCAGCACGGCCAGCAACGGCTGCGGCAATTGCAGGACGACCTGCGTGAAGCCGAGCGTGCCCGCCAGGAAACCGAATCGCATCTGGGCCACGACCGCACACTGCTGGCGACGTTGGGCGAAGAGCTGGAAATGCTTGAGCCGGAGCAGGAGATGACCAGCGCCGCCGCCGAGGAGTCCGCTGCGTCGCTGGAAGATGCTGAAAACGCGATGCATGGCTGGCAGGAGAAGTGGGACAGCTTCAACCTGAAGTCCGCCGAGCCTCGCCGTCAGGCAGAAGTTCAGCAGTCGCGCATCCAGCAACTGGAACAAAGCCTTGAGCGCCTGGCTGAACGCCAGCGACGGTTGGGCGAAGAATTGCAATTGCTCAAGGCGGACCCGGAAGACGCGGCGATTCTGCAACTGGACGAAGACCTGGCTACCCGGGAAATGTCTCTCGAAGAGCTGCATCTTGGCGAGGAGCAAGCGATCGAGCGTCTGGAGCAACTGCGCCACGAACTGCAGCAGGCCAATCAGGCGCAGCAGCAGGCTCAGGGCGAATTGCAACGGTTAAACGGACGTCTTGCTTCTCTTGAAGCCTTGCAGCAGGCCGCGCTTGACCCCGACACCGGCACGGCCGAATGGCTGCGCGATCATGATCTGGCGGAGCGTCCCCGCCTGGCTGAAGGCTTGCGGGTTGAGCCAGGCTGGGAGTTGGCCGTGGAAGCGGTGCTGGGCGCCGATCTGCAAGCGGTGTTGGTGGATGATCTCAACGGTCTGGATCTGGCCGGTTTTCAACAGGGCGATCTGCGCCTGATCAGCGCCAGCATTGAGGGCGCACGGATCCCAGGCAGTCTGCTGGATAAAGTCGACAGCGACATGGATTTGACCCCATGGCTCGGCCAGGTTCGCCCCGTGGAAAGCCTCGACGAAGCATTGGCCCAGCGCAGCCAGTTGGCTGCCGGGCAGAGCCTGATCAGTCGCGACGGTTACTGGGTGGGGCGGCACTTCCTGCGGGTGCGCCGTGCCAGTGAAGCGCAAAGCGGTGTGCTGGCGCGTGGTCAGGAGTTGCAGCGGCTGGAGCAGGAGCGCGATGAGCGTGAAGCCACACTGGCCACGCTTGAAGAGCAACTGTTGACCCTGCGCGAACAGCAATCGAAACAGGAAGAAGCCCGGGAAGAACTACGGCGCCGGGTGCAGGATGAAACCCGTCAGCAAAGCGAGCTTCGGGCGCAGTTGTCTGCCGCCAAGGTCAAGGTCGAACAGCTCACGCTGCGTCGCACTCGTCTGGATGAAGAACTCGCCGAACTGGGCGAGCAACGTGCCATGGAACACGAGCAGTTGGGCGAATCACGCCTGCAACTGCAGGACGCGCTGGACAGCATGGCGCTGGACACCGAGCAGCGTGAACTGCTTCAGGCTCAACGTGACAGCCTGCGCGAACAGCTTGACCGGGTCCGTCAGGAGGCCCGCCAACATAAAGATCACGCCCATCAGTTGGCCGTACGCCTGGGTTCTCTCAAGGCGCAGCACGATTCCACTCGGCAGGCCCTTGAGCGTCTGGAGATGCAGGCCGAGCGCCTGACCGAAAAGCGTGAGCAGCTCGATCTGAATCTGGAGGAGGGCGAAGCTCCGCTGGAGGAGCTGCGTCTGAAACTTGAAGAATTACTTGAGCGGCGCATGGCGGTGGACGATGAAATGCGTACCGCGAAGAATGCGCTGGAAGATGCTGATCGCGAATTGCGCGATGCCGAAAAGCGCCGTACCCAGGCCGAGCAGCAATCGCAGCTGTTGCGTGGTCAACTGGAACAGCAGCGGATGGAATGGCAGTCCCTCACGGTGCGTCGTACCACCTTGCAGGATCAGTTGCTGGAAGACGGCTATGACCTGCATGGCGTACTGGCGACACTGACTGCTGAAGCCAGTGAAAAGGACGCCGAAGAAGAACTCGAGCGCATCGCCGGACGTATTCAGCGGCTGGGCGCGATCAACCTTGCCGCCATTGATGAGTACCAGCAACAGTCAGAGCGCAAACGTTATCTGGACGCGCAAAACGCTGATTTGGTGGAAGCGCTGGAAACCCTCGAAAACGTTATTCGCAAGATCGACAAAGAGACTCGAAATCGCTTCAAGGAGACCTTCGATCAGATAAATAGTGGAATTCAGGCACTTTTTCCAAAAGTTTTCGGTGGTGGCTCAGCTTATTTGGAACTGACGGGCGAAGATTTACTCGATACAGGGGTAACAATCATGGCGCGCCCGCCGGGCAAGAAAAACAGCACGATCCATTTGCTGTCAGGTGGCGAGAAAGCCTTGACTGCGTTGGCGTTGGTTTTCGCCATCTTCAAACTCAATCCTGCACCGTTCTGCATGCTCGATGAGGTGGATGCACCGCTGGACGATGCCAACGTTGGACGCTACGCGCGATTGGTCAAGGAGATGTCGCAGACCGTGCAGTTCATCTACATCACCCACAACAAAATCGCCATGGAAATGGCTGATCAGTTGATGGGGGTTACGATGCATGAGCCAGGTTGTTCAAGGCTGGTGGCGGTTGATGTCGAAGAGGCAATGGCGTTGGTTGATGCTTGATCATGAGCGGTTGGACGGGGCAGAAATGGCCGATTAAGGGCTCCCTGTGAACAACTCTGTGCGGTAGATATCGCTTTGCGCGCGAACCAGATGTAACAGACGGTGTAAAGTTACCTTTGGTCGTGCTAGTTTAATGTCCACTTTTTCTTTTCGCGTGGGCAAATTGCTAGTCAGAACATAGACTTGGCACCACGTTTTAAAGGGGTTTAGGCCCTTATTTTCAGCATTCTTTACTAGAGGCACTGGATTACATGGAAATCGGTCTGCGCGAGTGGCTGATCGTCATCGGCATAATTGTCATTGCCGGTATTCTTTTTGACGGCTGGCGCCGTATGCGCGGCGGCAAGGGGAAATTGAAATTCAGGCTGGACCGCAGCTTCTCGAACCTGCCGGACGACGACGAAAGCTCGTCCGCCGAGTTGTTGGGACCGCCGCGTGTACTGGATACGCACAAAGAGCCGCAAATCGACGAGGAAGATCTGCCGTCGATGAGCGCAACACCGCGGCAAGGCAAACGCAGTAACAAACGCAAGGATGAGCCGCAGCAAGGCGACCTCAACCTGGACATGGACGGCCCGAGCCTGTTCACCGGCCGTGACGATGATTTCCAGGACGACAAGCCTGCGCAGCGCATTACTGAAGACAAGGACCTGGCGCCGGTCGAAGAAGTGCTGGTTATCAGTGTTATCTGTCGCGACGAGAGTGGCTTCAAGGGGCCTGCGTTGTTGCAGAACATTCTGGAAAGCGGTCTGCGTTTCGGTGAGATGGACATTTTCCATCGCCACGAAAGCATGGCAGGCAACGGCGAAGTCCTGTTTTCCATGGCCAACGCAGTCAAGCCCGGCGTGTTTGATCTGGACGACATCGACCACTTCAGCACCCGTGCCGTGAGTTTCTTCCTCGGCTTGCCGGGTCCGCGTCATCCGAAGCAGGCCTTTGATGTCATGGTTGCCGCTGCTCGCAAGCTGGCCCATGAGCTGAACGGTGAACTCAAGGATGACCAGCGCAGCGTCATGACCGCGCAGACCATCGAGCATTATCGTCAGCGGATCGTCGAGTTCGAGCGCCGCGCTCTGACTCAGCGTCGTTGAAGCCAAACCTGTACCTGTAGGAGCGGGGGGGGGGGCGGCGGGGGGGGGGGGGGGGCCCGAGTGGGTTGGGGAGGGGAGGGGGGCCAGGCCGGGCCCCGC
>NZ_JBTOQI010000032.1:0-649 GCF_055283875.1 Pseudomonas sp. HP_14 | reverse complement strand
GCAATTGCTTCAATCGTCAAAGTACCACCCCTTATGGAATGGAGGATTAAAGCCCATTCTCACTGGATATTTCCGGCCGACGTGGGGTTCGGCTCCTTAGCTTTAATCGGTTGGAGTATCTACTTGTGGATATATTTTTTTATGGAGGAGTCACTTACTCGTGAGTTTTTTGTAGTTTCAGGCACCTCTTTTCCTTTGGTCGGGACTCTTGTTTGGTGGGCGGCCAGAAAGAAGACCGTCTGGAATTACACAATTTCCAGCGAAGGCGGCTTTGTTGAATTTTGGGAGGACTATTTTCAAGCCACAAAGTACTTCTTCAAGGGCTTGGCGGTATTTGCAATAGTCTGTGTCATCACGATGATTGCAATCGCCCCAGGTCTCATATGGGCTATAACAGGGATCGGAGGCATGGTTATCCTCGCTGCAATGAGGCTGATGACGTGGGAAAACGATGTAAGTTGGAAGCTGTTTACCTGGGACCGTCCCCAAATTATTTTTACTGACAGGAAGCGCGGTTTGGTGGTGCTTGAGCGCCATCACAACCCGGACCTCCCTTTTTGGGAAAACTATTTGTACGTCCAGGTGTTCCTGCCAAAAGACCAGATTGATGATTTCCTGGCCTTGTGCAGGAAATACGCGCCTGGCGACG
>NZ_JBTOQI010000031.1:0-5585 GCF_055283875.1 Pseudomonas sp. HP_14 | reverse complement strand
GTTGATCGAAAGCGGTGAAAAAGGTAGTTGACAGCAGGTTGTAACGCTGTAGAATTCGCCTCCCGCTAACGAGCAACGTGATGTTGATCGAAGCGCAAGTGGTTGAAGTTGCAAAGGAAACTTTGAAAACTTCTTAAAATAACCGCTTGACAGATACAGAGGCTGCTGTAGAATGCGCGCCTCGGTTGAGACGAAAGATCTTAACCAACCGCTCTTTAACAATTGAATCAAGCAATTCGTGTGGGTGCTTGCGCTGTCAGACTGAAGTCAACAGATTATCAGCATCGTAAGTTGCTCCGCGAGAAATCAAAGAAATAACCAACGATTGCTGAGCCAAGTTTAGGGTTTTCTCAAAACCCAAAGATGTTTGAACTGAAGAGTTTGATCATGGCTCAGATTGAACGCTGGCGGCAGGCCTAACACATGCAAGTCGAGCGGCAGCACGGGTACTTGTACCTGGTGGCGAGCGGCGGACGGGTGAGTAATGCCTAGGAATCTGCCTGGTAGTGGGGGATAACGCTCGGAAACGGACGCTAATACCGCATACGTCCTACGGGAGAAAGCAGGGGACCTTCGGGCCTTGCGCTATCAGATGAGCCTAGGTCGGATTAGCTAGTTGGTGAGGTAATGGCTCACCAAGGCGACGATCCGTAACTGGTCTGAGAGGATGATCAGTCACACTGGAACTGAGACACGGTCCAGACTCCTACGGGAGGCAGCAGTGGGGAATATTGGACAATGGGCGAAAGCCTGATCCAGCCATGCCGCGTGTGTGAAGAAGGTCTTCGGATTGTAAAGCACTTTAAGTTGGGAGGAAGGGCATTTACCTAATACGTAAGTGTTTTGACGTTACCGACAGAATAAGCACCGGCTAACTCTGTGCCAGCAGCCGCGGTAATACAGAGGGTGCAAGCGTTAATCGGAATTACTGGGCGTAAAGCGCGCGTAGGTGGTTTGTTAAGTTGGATGTGAAATCCCCGGGCTCAACCTGGGAACTGCATCCAAAACTGGCAAGCTAGAGTATGGTAGAGGGTGGTGGAATTTCCTGTGTAGCGGTGAAATGCGTAGATATAGGAAGGAACACCAGTGGCGAAGGCGACCACCTGGACTGATACTGACACTGAGGTGCGAAAGCGTGGGGAGCAAACAGGATTAGATACCCTGGTAGTCCACGCCGTAAACGATGTCAACTAGCCGTTGGGAGCCTTGAGCTCTTAGTGGCGCAGCTAACGCATTAAGTTGACCGCCTGGGGAGTACGGCCGCAAGGTTAAAACTCAAATGAATTGACGGGGGCCCGCACAAGCGGTGGAGCATGTGGTTTAATTCGAAGCAACGCGAAGAACCTTACCAGGCCTTGACATCCAATGAACTTTCCAGAGATGGATTGGTGCCTTCGGGAACATTGAGACAGGTGCTGCATGGCTGTCGTCAGCTCGTGTCGTGAGATGTTGGGTTAAGTCCCGTAACGAGCGCAACCCTTGTCCTTAGTTACCAGCACGTTATGGTGGGCACTCTAAGGAGACTGCCGGTGACAAACCGGAGGAAGGTGGGGATGACGTCAAGTCATCATGGCCCTTACGGCCTGGGCTACACACGTGCTACAATGGTCGGTACAGAGGGTTGCCAAGCCGCGAGGTGGAGCTAATCCCATAAAACCGATCGTAGTCCGGATCGCAGTCTGCAACTCGACTGCGTGAAGTCGGAATCGCTAGTAATCGCGAATCAGAATGTCGCGGTGAATACGTTCCCGGGCCTTGTACACACCGCCCGTCACACCATGGGAGTGGGTTGCACCAGAAGTAGCTAGTCTAACCTTCGGGAGGACGGTTACCACGGTGTGATTCATGACTGGGGTGAAGTCGTAACAAGGTAGCCGTAGGGGAACCTGCGGCTGGATCACCTCCTTAATCGACGACTCAGCTGCAGCACAAGTTCCCACACGAATTGCTTGATTCATTGAAGAAGACGATTAGAAGCAGCTTTTGCTTTGCACACCCGATATTGGGTCTGTAGCTCAGTTGGTTAGAGCGCACCCCTGATAAGGGTGAGGTCGGCAGTTCGAATCTGCCCAGACCCACCAGTTACCTGGTGAAGTTGGTCAGAGCGCGTACGACACCCGGATACGGGGCCATAGCTCAGCTGGGAGAGCGCCTGCCTTGCACGCAGGAGGTCAGCGGTTCGATCCCGCTTGGCTCCACCACTTACTGCTTCTGTTTGAAAGCTTAGAAATGAGCACTCCATTGATGAGATGGTGAGTGTTGATTTCTAGTCTTTGATTAGATCGTTCTTTAAAAATTTGGGTATGTGATAGAAATATAGACTGGGCACCTCTTTCACTGGTGCGTGTCCAGGCTAAGGTAAAGTTTGTGAGAACAAACTTTCGGCGAATGTCGTCTTCACAGTATAACCAGATTGCTTGGGGTTATATGGTCAAGTGAAGAAGCGCATACGGTGGATGCCTTGGCAGTCAGAGGCGATGAAAGACGTGGTAGCCTGCGAAAAGCTTCGGGGAGTCGGCAAACAGACTGTGATCCGGAGATGTCTGAATGGGGGAACCCAGCTGTCATAAGACAGTTACCTTACACTGAATACATAGGTGTATGGAGCGAACCAGGGGAACTGAAACATCTAAGTACCCTGAGGAAAAGAAATCAACCGAGATTCCCTTAGTAGTGGCGAGCGAACGGGGACCAGCCCTTAAGTTGTTTAGAGATTAGCGGAACGCTCTGGAAAGTGCGGCCATAGTGGGTGATAGCCCTGTACGCGAAAATCTCTTTGCAATGAAATCGAGTAGGACGGGGCACGAGAAACCTTGTCTGAACATGGGGGGACCATCCTCCAAGGCTAAATACTACTGACTGACCGATAGTGAACTAGTACCGTGAGGGAAAGGCGAAAAGAACCCCGGAGAGGGGAGTGAAATAGATCCTGAAACCGTATGCGTACAAGCAGTGGGAGCCCACTTTGTTGGGTGACTGCGTACCTTTTGTATAATGGGTCAGCGACTTATTTTCAGTGGCGAGCTTAACCGAATAGGGGAGGCGTAGCGAAAGCGAGTCTTAATAGGGCGTCTAGTCGCTGGGAATAGACCCGAAACCGGGCGATCTATCCATGGGCAGGTTGAAGGTTGGGTAACACTAACTGGAGGACCGAACCGACTACCGTTGAAAAGTTAGCGGATGACCTGTGGATCGGAGTGAAAGGCTAATCAAGCTCGGAGATAGCTGGTTCTCCTCGAAAGCTATTTAGGTAGCGCCTCATGTATCACTGTAGGGGGTAGAGCACTGTTTCGGCTAGGGGGTCATCCCGACTTACCAAACCGATGCAAACTCCGAATACCTACAAGTGCCGAGCATGGGAGACACACGGCGGGTGCTAACGTCCGTCGTGAAAAGGGAAACAACCCAGACCGTCAGCTAAGGTCCCAAAATCCTGGTTAAGTGGGAAACGATGTGGGAAGGCTTAGACAGCTAGGAGGTTGGCTTAGAAGCAGCCACCCTTTAAAGAAAGCGTAATAGCTCACTAGTCGAGTCGGCCTGCGCGGAAGATGTAACGGGGCTCAAACCAGGTACCGAAGCTACGGGTATCATCTTTTGATGATGCGGTAGAGGAGCGTTCTGTAAGCCTGTGAAGGTGAGTTGAGAAGCTTGCTGGAGGTATCAGAAGTGCGAATGCTGACATGAGTAACGACAATGGGTGTGAAAAACACCCACGCCGAAAGACCAAGGTTTCCTGCGCAACGTTAATCGACGCAGGGTTAGTCGGTCCCTAAGGCGAGGCTGAAAAGCGTAGTCGATGGAAAACAGGTTAATATTCCTGTACTTCTGGTTATTGCGATGGAGGGACGGAGAAGGCTAGGCCAGCTTGGCGTTGGTTGTCCAAGTTTAAGGTGGTAGGCTGGAATCTTAGGTAAATCCGGGGTTCTAAGGCCGAGAGCTGATGACGAGTGTTCTTTTAGAACACGAAGTGGTTGATGCCATGCTTCCAAGAAAAGCTTCTAAGCTTCAGGTAACCAGGAACCGTACCCCAAACCGACACAGGTGGTTGGGTAGAGAATACCAAGGCGCTTGAGAGAACTCGGGTGAAGGAACTAGGCAAAATGGCACCGTAACTTCGGGAGAAGGTGCGCCGGTGAGGGTGAAGGACTTGCTCCGTAAGCTCATGCCGGTCGAAGATACCAGGCCGCTGCGACTGTTTATTAAAAACACAGCACTCTGCAAACACGAAAGTGGACGTATAGGGTGTGACGCCTGCCCGGTGCCGGAAGGTTAATTGATGGGGTTAGCTAACGCGAAGCTCTTGATCGAAGCCCCGGTAAACGGCGGCCGTAACTATAACGGTCCTAAGGTAGCGAAATTCCTTGTCGGGTAAGTTCCGACCTGCACGAATGGCGTAACGATGGCGGCGCTGTCTCCACCCGAGACTCAGTGAAATTGAAATCGCTGTGAAGATGCAGTGTATCCGCGGCTAGACGGAAAGACCCCGTGAACCTTTACTATAGCTTTGCACTGGACTTTGAATTTGCTTGTGTAGGATAGGTGGGAGGCTTTGAAGCGTGGACGCCAGTCTGCGTGGAGCCAACCTTGAAATACCACCCTGGCAACTTTGAGGTTCTAACTCAGGTCCGTTATCCGGATCGAGGACAGTGTATGGTGGGTAGTTTGACTGGGGCGGTCTCCTCCTAAAGAGTAACGGAGGAGTACGAAGGTGCGCTCAGACCGGTCGGAAATCGGTCGTAGAGTATAAAGGCAAAAGCGCGCTTGACTGCGAGACAGACACGTCGAGCAGGTACGAAAGTAGGTCTTAGTGATCCGGTGGTTCTGTATGGAAGGGCCATCGCTCAACGGATAAAAGGTACTCCGGGGATAACAGGCTGATACCGCCCAAGAGTTCATATCGACGGCGGTGTTTGGCACCTCGATGTCGGCTCATCACATCCTGGGGCTGAAGCCGGTCCCAAGGGTATGGCTGTTCGCCATTTAAAGTGGTACGCGAGCTGGGTTTAGAACGTCGTGAGACAGTTCGGTCCCTATCTGCCGTGGACGTTTGAGATTTGAGAGGGGCTGCTCCTAGTACGAGAGGACCGGAGTGGACGAACCTCTGGTGTTCCGGTTGTCACGCCAGTGGCATTGCCGGGTAGCTATGTTCGGAAAAGATAACCGCTGAAAGCATCTAAGCGGGAAACTTGCCTCAAGATGAGATCTCACTGGAACCTTGAGTTCCCTGAAGGGCCGTCGAAGACTACGACGTTGATAGGTGGGGTGTGTAAGCGCTGTGAGGCGTTGAGCTAACCCATACTAATTGCCCGTGAGGCTTGACCATATAACACCCAAGCAATCTGTACGATTCGAAAGAAAAGACCAGATTGCGGTGACTGTGAAGACGACACAAACCGAAAGTTTGTTCGCACACTGAACCGATCTATCACATACCCATTCGCTGAGGCGTCCCGCAAGGGCACGAACCGGCACCTGAATTTCTTGACGACCATAGAGCATTGGAACCACCTGATCCCATCCCGAACTCAGTAGTGAAACGATGTATCGCCGATGGTAGTGTGGGGTTTCCCCATGTGAGAGTAGGT
>NZ_JBTOQI010000030.1:0-11794 GCF_055283875.1 Pseudomonas sp. HP_14 | reverse complement strand
ATAGCGGTCTTCCAGATACCTTTTCGTATTTGAAAGACCGCTATCGCGAGCAAGCTCACTCCTACAGGTATTTATTCCACACTAATAAGAAAGGAACCCGCCATGCGTGCATTGGCAGCCTTGAGTCGTTTTGTTGGTAATACCTTTGCGTACTGGGTGCTTCTGTTCGCCATTCTGGCGTTCGTGTTCCCGCAAGCGTTCATCGGGCTCAAGCCCCTCATCGTGCCGTTGCTGGGTCTGGTGATGTTCGGCATGGGCCTGACCCTGAAGCTTGAAGACTTCTCCGAAGTGGCCCGCAACCCATGGCGTGTAGCTCTGGGCGTGGTCGCGCACTTCGTGATCATGCCCGGCGTAGCATGGTTGTTGTGTCAGGTGTTTCACCTGCCGCCGGAAATCGCCGTCGGTGTGATTCTGGTCGGTTGTTGCCCGAGCGGCACCTCATCCAACGTTATGGCGTGGCTGGCCAAGGGCGATCTGGCGCTGGCTGTGGCCATTGCAGCAGTCACCACCCTGCTCGCTCCGTTGCTGACCCCGACGCTGATCTGGTTCCTGGCTTCGGCCTGGTTGCCGGTGTCCTTCATGGATATGTTCTGGTCGATCCTGCAACTGGTGATGCTGCCGATCGTGCTCGGTGTGTTGGCTCAGCGTCTGCTGGGGGCTCGCGTCACTTACGCGATTGACGTGCTGCCGCTGATTTCCGTGGTCAGCATCGTAATGATCGTCTGCGCCGTCGTTGCCGCCAGCCAGGCGAAAATCGCCGAATCCGGCCTGCTGATCATGGCCGTGGTAATCCTGCACAACACCTTCGGCTTCCTGCTGGGTTACTTCACCGGCAAGGTGTTCAAACTGCCGTTGCCTCAGCGTAAATCCCTGGCACTGGAAGTCGGCATGCAGAACTCCGGCCTCGGCGCCGCGCTGGCCAGCGCGCACTTCTCGCCACTGGCGGCCGTGCCAAGCGCGCTGTTCAGCGTGTGGCACAACATCTCAGGGGCATTGTTGTCGACGTACTTCCGCAAGATGAAGGATGACGATGAGCCGGTGAAGACGACAGCGCCGGTTGTTGATTGATTAGTCAGGTGCAACAGAAAAAAGGGGGCCAGAAATCCTGGCCCCCTTTTGTTTAGTACTTGATAACTTCTGTTGGAGCGAGGCTTGCCCGCGAAGAACGATAACGCGGCGTGTCTGACTTACCGAGTCGCAGGTTCGCGGGCAAGCCTCGCTCCAACAAGCGTCATCGGGCACCACCCCGGCGCATCACGCCCGCATTGATGCACAAAATCTGAACCTCCCCTTAAATTGGTTCACCCACCCACGAACCAATCCCCTTTCTTCTCGCCGAACCACCCTGCCGAACCTTTGCACATTGGCCCGTCAGCACTGATCGCTAGCAATCCACCGGCATATTGCGCCTGGAAACTTACCGAACCAATTTCCATTGGCATCGCTCTTGCACCAGCCCTATTGCCTCGAATCACTGCCTGTAGGCAGCTCGGGGCATCTTTTTCTGGTCTGGCGCGAGTACCACGATGCAAAGGTTCGACCCTGACACCCCCATCGACAACGCTTCGAAACTGGCGCTGGATGCCTTGCGGCAGATCGTCGCCCAGCACGCGGCGTTCCCCCAGCGGGCGTTGCCTACCGAGCGTGATCTGGCTACGGATTTCGGCGTCAGCCGCCGGGCGATTCGCCGGGCGCTGTCGGTGCTCGAAGCTGAAGGGCAGATCTGGCGGCGGCAAGGTAAAGGAACCTTTGTCGGCCCCACGCCGCCCAGCGCTGCAATGAGCTTCGCCCGGCTTTCTGGACGGACCAATTTCAGCGAGGTCATGGAAGCCCGCCTGCATCTGGAACCGGCATTGGCGTCTCTGGCCGCAGTTCGTGCCAATGGCGAACAGATGGCGATTCTGCGGCGTCTGGCTGAACGCACCACACGTCAGCAGGCTGCGGAGCACCCTGATGCCGAAGGCATTGAACTGTGGGACAGCGCACTGCACCGCGCCATTGCGGAAGCAGCGGGTAACCGCCTGATGCTGGACATCTTCGAAATGCTCGATGCGATCCGTCTCGACCCGGCCTGGCGCGACTTGCGCCACCGGGCACGTAACGCCGACCGCCTCGATACCTATAGCCATGACCACGACGACATCGTCAGCGCCATCGAGACTCGTGACCCGATCAAGGCCGCCACGGCCATGCGCGGCCATTTGCGAGCGCTGCAACAGGCGCTGGATAACGTCATCAATCAAGACCTGGAGGCCAGCTTATGAGCGGCACCGCCTCAACCACCGATAACACAGTCCTCAGTGTCAACGACCTCACCGTACGCTTTGCAGGAGCACCGGCCAACGTGGTCGATGGCGTTTCGTTCTCCGTCAAGCGCGGCAAGACCCTGGCCATTGTCGGCGAATCCGGCTGCGGCAAAAGCGTGACCTCCATGGGCCTGATGGGTCTGTTGCCTGCGACTGCCAAAGTGGGCGCCAGCGACTCTTTGCTGATAGACGAAGCGTTGCTGGGCATGTCCGAAGAGCGCTTGCTCGACGTGCGCGGCAATCGCATGGCAATGATCTTTCAGGAACCGATGACATCCCTGAATCCGGTGTTCACCATAGGCGAGCAGATCGCCGAAAGCGTGATCCGCCATCAGGGCCTCTCGGACAAAGACGCCCGGCAACGGGCGCTGGAAATGCTCGAAAAAGTTCGTGTACCGGATGCCCGCCAGCGGCTCGACGCCTACCCTCACGAACTCTCCGGCGGCATGCGTCAGCGGGCGATGATCGCCATGGCACTGGCCAACGATCCGGCGCTAATCATTGCCGACGAACCGACCACCGCACTGGACGTGACCATTCAGGCGCAGATCCTCTCGCTGATCGCCAACCTGCAGACCGAAACCGGCACCGCGATGATCCTCATTACCCACGATTTGGGCGTGGTCGCCGAAGTCGCCGACGACGTGATGGTGATGTACGCCGGTCGCGTTGTGGAAAGCGGCCCGGTAAAGACTCTGTTCGACGATCCGCAACACCCTTACACCATTGGTCTGATGGGTTCGATGCCGTCCATTGGCCCGCGCGAAGGTCGCTTGGCGACGATCAACGGCCGCGTGCCGACCCCGGCAGAAATGCCCGGCGGTTGCCGCTTCGCCGGGCGCTGCCCGTTTGTCATCCAGCAATGCCGGGAAGAGCGACCGCCGCTGCTTGAACTGTCTCCCGGACACTTCGCCGCGTGCATCCGCGCGCCTTTGGAACAGCATGTGGGAGTCAGCGCGTGAGCCTTTCTGAACGCAACCTCGTCGAGGCCGCCAGCCTGCAAAAGCCGATCCTCGAGGGCATCGGTCTGAGCAAGCATTTCGCGGTAGAAAGTGGCTTGTTCCAGCCAAAGAAGCCGCCCGTGCAGGCGGTCAATCAGGTCAACCTTTCAGTGCGCAAAGGTGAAACGCTGGCGCTGGTGGGCGAATCAGGTTCAGGTAAATCAACCCTCGGCCGTTTGCTGCTCAACCTGCTGCAACCGACAGCAGGCGATGTGATTTACGAAGGCCGCAACCTGGCCAATCTGCCTCCGGAAAAACTGCGTCAGGTGCGCCGCGACTTGCAGATCATTTTCCAGGACCCGTTCGCCTCGCTGAATCCGCGCATGACGGTGGAATCGATTGTTGGCGAACCGATCTGGCTGCACAGCGAAGCCAGTCGCAGCGACCGTCAGGCCAAGGTTGCAGAGTTGCTGCGCACCGTCGGTCTGGCCCCGGAGCACGGCGGCCGCCATCCTCACGAATTTTCCGGTGGTCAGCGCCAGCGTATCGGTATTGCCCGCGCACTGGCTTCCGATCCACGCCTGATCCTCGGTGACGAGCCGGTCTCGGCACTGGACGTTTCAGTGCAGGCTCAGGTCGTCAATCTGCTGGAAGACCTCAAGCATCAGTTTGGTTTGACGCTGGTGATCGTCGCCCACGGTCTGGCTGTGATCCGCCACATGAGCGACCGGGTCGCGGTGATGTACCTGGGGGAAATCGTCGAGCTGGCGCCGGTCAACGCGCTGTTCGAAAACCCTTTGCATCCTTATACCCAGGCGCTGATGGCCGCCGTACCGGTCAGCCACCCGGACTTGCGCCAACCGCGCCCTTTGCTCGGCGGTGACATGCCAAGCCCCAGCCGCCCGCCTTCAGGTTGCCGTTTCCATACCCGTTGCCCGCATGCCCGTGCGCTGTGCAAAGAAGCCGTGCCGGTCATGGAAACCGTCGAGGCCGAGCGTCAGGTGGCGTGCCACTTCTGGCGTGAAATCGCCAACGCAGGCAGCGGCACCTTGATCCTTCCTACACCCAGCGCTGCTTACACCCAGCGCCTGAATCTGTTCAAGAACCATCAATCCCTTGCAGTGGAGAGCCAGCCATGAAAATCGCACGCGTCATGACAGGAACATTGTTATTGCTGGCCGCCAACGCCGCCTTTGCCGAATCGACGTTGCGCATCGGCATTCAGGACGATCCTGATGTGCTGGATCCGCATCGTTCGCGCACCTATTCCGGCCGCTTGGTGTACACCGCGCTGTGCGACAAGCTGGTGGACGTCAACCCGGACCTGACCTACGCGCCACAACTGGCCACTGCCTGGAACTGGAGCGAAGACGGCAAAACCCTGACCATGACCTTGCGCGACGGCGTGACCTACCACGACGGCGAACCGTTCGATGCCGCCTCGGTGAAGTTCAACCTGGATCGCGCCCGCACCCTTCCCGACTCTCTGCGTAAAAGCGAGCTGGCCTCGGTGGACAGCGTGGAAGTGATCGACGCAAAAACCGTGGCCATCAAACTCAAGCAAGCCGATGCCACGCTGGTTTCGCAACTCTCGGACCGTGCAGGGATGATGCTCGCGCCGAAAGCCGCTCAGGGCGAGTTTGGTTCGAAACCGGTCTGCTCCGGCCCTTACAAATTCGTCCAGCGCGTGCAGCAGGATCGAATCGTGCTGGAGCGTTTTGACAACTACTGGAACAAGCAGGCTTATCACTTCGATAAAGTCGTGTTCCTGCCGATTCCAGACACCTCGGTACGCCTGGCCAATCTGCGCTCTGGCGATCTGGACATCATCGAGCGCGTTGCACCGACCGACGTAAAAACCGTCAAGGGCGACAGCAAGCTGGCGATCTATAACACGCCAGGCCTGGGCTACATGCAGTTGATGTTCAACATCGGCAATGGCGAAAAAGCCAACTCGCCGATCGGCAAAGACAAGCGCGTGCGCAAGGCGTTTGAGCTGTCCATCGACCGCGATGCGATCAACCAGGTGGTCTTCGAAGGGCTCTATGCACCAAGCGCTCAACCGTTCCCGAAAAACAGCCCGTACTACGATCAGGATCTGCCGATCCCGGCTCGCGACGTCGAGAAGAGCAAGGCGCTGCTGGCTGAGGCCGGCGTGAAACTGCCTTTGGCAGTCGAACTGAAAGTGGCCAACAACCCGATTGCGCAACAAGTCGGGCAGATCATCCAGGCCATGGCTGAAGAGGCTGGTTTCAAGGTCAATCTGGTTGCCACTGAATACGCCACGATGCTCAGCGAACAGCAAAGCGGCAACTTCCAGATCGGCATGAGCGCCTGGTCGGGCCGTCCTGATCCGGATGGCGACATCCATCAGTTCGTGACCTGCAAAGGTGGCCAGAACGACGGCAAATACTGCAACGCCAAGCTCGACGAACTGCTGAACAAGGCGCGCACCGTCAACGACGTTCCACAACGTCAGGCGCTGTACAACGAAGCCCTGCGTTTGCTGGCCGACGAAGTGCCGACCGCGTACCTGTATTTCGACCCACGCATCATTGCCATGCGTAACAACGTGACCGGCTTCGTACCAAACCCGGACGGTCTGATTCGTCTGACCAACGTCGCGTTCAAACCATGACTGACGGACGCACCTGCGAGGTTCCGGCATGCTGATGTTCATCCTGCGACGCCTGCTCAGCTCGATACCGACGCTGATTCTGGTTTCGCTATTCGTCTTCACCTTGCAGAAGTTGCTGCCGGGTGACCCGGTGCTGGCCATGGCCGGGGAAGAACGTGACCCGGCGGTCATGGAATACCTGCGCGACAAATACCGGCTCGATGATCCGATCCCGTTGCAGTACCTGAACTGGGTCGGCAACGTCCTGACCGGCGACTTCGGCACCTCACTGCGCACCGAACAGCCGGTCACCACGCTGCTGGCGTCCAAATTGCCGGTGACCATCGAGTTGGCGGTACTGGCGTTGTTGATCGCGCTGTTGATCGGCATCCCCACCGGGATTATTTCGGCGGTGCGCAAAGGCACCGCCGTGGATTACGGAGCCAACGTGGTGGCGCTGTCGGGGATTTCCATTCCGCATTTCTGGCTGGGCATCCTGCTGATCATGATCTTCGCCGTGAAACTGCAATGGCTGCCTGCCTCCGGCTTTGTGCCCATGGGCGAGGACTTCGGGCAAAACCTGAAGACCTTGATCCTGCCAGCCTTCGTGCTGGGGGCCGGGCTGTCAGGGATTCTCATGCGCCACACCCGCAGCGCGATGCTTGAGGTGTTGCGTACTGATTACGTCCGCACTGCGCGGGCCAAAGGACTGTTCCCACGCACGGTGATTCTCAAACATGCGTTACGCAATGCGCTGATGCCTATCGTGACCCTGACCACGTTGCTGTTCGGTGAACTGCTTGGCGGCGCAGTGCTGACCGAGCAGGTGTTCAGTATTCCGGGCTTCGGCAAGATGATCGTCGATGCCGTGTTCAACCGGGATTACGCCGTGGTGCAAGGCGTAGTGTTGTGTGTCGCGATTGGCTTCCTGATGCTGAACCTGCTGGCCGACGTGCTTTACCGTCTGATCAACCCGCGTCTGAGGACTGCCTGATGACCGCTATTGCCAGCCTCCCGCACAGCGCGATCCTGCCCCGCAGCCGCTCGCCGTTCCTGAAAAAATTCCTCGCCAACAAAGGCGCGGTGATTGGCGCGGCGGTGTTGCTGCTGTTTGTACTGGCGGCCCTTCTGGCGCCGTGGATTGCACCCCATGACCCGCTCAAAGCCAACTTCCTCGCCGTACGCAAGGCGCCCTCGCTGATTTACTGGCTGGGCACCGACGAACTGGGTCGTGATCTGTTTTCACGCTTGCTGTATGGCGCCCGCAGTTCGCTGCTGGCCGGTGGTGTGTCGGTGGCCATCGCCATGTGCATCGGGGTTCCTCTGGGCCTGCTCGCCGGATACTTCGGCGGCAAGCTGGACATGGTCATTTCGCAGATCATGGAAGCGCTGTTGTCCTGCCCGTTTCTGGTGCTGGCCATCGCGCTGGGCGCATTTCTCGGCCCAAGCCTGACCAACGCGATGATCGCCATCGGCCTGTCTGCCATGCCGATCTTTGCCCGGCTGACGCGCGGCCAGGTGCTGTCGATCAAGCATGAGGATTATCTGGAAGGGGCTCGCGCGATTGGTCTGCCGGATCGCTGGATCATCCTGCGTTACGTGCTGCCCAACGTGATGTCGCCGCTGGTGGTGCAAGCAACGCTGACCATCGCTTCGGCGATTCTGGCTGAAGCCAGCTTGTCCTTCCTCGGTCTGGGCCAGCAACCGCCCTCGCCGTCCTGGGGCTCGATGCTCAATACTGCAAAGAATTTCATGGAGCAGGCTCCGTGGATGTCGATTGCGCCCGGCGTGGCGATCTACATCACGGTCCTGTGTTTCAACCTGCTGGGTGACGGCCTGCGCGATGCGCTGGACCCCAAAGGCTAAACCTTTCGTTTTCTGCCAAAGAGAAACGCTTATGTTCGATGATCTGGATTACAGCCAACCTTACGCTTCGGCACGCTCACCGGTGATGGGCAACAACATGGTCGCCTGCTCTCAGCCACTGGCCGCTCAGGCCGGGCTGGACATGCTGCGCAAAGGCGGCAACGCAGTCGATGCTGCCATTGCTGCGGCGATGGTACTGACCGTGGTCGAGCCAACCGGTTGCGGGATTGGCAGCGATGCCTTTGCTATCGTCTGGGACGGCAAAAAGCTGCAAGGCCTGAACGCCTCCGGCCGAGCGCCACAAGCCTGGACGCCCGAGTACTTCGCTGGCCAAAGCCAGATGCCGCAACGTGGCTGGCCCGCCGTCAGTGTGCCGGGTGCTGTATCGGCCTGGGTCGAGTTGTCCGAGCGTTACGGCAAACTGCCCTTCGCTACCCTCGCTGAACCCGCTATCGGCTATGCCCGCAATGGCTATCAGGTCACGCCGATCATCGCCGAGCTGTGGAAACGCGGCTCGCAACTGCTCAAGGATCAACCGGGCTTTGCCGAGTGCTTCATGCCGGGCGGCAAGGCACCGCTGGCTGGTGAAAAAATCCAGCTCAAGGATCACGCTCGCACCCTGGAGCTGATTGCCCAGACCAAAGGCGAAGCGTTCTATCGCGGAGAACTGGCCGAAACAATCATTGCTCACGCCAACGCCAATGGCAGCGTCATGAGCCTCGACGATCTGGCGACACACACCGTGGACTGGATCGAAACGCTGTCGGTGCCGTACGCCGGTGCGGTGGTTCACGAACTGCCACCTAATGGCCAGGGCATCGCGACCCTCGCGGGTCTGACCATGCTGGAAGCGCTGGGCGTCGGCGAGCATCCGGTGGACAGCCTTGAGACGGTTCACCCAGTGCTGGAAGCGATGAAGCTTGCCCTTGCCGACCTCGACGAACACGTCGCCGACAGCGATCACATGCGCGTGCCTTCCGAAGATTTGCTCGGCAAGGCCTACCTGATGGAACGCGCAGGGCTGGTGACTGATCAGGCTGCGAATCCCGGTCACGGTTCACCAAAGCCGGGCGGCACCGTGTACCTGTCGGCTGCCGATGAAAGCGGCATGATGATCTCGTTCATCCAGTCCAATTACATGGGCTTTGGCTCCGGCGTCGTCGTGCCGGGCACCGGCATCAGCATGCAGAACCGCGGCGCGGGCTTCTCGCTGGACCCGCAACACGTTAACTACGTTGCACCGCGCAAGCGTCCGTTCCACACCATCATCCCCGGATTTGTGATGAATGCCGACGGCACGCCATTGATGTCATTCGGTTTGATGGGCGGCCCGATGCAGGCACAGGGTCATTTGCAGATGATGATGCGCATTCTGCGTTACAAACAGAACCCGCAAGCCGCCGCCGATGCACCGCGCTGGAGGATCGAGTCAGGTCTGAAGGTTGCCGTGGAGCGTGCGTTTGATCCTGAAGTGGTCAAAGCCCTGCGCGCCAAAGGCCATGACATTGATGTCGAAGAACCAAGCGGCGTGTTTGCGTTTGGCGGCGCGCAGATTATCCAGCGCACGGCCCATGGGTATGTGGGTGGGACTGATCCGCGGAAGGATGGGTTGGTGGCGGCTTACTGACTGACGCGGTTAAATCTGGGGAATTCTGGCTTGGCCTGCAAGCTTGCTCCGACCTCGTAGGACTGGCGCGGTCTATGTGGGAGCTGAGCTTGCTCGCGATAAACGATGACGCGGTCTGCCCGAAACACCGCAGCGCCTCCATCGCGGGCAAGCCCTGCTCCCACAAGGAACCGTGTACATCATTTAAGGCCAAGGTTTTCCAGGCCTCACAACCCGTGTAGCCTCTGCCCTTTGAACATCCTTGAGCACATCTCTCATGACGCTTTCAAAGATCAAACAGGCCAGCCTGATCGCCCTCCTCGGTTTCAGCGCGCTGCTGCACGCCGCGCCGCAGACCATCGACGTCTACCGCGACCCGAATTGCGGTTGCTGCACCAAGTGGATGGCCTACCTCAAAGAAAACGGTTTTACCGTTAATGATCATCCCGAAGACAACATGAGCGCCGTGAAGGAAAAGCTCGGCGTGCCCGAGAAACTCGGCTCATGTCATACCGGAGTGATCAATGGCAAGTTCGTCGAAGGCCATGTACCAGTCTCGGAGATTCGCGAACTGGTCGCGCAAAAAGACCTGATCGGCGTCGCTGCACCCGGCATGCCGATGGGCTCGCCGGGTATGGAGTCGGGTAATCGGAGAAGCGCTCACCAGATCATTGGTCTCACGGCTTCGGGTGAAGAGCGGGTAGTAGCGGATTACCCGGCGCAGTAAGTTTCCCCGCCAGGCACAAACCCTGTAGGAGCTGCCGAAGGCTGCGAATGGCGGTGTATCAGGATTAACGCTTCGCAGCCCTCGGCAGCTCCTACAAGAATTGCATTCCAAGGTTTACTGCATCAACGAATAAACCAGCGCCAGCATCGACACGACGCCCACCACCACGACAAACACATTGGACGCCTTGCCTGCGTATTGACGCATCGCCGGGACTTTGTGGATGGCGTACATCGGCATCAGGAACAGCAACGCGGTAATGATCGGCCCGCCAAGGGTTTCGATCATGCCGAGGATGCTCGGGTTAAGCGTGGCAACAGCCCAGCACACCACCAGCATCAGTGCCGCAGTCAGGCGATCAAGCGCTTTGGGCGCGGGACGCAGGCCGGTTCTAACCACAATGCCTTTCAAACCTTCACTGGCACCGATGTAATGGCCCAGGAACGATTTGGCAATCGCCACGAAAGCAATCAACGGCGCGACAAACGCGATGGTCGGGTTGCTGAAATGGTTAGCCAGGTACGACAGGATCGAGATGTTCTGGGTCTTGGCTTCAGCCAGTTGTGCCGGTGACAGGGTCAGCACGCAGCTGAACACGAAGAACATCACCATGATCACCATCAAACCGTGAGCCCGCGCGAGAATCTGCGAGCTGCGACCTTCAGCCTGAGCGCCATACATGCGCTTCTGGTCAACGGCAAACGCCGAGATGATCGGCGAATGGTTGAAGGAGAACACCATCACCGGAATCGCCAGCCAGAAGGTATGCAGGAAAGCAGAAGGCTCCGGCAGCGTAGTGGCCGTGGTGAGAATGCCGCCGTTCCAGTGCGGAATCAGGAACACCGCCAGGAACAGCAGCGCCACGATGAACGGATAAACCATCAGGCTCATCGCTTTGACGATGAACCGCTCGCCACAACGCACAACAGCCAGTAAGCCCAGGATCAGCACAAACGCCAGCAACGCGCGTGGTGGCGGTTGAATGTGCAGTTGGTGCTCAAGAAAGCTGCCGACCGTGTTGGTCAGCGCCACGCTGTAGATCAGCAGAATCGGGAAGATCGCGAAGAAGTACAACGCGGTGATGAGCGTGCCGGCGCTTTTGCCGAAATGCTGCTCAACGACCTCAGTGATGTCTGCGCCTTCACGACCGGACAGCACGAAACGGGTCAGACCGCGATGCGCGTAGTAAGTCATCGGAAACGCCAGCAACGCCAGGGCCAGCAACGGCCAGAAACCGCCAATACCTGCGTTGATGGGCAAGAACAACGTGCCTGCGCCGATGGCGGTGCCGAACAACCCGAGCATCCAGGTGGTGTCATGACGACTCCACGCCGCAATTGGTGTAGCGGCTGCATCGAAACGCTGTTCGACGCTATTGGCCTGATCATTCATCCGGTCGAATCTCCGTGCCGGTTAATACAACATGGCAGGGACGCGTCAGAAAACTGGGCAGTTTCGCGTCCCCTCAGAAAAGAGGGGCGCGATTGTCCGGGATTACGCCGGAAAATCAAAGGTTTGTCGGACGGGAAGAGTGTGATCGGGACAGTTCTTACGCTGTTTGTCTGCGAGCTAAAGTACAAAGTGGCAGATTCTATGTTTGCTCGAAAGCCGGTCCCACGCCATCGCGCCAATATCGGGATCATACCTGTGGGAGGCGTTGGTTGGACGGGGGGTGGGGGGGGGGGGGGTGTTGTTTTTTAGGTGACACCACAAGCCCCGGACACAAACCCA
>NZ_JBTOQI010000029.1:0-13219 GCF_055283875.1 Pseudomonas sp. HP_14 | reverse complement strand
GGCTTGCCCGCGATAGGGTCAACCAAAATCGCGGGCAAGCCTCGCTCCCACAGGACCTCGCTCCAACAGAAATCTGCGCGCTAAACCACTGCGTTATAAAACTGCTCGCTGCTTTTCTGCTCGACCAGCGCCTGCTCGATGGCAGCCTGGTGCACTTCGTCAGCGTGCTCTTCGCGAGCTTCCGGCTTGATGCCCAATCGCGAGAACAACAGCATGTCCTTATCGGCTTGCGGGTTGGCGGTGGTCAGCAGCTTGTCGCCGTAGAAAATCGAGTTGGCACCGGCGAAGAACGCCAGCGCCTGCATTTGCTCGTTCATGGCTTCACGCCCTGCGGACAGACGCACGTGAGACTGCGGCATCAGAATGCGCGCCACGGCGAGCATGCGGATGAAATCAAACGGATCGATGTCTTCGGCATTTTCCAGAGGCGTACCGGCGACCTTGACCAGCATGTTGATTGGCACCGACTCGGGATGCTCTGGCAGATTGGCCAGCTGGATCAGCAAATTAGCGCGATCATCCAGCGACTCACCCATACCCAGAATGCCACCCGAACAGATCTTCATCCCCGAATCGCGCACGTAAGCCAGGGTCTGCAGACGCTCGCTGTAAGTGCGGGTGGTGATGATGCTGGTGTAGAAATCCGGCGAGGTATCCAGGTTGTGGTTGTAATAATCCAGACCGGCCGAAGCCAGCGCTTCAGTCTGCTCCTGATCCAGACGCCCCAACGTCATGCAGGTCTCAAGGCCCATGGCTTTCACGCCTTTGACCATTTCCAGCACGTAAGGCATGTCTTTAGCCGAAGGGTGCTTCCAGGCAGCCCCCATGCAGAAGCGGGTCGAACCAATGGCCTTGGCGCGAGCGGCTTCTTCGAGAACCTTCTGTACTTCCAGCAGCTTTTCTTTTTCCAGACCGGTGTTGTAGTGACCCGATTGCGGACAGTACTTGCAGTCTTCCGGGCAGGCGCCCGTCTTGATCGACAGCAGCGTCGAAACCTGAACGCGATTGGCGTCGAAATGAGCGCGGTGCACCGTCTGCGCCTGAAACAGCAGGTCATTGAAAGGCTGTACGAACAGCGCTCTGACCTCAGCTAAAGTCCAGTCATGACGCAAAGTGGCGGTAGTGCTGGCGCTCATCGGGCGGTCCTCGGTTTTCTGCTCTGTATCTTTTGGTTAACAACCTGCGACTCGGCCCTGCTTGCGCAGGCCAAAAGTCCACAGGCGCGACATGGATGTTTCATTATGTTTAAGGAAGAGCCATGCCCTGTCAACCAAATCCTACCTTTCAGGTTTACATCTGGTTAAAAAACAACCAGACCTGTTTGTTATGCGACGAATCGACAGACACGGTTTATGCCATCTGCACTGCCTGCGAAACCGAACTGCCCTGGCTAGGCGACCAATGCCAGCAATGCGCGCTCCCGCTGGCGATGTCAGGTCTGAGTTGCGCGCAATGCGACCGGCACTCCCCCGCCTTCGATGAAGTCGCAGCGCCCTGGCTGTATCAGTTCCCCATCGACAGCCTGATAACGCGCTTCAAGCATCAGGGCAACTGGCCCATGGGACGCTTGATGGCGCAATTGCTTGGCCAGTTTCTGCAGCACCGTTTCGAGGAAAACCTGCCCCGCCCGGACTTCCTGTTACCCGTGCCAATGGCCGTAAAACGGCTGCGCCAACGCGGTTACAACCAGGCTGCGATGCTGACTGACTGGTTGGGCGAGCAACTGCAAATCCCCGTGGAAGACCAACTGGTATTGCGCACCCAGGAAACCCCGGCCCAACAAGGCCTCGATGCCAAAGCCCGCAAGCGAAATCTGCGCGATGCGTTTGTCGTGGCTGATGAAGAAAAGATCAAAGGCAAGCATGTGGCGCTGGTGGACGACGTTCTGACTACAGGCTCTACAGCAGATGTGATTGCGAAGCTGTTGATCAAGGCTGGGGCGTGTCGGGTGGATGTTTATTGTCTGGCGCGCACGCCCAAGCCGGGGGATTGATTATTTTGTAGGAGCTGCCGAAGGCTGCGAAGCATTCGCCCTGACACACCGCCATCGCAGCCTTCGGCAGCTCCAGGTGACATGCAAACAGTGGACATCCGGCAGCTCCTACAAAATACCAATGCCTTACACTGCCCACCATCATCACGACCCAAAAGCAGCCCCATGCCCCTACCCACTCTGCTCACTCAACACATGGTCCGTCGCCCGCAACGCATTGCGCTGTTGCAGCACATTGCCGAGCAAGGCTCGATTACCCGTGCAGCCAAGAGTGCGGGGTTGAGCTACAAGGCTGCGTGGGATGCCATTGATGAGCTGAACAATCTGGCGCAAAAACCGCTGGTGGAACGTAGCGTGGGTGGTCGGGGCGGCGGGGGCGCGAAGCTTTCGGTGGAAGGCGAGCGCGTGTTGCGGCTGTACCAACGCTTGCAGACACTTCAGGCCCAAGTACTGGAAGCCACCGAGGAAAGTGGCGACCTGGATTTACTCAGTCGCCTCACCTTGCGCACCAGCGCTCGCAACCAGCTATTGGGGCGCATCGAGAGCATTACCGCACACGGTCACAATGATCTGGTTCGCCTGCGTCTGGCGGGAGACGTGTTCATTGATGCGCAGATTACCCACGACAGCACGCTTCGGCTGGATTTGATGATTGGCACAGATGTCGTCGCGCTGATCAAGGCCGGCTGGCTGGAGCTTATGGCCGAAGGCAGCCCCGTAACAAATGGACACAATTGCCTGAGCGGTACGTTGGAAGACATTGCCGACGCAACTAATGGCCCAAGCGAGGTGCGCATTACCCTGTCCAGTGGGCAGATTCTGTGTGCACTCGCAGAGCCTGCACAGCTCGCGGCCCTTCAACTGAAAACCGGCAGCCCGGTGCAGGTTCAATTCGCACCATCCCTCGTGCTGCTGGGCACGCCGCTGTAAATAGCACGGCGTCATTGCGACGACACAATTTCGTCATATCTGCTCACTAAGGTGTCTGCCACACCTGCTGGGAGCCGTGTTGATGAAACTACTAGAAGAAAACCAATCTACAGACCTCGAACAAATGGTCGGCCTGACCCGCCGTGGCTTCATCACTGCAGGCGCCCTGTGCGGCGCAGCGATGTTTCTGGGCGGTGGAATGTTGAGCCGCACTGCTCTGGCCAAGAGTGTCAGTGCAGCATCAGGCAAGCTGCTCGGTTTCGACAGCATCCCTGCCGCCACCGCTGACAGCATCAGCTTGCCGCCAGGCTACACATCTTCAGTGCTGATCAGTTGGGGGCAGCCGCTACAGGTTGGCGGCCCCGCGTTTGATCCAAGCGGCAAAGGCACAGCAGAAGCACAGGAAGTGCAGTTCGGCGACAACAATGACGGCATGAGCCTGTTCCCGATGCCCGGGCGCAAAGATCGCGCGCTGATGGCCATCAACAACGAATACACCAACTACCGCTACCTGTTCGATCACGGCAAAGAACCGCAATCTGCTGAAGAAGTGCGCAAAGCACTGGCCAGTGAAGGCGTGTCGGTGATTGAGGTACAGCAAAAGAACGGCAAGTGGGAGTTCGTACAGAACTCCAAATACAACCGTCGCATCCACGGCAATACCCCGATCACCCTGAGCGGCCCGGCCGCCGGGCACGACTGGCTCAAGACCGCCGCTGATAAAACCGGCACAAAAGCCTTGGGTACCTTCCAGAACTGTGCAAACGGCAAGACACCGTGGGGCACTTACCTGACCTGCGAAGAAAACTTCACGGACTGCTTTGGCAGCACCGATCCCGAGCAGAAGTTTGATGCCGGGATCAAACGTTACGGGGCAATCGCCGCCAGTAAAGAGATCAACTGGCACCAGCATGATTCGCGCTTCGACCTGGCTAAAAACCCCAACGAGATCAACCGTCACGGCTGGGTAGTGGAAATCGATCCGTTCGATCCAAAATCCACGCCAGTCAAACGCACTGCGCTGGGCCGCTTCAAGCATGAAAACGCAGCGTTGGCCGAAACCAAAGGCGGTCGCGCCGTGGTGTACATGGGCGACGACGAGCGTGGCGAGTTCATCTACAAATTCATCAGCCGCGACAAGATCAATCACAAGGACCCGAAAGCCAACCGCAACCTGCTGGACCACGGCACGCTGTACGTCGCGCGTTTCGACAATGGTGACGGCAACCCGGATCGCCCGAAAGGTACCGGTGAATGGATCGAACTGACCCACGGCAAAAACGGCCTGGACGCATCTGCCGGGTTTAATAACCAGGCTGAAGTGCTGATCCACGCACGTCTTGCAGCAAGCGTTGTGAAAGCCACGCGCATGGACCGTCCGGAGTGGATCGTCGTCAGCCCTAAAGATGGTCAGGTTTATTGCACGCTGACCAACAACGTCAAACGCGGCGATGACGGGCAACCGGTCGGTGGTCCTAACCCTAGGGCGAAGAACCAGTACGGGCAGATTCTGCGCTGGCGCGAAAATGACGATAACGCTTCGGCGATGGCCTTCGACTGGGACCTGTTTGTTGTGGCGGGCAACCCGACCGTTCATAGCGGCAAGCCACAAGGTGGGTCGAGCAACATCAACCCGCAGAACATGTTCAACAGCCCGGACGGCCTGAGTTTTGATAGCGCCGGTCGTCTGTGGATCCAGACTGACGGGGACTCCAGCAACGCAGGAGACTTCGCCGGGATGGGCAACAACCAGATGCTCTGCGCAGATCCGCAAAGCGGCGAGATTCGTCGCTTCATGGTCGGCCCGATTGGTTGCGAAGTCACCGGTATCAGCTTCGCGCCGGATTACAAAACCATGTTCATCGGTATCCAGCACCCTGGTGAATTCGGCGGCTCAACCTTCCCCGAGCATCTGCCAAGCGGCAAACCGCGCTCATCGGTGATGGTGATTACGCGGGATGATGGTGGAGTGATCGGCGCTTGATCTGATTCGCTTAACCTGTGGGAGCTGAGCTTGCTCGCGATAAGTCTGGACGCGGTTCACTTTAGATCGCATCCAGCCTTATCGCGGGCAAGCCCAGCTCCCACAGGTGGTATTCCAAGTCGTTAACTTGTTGCCGACTAATCAATCAACCCATTCACGTCATAAAACGGATGCGGCCCCGGGTATTCGCCGAACACGGCATTGTGAGTCACCAGCCCCTCTAGCGGATGCCAGCGATGCAGCAGATAACCCGCCGGTTCCAGATTGAAATGTGCCGGTGCGTCTTCCTGCAGATCAAGCACGATCTGGTGTGAAGTGCCTGGACAGATGCAACTCAGACTGCCACCAAAACGACGCTGCATGGAGCGGTGCAAATGCCCGCACAGCAAGCGCTCGACCTGCGGGTGGCGCGCAATCACTGTTTCAAACTGCACAATGTTTCTGAATGGCTCGCGGTCCATATGGCCGATACCGGTGATGAACGGCGGGTGATGCAAAACCAATACGGTCGGTACATCAGGACGGCGCGCCAGCAACTCATCGAGCCAGAGCAACTGACACTCTGTCAGTTGTCCGCCATGGGAACCGGGAATACTGGTATCCAGGCCAATCAACCGCACGGGATGCTCTTCCACGACCCAGTCCAGTGGCGCATCGGATGAAAGGGGCAGGTAGGTCTGGTTGGCAAACTCAGTCAACAAGTGCTGGCGATTGTCATGATTCCCCGGCACCAGATAAAACGGCATATGCAAGCGCTTGAGCTCCGGATGCAGCACGGCGTATTCCTCCGGCTGCCCGAAGTCCACCAGGTCGCCACTGATCACAACGACGTCAGGACGCGGAACGCTGGCGTTCAGGTGATCCACGGCACGGCGCAATGCACCCAGGGTATCGACGACGCCATAGGTCAGTTTCTGACCGGCTTTAAGGTGCAGATCGCTGATCTGCGCAATGAGGAATGGGTGGTTCAATATTAGATCTCAACAAAAAATGCAGATTTGTGGGAGCCGGGCTTGCCCGCGATGAAGCTGGACGCGATTCCTGATAGATCGCGGTGTATTCATCGCGGGCAAGCCCGGCTCCCACAGGTCGAATGCAGGTTCAAATTCGCGCAGTATCAGGAGCCCAGCGTAAACAACACCTGCGGCGCTAAGGCCAGGCTGATCAGCGCGCCAGGGCTGTGGATAACGTTGTCGGCACTGTCCACCAACAAGGGCTGAGCCGCGCCGACGTCCACCAGAAGGCGGCTTTGAGCGCCCTGAAAGAACTGCCCCACCAAACGACCACGCAGATGACTCTCACCGTCCATCACACGTAAATGCTCGGGACGGCAATACACCGTTGAAGGCTGATTCGCAGCCGTCCACGGCAACTCACCGCCACTGACTTTAAGACCCTGCGCCGTGCGCTCGACCACCGGGAACGCATTGAGGTTGCCGACAAAACTGGCGACGAAGGCATTGGCAGGTTGTTGATAAATCTCACGAGGCGTTGCGAGTTGCGCGACACGCCCCTTCTCCATCACCAGAATCCGGTCGCCCAGCGCCATGGCCTCGCCCTGATCATGGGTGACAAACACCGAAGTTATCCCCAACCCGCGCAGCAGGTCATTCAGCTCGCTGCGCAAGCGTTCACGCAATTGCGCATCCAGTGCCGCCAATGGCTCATCGAGCAGCAACACCCGGGGACGTGGGGCCAGCGCACGGGCCAATGCGACCCGCTGACGCTGCCCACCGGACAGTTCGTGAATACTGCGCTTGCCATGCTCCTGCAAGCCAACCAACTCCAGCAATTCGGCACAGCGCTTATTTCGCTCAGCGGGAGACATACCGCGAATCTTCAGGCCATAAACGATATTCCCCGCCACATCCAGATTGGGAAACAACGCGTAGTTCTGGAACACCATGCCCACGTCGCGCTTCTCGATCGGCAAACGGGTGACGTCGTGATCGCCGAAGAAAATCTGCCCGGCATCAGTGCTTTCCAGTCCGGCGATCAGGCGCAACGTGGTGGTCTTACCGCAACCCGAAGGGCCGAGAATCGCAAGGGTTTCCCCGGGCTCGATGGTCAGGTTCAAATCATGCACAGCGACGGTGCCGTCAGCGAACGCCTTGCGGCAGCTCTGCAAACGAATAGTGGTTCCGGTCATCGACTCTCTCAACGGGAAAGACGGGCGCTGATGGCCTGCAACGCGATCAACAGCGGCACGATCATCAACAGAAAAATAAGGGTGTAGGCACTGGCAACTTCCAGCCGCGCAGACGCGTAGCTGTCGGCGAGACCTACCGGCAGGGTTTTGGTCATGGGCGTGTGCAGCATCCAGGTCAGGTTGAACTCACCCAGCGACAAGGTGACGACCATCAACACCCCGGCCAGAATCCCGGCCCGACAGTTAGGCACCACGACGCTGAAGAATCGCTTGAACGGCCCCGCTCCCAGACTGGCCGCAGCTTCTTCCAGCACCGGCAGTTGCTGACGCTGCATGACCGCCATCACCGGGCGCACCAGAAACGGCAAGGTGAACAACACATGCCCCACCAGAATGAACAACCAACTGCTGCGAAACCCGCCGAACTGACCGTAGGTCAGCAGTAACGCCAGCGCGCTGGCCAGACCAGGCATGGCCACTGGCAAAACCATCAACTCTTCGAAGGCACGGCTGAAGCGATTGTTCATCCGTACCAAGGCATAGGCGGCCGGTACGCCAATCACGCATACGCACACCGCGCAGGCCGCCGCCAATTGAATCGACAGCCAGACGGTGGGTGAATAGGCCTGCCAGACCTGGATCAACCAGTCGAAGGTCAATCCACTCGACACGCCCTGAAAATAATTGCGCGTCAGGCCAGCGAGCAATGACAACAGCACCGGCACCAACATGAATGCGCAGACCAACAACGTGAACAGCAACTGCATGACAAACAGCGTTGAGCGCTTCACAGGACAGTCCCCGAGTTTTTCACCAAGCGCCGAGCCAGCAGCAACACGGCCCAGGTCAACGCGCCCAGCACGACTGACAAAGCAGCAGCAACGGCGAAATTGGCGTAGTTGGTGAACACGTTATAGATCGCGACGGGCGTTACATTCAGGCGCGTGCCAAGGGTAAATGCGGTGCCGAATGCGCCCATGGACGTCGCAAAGCAAATCGCCCCGCAAGACACCAGCGCAGGCGCAAGCCCCGGCACGATCACGTCGCACACCACTCGCCAATGACCTGCGCCCAGCGAGTGCGCAGCCTCTTCAAGACTGCGATCCAGACTTTCACACGCCGCCATCACCGTGAGGATCACGCGCGGAATCGAGAAGTACAGGTAGCCCAGAAACAGCCCCGTCAGGGAGTACGCAAAGATCCATCGCTCACCGGCCAGCTCCATGCCGAGCATCGCAAACAAGCCTTGGCGACCGGCCAGCAAGATCACCAGAAAGCCCACCACGACGCCTGGAAACGCCAACGGAAAAGTCAGCAAAGCCACCAGTGCCGAACGACCGAAAAACCGCTGCCGCGCAAGGAACACACCGCTGATACCGCCGACCAGCAAAGCCGCCAGCGTAACAACGATAGCCAGCACGCAGGTCTGGGCAAGGCTGCCCAGATACTGTGCACTGCTTAGCACCTGCCAGTAACCTGCGCTGCCATCGCGGCTTTCGCCGCCCAGCAAAATCAGGTGCGCCAACGGCAGCAACCAGAACGCAAACAGCATGGCTGCGGCCGGGGCCAGCGCCCAGGCCGCGGTCGGGCGCAGACGCAGCATCGCGCGCCTGCCCGGCTTCACGCCCTGAGCTTTCAGAATCGAAGCGGTCACTTACTTGACCTCACTCAGATAGCGCGCTGCGAAAGCTTCCTGCACGGCGGCCATGTGTTCGTAATCGACAACGCCAGCCCGTGCGTAATCGCTGTCCGGCAGGAATTGCGCGGCAACATCGGCAGGCATTTTCACGTCACGCACCGGACGCAGATAAGCCTTGGCCCACAGCGACTGGCCTTGATCGGACAGGGTGAAATCCAGCACCTTCTCAGCGTTGGCACGATGCGGTGCGTTATCCACAATGCTCATCACGTACGGCACGCTGATGCTGCCTTCCTTGGGGATCACGAAAGCGATATTGGCTTTGTCTTTGTAGCGAGCGCGATAGGCGTTGAAGTCGTAATCGACAAGGATCGGCAACTCACCCGACAGTACCCGTGCATACGCGGTTTGCTTCGGCACGATCGGCGAGTTTTTCGCCAGTTTCTGGAAGTAGTCGATGGCCGGTTTGAAATCATCCAGGGTGCCGCCCATGGCCTGATTGATCGCCACAGCAGACACATAACCGACAAAGGCGCTGGAAGGATCCAAGTAACCGACCATGCCTTTGTATTCAGGCTTGAGCAAATCAGCCCAGCTTTGCGGCACCGGCAAACCGCCCAGCGCATCGACGTTGACCATGATGCCTAGCGTGCCGGAGTGGATCGCGAACCAGTGACCTTCCGGGTCTTTCAGGCCCGCTGGAATCTGCTCCCAGCCTTTTGGTTTGTAGCTGCCCACAACGCCAGCTTTCTGCGCCTGCAGGCCGAAAGTGACGCCGTAATACACCACGTCGGCAACCGGAGCGGCCTTTTCAGCCACCAGTTGCGCCAGTGACTGGCCAGAGTTTTTGTTATCCAGCGGCACTTGCACGCCGGTCGTCTCGGCAATTGCCTTGAGCTGCGTACCCCAGTCCGCCCACTCCGGCGGGCAGTTGTAACAGATGGCAGTTTCAGCGGCCTGAGCCAGGCTGGCCGCACCGCACAGCAGCAGCGCTGCCAGGGGTTTACTGAAGCGGATCATGAAGCATCTCCTCGTAGGGCTGAGTACTTTCACCTGGCCGGATATGGCAAGGCAGGCAATGGGAAGTCGGAGCGGCACCGGCGATTTGCGCCAGCAGTTGATCGATCACGGTGCTGGCAAGCGCCGCGATGGGTTGCACGACGCTGCACAGCGTCGGATGCATCTGGGCACCGAGGGCGATGCCATCGAAGCCGATAACGGAAAGCTGGCCGGGCACGCTCCAGCCGTTGCGACGCAGCTCTGCGATCAGGCTGATCGCCAGCAAATCGTTGGAGCAGACCAGCGCGCTGGGGCGATTGGGGCCGCGCAGCAAAGGCTCGATAGCAGCGAAATCGGCCTGGGTATGCGCAGGCATCTCAATCACCGGCAGGCTGTCCAGACCGCGCTCGACCATGGCTTCGCAATACCCGGCGTAACGCAAACGGGCGCGATCGGACTGCAACGCTGGACCGGCGACCATGCCAATCCTGCGATGCCCGGAATCGAGCAAGTAACGGCTCGCCAGGGCCATGCCCGCGCGGTTATCCACAGACACGGCGCTGTAATCAGGATTGCCCGGTTGGTGATAGGCCAGCACGAACGGCGTGTCTTCGCTGACCAGGCTTTGCAGGACGCGATTGCTTTCAGCATCGGTCACGGTCAGTACCAGACCATCGACGCGTTGGCGCAGTAACTCTTCAACCACAGCGCTTTCCCGCTCGCTGCTGTAATCGGTGGTCGCCAGCAGCAGGTTGTAACCCTTCAAACGCGCAGCACGTTCCATAGCCTGGAACTGCTCGGCGAAGACCGGGTTAAGCAGGTTGGGTACGATCACACCAATCAGATTGGTGGTTTGCAGACGCAACTGACGCCCCAAGCGGTTTGGCCGAAAACCCAACTCCCGGGCTGCAGCGAACACCTGATCGCGAGTAGTCGGCCGCACGACATCGGGGGACGCAAAAGCCCGCGCGGCAGTCGCCCGCGAAACCCCTGCCAGTCGTGCCACTTCTTTCAAATCAGTCACGTTCGCTCGCCTTGAGATCGATCTCATTGGCCGCGACATTAGCGATTCAATATTTCGTTACAGCTATCAAGTGATGACAGTTTGGTTGCAGCGCGCAACTTTGCGCTGAAGCTAAAGCCCCCATGCCCTGCCCGTCTGCGCTACCATCACGGGCCGACGCGGCAGCCTGCTGCGCGCAGGAGTAAGCATGGCCCACCCGTTCGCAACACTCACGCCAGACCTGGTTCTCGATGCCGTTGAAAGCATCGGGTTTCTCAGTGACGCCCGCATTCTTGCGCTCAACAGTTACGAGAACCGCGTCTATCAGGTCGGCATCGAAGACGGCCAGCCGCTGATCGCCAAGTTCTACCGGCCGCAGCGCTGGACCAACGAAGCCATTCTTGAAGAGCACAGCTTCACGTTCGAGTTAGCGAACGTCGATATCCCGGTTGTCGCGCCGATGGTGCATAACGGGCAGACGTTGTTCGAGCACGCGGGATTTCGCTTCACCCTGTTCCCGCGTCGCGGCGGTCGTGCGCCAGAGCCGGGCAACCTTGATCAGCTGTATCGTCTGGGCCAGTTGCTCGGGCGCATCCATGCCGTCGGTGCGACCAAACCTTTCGAGCACCGCGAAGCGCTGGCCGTGCAGAACTTCGGGCAGGCCTCGCTGGATTTTCTGCTGCAAAACGACTGCATTCCGCGCAGCCTGTTGCCTGCTTATGAGTCGGTGGCGAAGGATCTGCTCAAGCGCGTTGAAGACGCCTACGCCGCGACGCCGCATCAGAACATCCGCATGCATGGCGACTGCCACCCCGGCAACATGATGGCGCGCGATGAAATGTTCCACATTGTCGACCTCGACGACTGCCGCATGGGCCCCGCCGTTCAGGACATCTGGATGATGCTGGCCGGTGACCGCCAGGAATGCCTGGGGCAATTGTCGGAATTGATGGATGGCTACAACGAATTCCATGACTTCAACCCGCGTGAATTGGCGTTGATCGAACCGCTGCGCGCGTTGCGCTTGATGCATTACAGCGCCTGGCTGGCCCGCCGCTGGGACGACCCGGCATTCCCGCATAGCTTCCCGTGGTTCGGCACCGAACGTTATTGGGGTGACCAGATCCTGGCTTTGCGTGAGCAGTTGTCGGCGCTGAATGAAGAGCCGCTGAAGTTGTTTTGATTGAATGTTCGCTCTGCGCTGTCTCGCTACAAACAACGGGCCTGTAGGAGCGAGCTTGCTCGCGATTGCGGCAGCACAGGCGATATCTTCATCGATTGACAGACCGAATCGCGAGCAAGCTCGCTCCTACAGGTCCCGTGTTTTCTGCGCGACAGCGCGGCGTCGAAGCTCCTACAAATGAAAGAAAACAAGAATCCACCACCTGCCAACAGGACCCACCATGCCAGCCGTCAACCCGCAACGCGGGTACATTCTCGGGCTTAGTGCCTACACCATCTGGGGTTTGTTTCCGCTCTACTTCAAAGCCATCGCCCAAGTGCCATCTGTGGAAATCATCGTCCATCGAGTGCTCTGGTCGGCGTTGTTCGGCTCACTGTTACTGATGTTCTGGAAACACCCCGGCTGGTGGCGTGAACTGCGCGACAACCCCCAGCGCCTGGCGGTACTGGCTTTTAGCGGCTCGATGATCGCCATCAACTGGCTGGTGTATGTATGGGCGGTGAATAACGAGCGCATGGTCGAAGCCAGTCTGGGTTACTACATCAACCCGCTGGTCAACGTGCTGCTGGGGATGCTGGTGCTGGGCGAACGGCTGCGGCGTTTGCAATGGATCGCGGTCGGTCTGGCAGCCACAGGTGTGGCGCAGCAACTCTGGCAAGTCGGCAGCCTGCCGTGGGTGTCGCTAGTGATTGCCGGAACGTTCGCGGTATACGGGATCGTCCGCAAGAAAGCCCCGGTTGCCGCCCTGCCCGGCCTTGTCGTGGAAACCTGGATACTGGTGCCTGTCGCCGTGGGCTGGTTGCTGCTCAACCCGGCAGCGTACACCTCACAACCGGAATTCTGGACCACCAGTGAAGCGCTCTGGCTCGCCGCCGCGGGCCCTGTAACGATCTTGCCACTGATAGCCTTCAACGCCGCCGCCCGACACCTGCCTTACACCACACTGGGCTTCCTGCAGTACATCGGTCCGACACTGGTGCTCGCATTGGCCGTGCTTGTCTTCAAGGAACATCTTGCGACAAGCACCATCGTGACCTTCGGGTTCATCTGGGCGGGGTTGGCAGTTTACAGCTTGGATGCGTGGATAACTTTACGGCGCAGGGCTTGATCATTTATTGATCAACAGCTTGCAGGCCCTGAGCTATATGGGCTGCACGCGGTTCTCCAAAGGTTATCCACAGGCAGGCTAATGAATAAAGTGGATAACCTCAGGGGCACGCAATCCCCTTGTGGGGGGCGGGCGGTGGGGGGGGGGGGGGGTGGGGGGGGGGGGGGGGGGGGGGGGGGAGGGGGGGGGGGGGGGGGGGGGGGGGGGGGGGGGGGGGGGGTGGGGGGGGGG
>NZ_JBTOQI010000028.1:0-25147 GCF_055283875.1 Pseudomonas sp. HP_14 | reverse complement strand
CGGCCGGCGCCGCCTCCCCCCCCCCCCCCCCCCCCGCCCCCCCCCCCCCCCCCCCCCGCTCCTACAGGATTGCGCGTTTATAACGCCAACCGCAAATGTCCCCCGGCCTGTTTCTGGCGGGCTTGCACGCGATGCTGCAGGCCCAGATAGAAATGCTCCAGGCCTTCCTGCAGACGCTCATGAAGAATCTCATCCAGGTCGCCGCCTTGCTCGTTATCGGCGTAGCTGATCTGGCTATCGATGGCGAATATGCCGTGCAAAACCTCCTGGCATTTCAGAGCCGATAACACCGGCTTCAGCGCGTAATCTACCGCCAGCATGTGAGCAATGCTGCCGCCGGTTGCCAAAGGCAAAACCACCTTGCCATGCAGCGAGCGCTCTGGCAGCAGGTCGAGCAGGGTTTTCAGCGCGCCGGAAAACGAAGCCTTGTACACCGGCGTACCAATCAGCAAACCATCGGCCTGCTTGACCGCTTCGATGAAGTCCAGCACTTGCGGGCTGTCGAAGTGAGCGAAGATCAGGTCTTCAGCGTTGAAATCGCGGATACGCAGGGTGGTGACGTCTACGCCTTTGGCGCGCAGCCAACGGCCTGCGTGTTCCAGTACCACGCCTGAGCGGGATTTGAGAGCGGGGCTACCCGACAGTGAAACTACCAGCATGCTGAATTCCTTAAAAAAGCGTAAGCAAGTCAAAGCAGCATGCATGCCAGTACGGACTAATAATTCAACTTGTTGAAATTAAAGATAAATATCTGAAAGAGCAGGGTTCCGGGTATATGTCGTGATGCTCAAAGGCCCCCTCAACTGTTGATCTGCTGTTGCTGTGGCAACACTTCACAGCCGAATCGCAGGCAAAAAAATCCCCGCAGTCGGCAGATGCAGGGACGTTTTTTGTTGCGGTATCAGTTTCTGAAAGCGGCACCGGTCTGAATGACGTTGGCCGAGCCAAGCAACTGGCTGACAAAACGGCTCCAGCGAGTAATGTCCGCCGGCCCGACGAAGATCACGTCCTGGGCCTGAAGCTCGAACTCTTTGGCCAACAGATAGGCTGTTGGTTTTTTCGCCAGCAGGTGATAGACCGTTGAACGGGCGTTGGCCTGGTTTTCAGCACCGCGGATCACGTACACCGCATCACCGTCGGCGCTGTCCGGGCTGAGGCCGCCGGAATTACCTAATGCTTCAAGCAGGGTCACGCTGGTGGTGCCGAAAGAAATGACCTGCGGACGCTGGACTTCACCCAGCACGTAGATCTTGTTCTTGGAGTTGCTGTTCAAGTGCAGATAATCGCCGTTTTTCAGGAAGACCTTACTCAGTTGTGAATCCTTGCGGTTCAGCGCGTCAACGTCGATCACGTAATCCTTGCCGTCGCGGCGCAAGGTCAACCCTGCGAGGTTGGCGTCGGTCAGGTCGAGGCCGGCAGTGCTAATTGCCTGGACCAGACTCAATGGGATATTGGTGATCGGCTGGGGACCGGGGCTTTTGAACGAACCCGAGAGCAGGATGCGCTGGCTGTTGTAACGCAGTACTTTGACGTCAACCTTGACCTCGGTGTACTGCGGCGACAACCCCATGCGCAGTTGCTCGCGGATCTGTCCGACGGTCTTGCCACCGGCCTGGATTCTGCCCACATAAGGAAAATAGAGCGTGCCGTCGCTCAATACTTCCCGGCTGTTGGCGTCGAGTTGGTCCTGTGAGCCAGGCGCTGTCAACTCAGGGTGCTCAAAGACGATCACCAGCAAGGTGTCGCCAGGACCGACGACATATTCAGGCGTTTTGTAGTTGAGCAGTTCGACGGGCAGCGGCTTGGCACTGGCCGCCGCTTGTTGTTTTTGCTGTTTGAGGGTTTGTGGAGTGATCTGTACCAATTGAACATCCGGACCGTCCGGATCTTTTGCCTGAATGTCTCCTGGGGTCATGTGCTGCCCGGGTGCAAATGCACAGCCTTGCAAAATCAGACTGGAGAGCAGCACAACAGCTAGGGTTAGCTTCATATATTGTTCCTTCCTAAAGGTGCGTTGGCACCACAGTGATTTCATTGCTTCCCTTACCAACACCGAGTATTTCGTCGTCTTTTTGATAGAAGCACGCACCTCCTCCAGTACCGGTCGGCCTGGGTTGTTGTGGTGATTGAACAGGGGAAAAGTCAGAAGGCGTTCTTGTGCAGAAAACCTTTGAACAGGGTCAGCAGAATGATTTTCAGGTCCAGCCACAGCGACCAGTGTTCGATGTATTCCAGGTCGTATTCGACGCGCTTCTGCATCTTGTCCAGCGTGTCTGTTTCACCACGCCAGCCGTTGATCTGCGCCCAACCGGTAATGCCCGGCTTGACCTTGTGGCGCAGCATGTAGCCACTGACCTGCTTGCGATATTGCTCGTTGTGCGCCACCGCGTGAGGTCGCGGGCCGACGATGGACATATCGCCGCGTAATACATTGAAGAACTGCGGCAGTTCATCGAGCGAGGTACGTCGCAGGAACGCCCCCAGCGGTGTGACGCGGGTGTCGTTACGGGTGGCTTGATTCACCACGTCGCCGTTTTCCTGCACGCTCATGCTGCGAAACTTCCAGACCATGATGGGTCTGCCGTCCAGGCCATAACGGCGCTGACGAAACAACACCGGGCCGGGCGACGAGAGCTTGATTGCGGCTGCAATCAGCAGCAGGGGCAGGGCGATCATGACCAGGATGACGCTGGAAAATACGATGTCTTCGACGCGCTTCACCAGGCTCCAGGCGCCATCCATGGGTGAGTCGAAAATACTGATGCTGGCCAGCCCATTGATGCTCTCGCTGCGCGCATGCAGCAGTTCGAACATGAATACATCCGGAATCAGGTACACCGAAGCAGTGGTGTCGCTTAGCCCTTTGACCAGATCTTGAACGTGGGGTTGGGCAGTAAGCGCCAGGGTGATGTAAACCTTGTCTATCCGGCCATCGCGGGCGTCATTTATCAACTGTTGCAGATCGCCGAGTACCACGATGTCCGGATCGGGTTCGCTGGCTTCTACCGCAGCTTTTGGCAAGTCATAAAAGCCCAGCACCCGCAGGCCCATCCAGGGCGCGCTGGAGATCGACCGGGCCAGTCGAACGCCGACCTGGCCGCTACCGACAATCGCCACTCGCCGGGTATTGAAGCCGCGCCGCCGCAAACCATGCAGTGCGCTGCGGATCAGCAGGCGATAGCCGCAAAGCACCGTCAGCACCGACGCAAACCAGGTCATCTGGGCGTTATCGGGCATGTTGGCGTGATTGAGTAGCAGGTAGTCCACGGACAACAGCACCACGAAGGTGACGGCCCAGTAAGTGAACACCTTGATCAGCTCACGCAGGATTCTCTCGCCACGCCATGAACCGTACATCTGGTGATACTCACTGAGCCAGTGAAACACCAGCACCGCCAGCAGTATCTGAATCCAGGCCTCGGCGCTGGATGTACCAGGGTTCAGTTGGCTCTGCCAGTAGCCGCCCAGCACGATGACCGTCAAATCAAGCAGGCGATGGGCGACCGACAACAAGGATTGATGCGCATGAAGAATGCCGCGAACGGGAGTACGCATGGACAGTGCTCGCTCAGACGGATTTGATCGGAATGACACGTGCGGTCTGCTCGTTGCTGACCAGAATGGGCGATGCCTGGGGCATCTTGTATTGGGCGGGCTGACGTGCAAGGCGAGCTGCTGCGAAGCGACTTTCGACGAAGTTCTTCATTTCGTCATCGAAGCGCTGACCGCTGAATCGTTCAGCGTTGGCGCGGCAGGCCTGAGCAGTGATACGGGCATGCGCCGCTTCGAATTCGCCGACAGCGGCAACCAGCGATGACACTGTTTGTTGTTCGTAGAACACGCCGGTCGGTTGTGGATGGTCCAGGCCGCAAACGGTTTCCAGTACGCCGCCCTTGCCGAAGGCAATCACCGGGGTACCGCAGGCCTGAGCTTCGACCGGGCTGATACCGAAATCTTCCTCGGCGGCAAACACGAAGGCTTTGGCATTGCGCATGTGTTCAAGCAACACCGCAAACGGCTGAAAGCCCAACAGCGTGACGTTGGGCGCATGAATCAGCTTTGCCCTGGCCATTTCCGGACCGTCACCGATGACGATGAGGCGCTTGTCCGGCATCGCCGCAAACGCTTCGATGATCATCGGCATGCGCTTGTAAGGCACCATTCGCGATGCAGTGAAGTAGTAGTCCTGTTTGCTGTCTTGCAGGGTGAAGTTGACGGTATCCACTGGCGGGTAAATCACCGTGGATTCGCGGCGGTAAGCTTTGGCAATACGCCCGCCAATGAAATGCGAGTTGGCGATGAAGTCGTCGACGCCCGACGAGGTGCGCTGATCCCACATGCGGATGTAGTGCAGGATCATTCGCGCGACTTTGCTCTTTAAGCCGGTGCTCATGCCCGACTCCTGCAAGTATTGATGTTGCAGATCCCAGGCGTAGCGAATGGGCGAGTGCACGTAGCTGACGTGCAACTGATCCGGGCCGCTGAGCACACCTTTGGCTACCGCGTGGCTGCTGCTGATAATCAGGTCGTAACCCGACAGGTCGAGCTGTTCAATGGCTAGCGGCATGAGCGGCAGGTAGCGCTGATAGTGAGTTCTGGCCTTGGGTAACCGCTGAATAAAGGTGGTCTTCGCGACTTTGCCATGCAGGTGCTCACGATCCTGGTCGCTGAGAAAATCGATGACTGAAAACAGATCGGCCTGCGGCCAGATGTTGATCAGTGACGCCAGTACTCGTTCGGCACCGGCGTACGTCACCAGCCAGTCGTGGACTATTGCGATTCTCATGGAGGTTCCCTTCTGTATGCACAGGCTCTACATCAGGCGCGGGCTGTCTGCGTCTTGGCGTGGCGATTGTTGAGGCGTTTGCCCCACTGGATAAATGGCGTTTCGATGCAGCGCAAGGACAAGTGGGCGATACCCAGGGTCAGTACGGTCGCCAGCAAGGCGGCGTACAACGGTGATAACGGCAGGCCGCGCAACAGGTACTCGGCCAGCATCAGCATTGACGGATGCAGCAGGTACAGCGAGTAGCTGATACTGCCGAGCCAGACCAGGATCGGTTGATCAAGCCGGACACTGCGGGTCAGCAACAGGAAACTGACGATCGCTGCGGCGTAAGTGAACAGGTAGCGTCCGCCAGCTTCCCCTTCTATAAGGTTCTCGCCGTAAGCCAATAGCAGAATGGGCGGCAGTAACAGCGCATAGGCGCCCAGCACGGTGATCAGGCAGCGGGTCAATTGACGGCTGTGCTCGCCCAGCAGCCACTGACGCCAGATCGAGCCAAAGAACATCAGCGACAAGGCCAGCGGCAGGGCCACCGGTACTTTGCGCTCGGTCAGTTCCCGGAGAATGGCCAGCACCAGACCCAGCGCCAGCATGCCCAATGAACAGCGTGTCCGCACCCCGAGGTCATACAGCTTGCCGGTGAGAAACAGCAGCAGACACAGGCCGTAAAACACCAGTTCGATGAACAGCGTCCAGTACAGTCCGATCACGTCATCGAAGCCCAGTAGCGCCTGCACCATGCTCACGTTGGCGACAATTTGTGGCCAAGGCGGAAACAGCGCGCCAGAGAGCTGCAACATCGTCAGGTAAACCAGCAAGGACAGCCAGTAAGCCGGGTACAGCCGCATGACGCGGGAAATCACGAAGCGCCGAGCGCCGTCGGGACCAGGGCGCAGGCTGAAGGGGATTACCACGCCGCTGATCATGAAGAACCACAGCACCCCCAGCTTGCCGACATCCAGCAGTTCGCGAAGCAGCCAGACATCGCCGAGCAGCGGCGCGTAGAGGTGAGTGAACACCACCAGCAACGCGGCAATCCCGCGCAGGGCATCAAGGTAGGCCAAGCGTTTCATATCAGGACTTGCCAGAGGTCGATTCAACGGCCGGTGATGGCTGGCCGGAAGGTGTGTCGCTGTGTGCCAGCGCATCGATACGCTGCGACACTCGCCGGGCCGAGTCTTCCCAGGAAAAACGTCCGACATTGCTCAGACCCCGGCGACGTAACGCCTGGCGCAACGGCATGTCGGTCAGAATGCGCTCCATGGCCGAGGCCATATGGGAAACGTCCAGTGGGTCGAAATACAGTGCGCTGGCTTGCAATACTTCCGGAATAGACGCGGCGTTAGCGGCCAGCACCGGGCATCCGCAGGCCTGGGCTTCCAGTGGCGGGATCCCGAAACCTTCATAGAGCGATGGAAAGACAAATGCGGTCGCACCCTGATACTGCTTGATCAACTCAGCATCGCTGAGTCGCCCGAGAAAGCGGATTCTCGGGTCACGGCACGCCAGGCGTTGCAGTTCAGGGGCGGCGAAGATTTCGCTGGCGGCACCCACGATATGCAGCTGCAAGTCGTTATGGCCGCGCAGGCTCATGAATGCCTGAATCATCCGGTTGAAGTTCTTGTGCGCGCTGGGTGAAGACACGGCCAACAGATAACGCGGTTTCTCTTCAGGTGCAGCGTCGGGCCGAAATGCATCGCTGGTCGCATTGGGTACCACGAATATGCGCTTTTCCGGGTAGCCATAGAACTGAGCGATTTCGCTACGTGAGAAGTTACTGACGGTGATCAACGATTTGAGGCGCCACAATAGAATCGGGGTCACGGTTCGATATACCGTGCGGAACATCCGGGAGTAACTTTGAGGGTGGCGCACGTAGTTGATGTCGTGGTGCGTTGCGATCTGGTTGGCGTAAAACATCGGCGCTGTGCTGCACAGCGAAACCAGCAATGGTCGCCCCTTGCGCATCAGGTACAGCGGCAAATCCAGTTGTTCCCACAGGTGTCCCTCGTTATGCCCTATGCACTGCACATCCAGTGCCTTGGCGCTTTCGCTCATTTTTATCCCGTGGGGTGCAACGAAAACCAGGTCGTTGCGCAGTTGTTTGAGCGCCAGACAGGTCTGTTCCGCAAAGCGCTGAACCCCACGTAGCTCCTGGGTAAGAAAGCGGGCATTGATGACGATCATCGGCAAAGGTCTCTGCGCAGGATGGGAGAAGCAGGCGAACACAATGGTGATCCCTGTTTCTGTTGGAGCGAGGCTTGCCCGCGAATCAGGCGACGAGGTAAGCCGGGTTTACCGCATCATCGTTCTTCGCGGGCAAGCCTCGCTCCAACAGAGATTGCATTTCAATTCAGAGCTATCACCGCGCAAACAGCGGTGGCTTGCTGCCCAGGCGGATAACCCTGGGAAACTCGTTGATCGGTATCAGGGCGGAACAGCGGCTGTCGTTGCAGTTCCAGGGGATACCGGTGTCCAGCTGACCGCGTTCCGGTTGGCCGCTGTCGACGATCAAGACGTTGCCAGCCTGAACACTGCTGGCATCGACTGGAATCGAGCGTCGGTGTCCGGTGGTCCAGGCCACCAGAATCTGCTCGGATCCTTTGTTGAAGCGCAGCAGGTAAGCGTTATCCAGTTCTCGACTCTTTTCCGCGTCGTACCGGTAGTCATGCAGAAACGGGCTGATGGCCTTCAGCGTCAGGTACGCCGGTTTGACCGTCAGGTCCTGATTGAGCAAACCAAAATTCTGCTCCGGGTCACTGGTATCCTTGCCATCGTCAAGCAAGTCGTACCACCACAAACCTTTGATGTCCGGCAGCGTCTGGGCGAGGAAGAAACTGCGGGCCAGATAGGCCGCCTGGGTCTCTTCGCTCACGCCGCATTTGCCGCTGTTGCTGGGCCAGCCCATCTCTGTCAGGTACAGCGGAACAGGTCTTGCGACCAGCGCTCTGAGGTCGGCGTCAATCCAGCGCAGCCAGGCAATCCAGCGTTCCGGGGTATGCCGTTCTTCGTGGCGGCAATGCACATAAGGATGCAAGGACAGGCCATCCACATGGTTGAGCAATCCAGCCGACAGGAGGCGGTCGGCAAATCCCAGGTCCATGCCCTGGCTGGTCACCGCGCCAGCGAGAATCGTCACCGGTTTCTTCTGTTGACGCAGGTTACTGGCGGTTTCTTCAATCAGATTGCTGTAGTCGCGGGCGAAGGCCTCATCGACCGGGTTTTCCTTATCCCACTCGTTCCAGACCTCATAAAAATCCACGCTATCGGCCAGTTCACGGCTGATGAATTTCACGTAATTGCCGAAGCCTTCCTTGATCGGCGGATAACGAGGTTTGGCATAGTTGCCGTAGTTTGGGTTGCCGTAACCCAGTACCAGCAGGGGCCTGAGTTTGTGCTCCCGAGCCTTGCTCAGGTATGTCTGCCAATTGGGGTCGATATGCAACTGTCCACGATGCGGTTCGGCTACCGACCAGTAAGCATCGTCGCGCACCGAGTCGACCCCGGCAGCTTCAAGCATTTGCAGCGTTTTTGCCGAGGGGCCGTTTTTGTTCATCAAATGCGTCGCGACACCAATAATGAAGCGTTCTTCTGCTGTCGCGGTGCAGCTGAACATCAGGCTCAAGAGAAACAACGTCAGAGACTTTCTTGACGAGGCGCGAGGGTGCTGGGACATGTTTTGTCTCAATGAAGAGGCACGGTCCGGAGCGCCAGGAAACTGGCTCGGTTAGTCACGGGCCGATGGATAACACTGCGTGTTCGGGCGAGCACCGGCGTTTCAGGCCGGGCGTGGCGCATACGGCCTGATCGCGCGTGCGGTACTGTCCAGCAACGTTTGGGCGAGAATGCTTTCGTAGCTGTCGAGCATCAGGTCCAGATCGGTCAATGACGACACGCTGATACGAGCCTGGGCGCTCAGACGGGCCAGCAACTCGGGTTGTTGATGCAACCTGAGCATCGCAACCCCTAGAGAGTCCGGGTCGTCGGGGCTGCACAACAAGCCGTTGAGCTGATCCTGAATAATCTCCGGCAAACCGCCCATACGGCTGGCAATCACCGGGACCGACCAGGCGCAGGCTTCAACGGCCACCATGCCGAAGGGCTCGCTCCAGATCGATGGCACGATGGCGACGTCGATCTGCTTGTAGAAATCTTCAGGTGCCTGATAACCGACGAAGCTTATTCGGGGCGAATGTGCCAAAGCCTTGAAACGCTCTTCATCGCTGAGCTGGCCTCGGCCGGCAATCTGCAAGGTGGCGTCTATCGGCAGTTGCTGAAACTGCTCGATCAGCCAACGCAGCCCTTTGGGGTCCGATAACGTGCCCATATAGCCGAAGCGCAGCGGCGTACGATGGGTGACGGGCTCTGCGTTTTTGATTTTGATCGGCAAGGCTGGGGCAGGACTGGCGTTATGCACCACATAGCCGCGGGCACCTTTGAAGTAGCCCTGCGCTTGTAAGGTGTCGAGCATGAAGCGACTGACGCCAACGACCGTATTGACCTGCGCTGAGCGCGCATCGTGGCCCTTGCGAAAGCGTTCGCAGCGGCCGCATTGGGTCTTGCAGCTTTGGCCTTTACTGAACATGGTGCTGCCGGGGCATAGCAGGTAGAGATCATGCAATACCTGGACGATCGGTAATCCGGCGGCGGTGATCTCGTCCCAGGCAGAGACCGACCAGCCGGTGAGGTTATGACAGACCACCAGATCCGGTTTTTCCCGATCAATCACCTGTTTCACGTAGTCGCGCATGCCGACGTTGTAACGGTCACGCAGGTGCCAGCCCAGTCGTGCCAGCCTGCCGGGGCGCTGGACGCTGAAGTGCCAGTAGAAGTTACGCAAACCGGCACGATAAACCTTCACCAGGTTGACCGTTTCCTCGGTAAGCCCCGACTGCGGGCCGGTGGCAAGTACCACCACTTCATGGCCGCGTTGCTGCAAGCCTTCGACGGTACGCTGCAGGATGATTTCTGCGCCGCCGTCGATATCCGGGGCATACAGGCTGTTAATGAAAAGGGCCTTCATAGCGGATACGACTTGTGCAGGCCCAATACGCCCGACTCACCGTCAGCGATGGCCTTTTCGATCAGGCTCAGGCGTTGTTCTGCACCGCGGCGTTTGGCAATCAGGCGTAACAGGCGAAAGAATATCCAGCGGTTGAAGCTGTAGAGCAGTGCCGATGAGGCCCAGATATTTTTATCGAACCAGGCCTGATTGCGTGCCCCGTAATAGGCGCGAAGATCCGAGCCGCCCAGCAAAAAACTTTCATAGATATTGCTGGTACGCGCCTTGATGTTCCACGAGTCCTCAAGGTCATCGAGCAAGGCTTCCGGCACAAGAAAAATACGCCCACCCGCGGCGGTGATACGCCAGGTGTATTCACTGTCGTCGGCGTAGAGCATCAGGGCATCCAGCGGCAGGCCGATGCGTTGATAAAGGCTGCGATGGGCGAGCAGTCCGCCATAAGTGGCGAATGGCAGCTGCACGGTTTCGATTTTCTTGTACTTGCCCTGTGGCTGGCCCCAGGGCAAACGCCGCCAGATTTTGTAAGGCAACTGCGCTACGTGAAAACCGAAGAAGCTTGAGCGTCGCTGGATAGCAAAGCGGCGCGGGACACCGGCGGCAATGTCGGCCTGATGAGTGGGGCGAAAGCCCAGCACCGCCGCTTTATCCGCGCCATCAATGGCCTGACGCTGGCGCAGGCTTTGATGCAGGGTGGCGATGGCATTTATCGTCGGAGCGTTGTCGTCATCCATCAACCAGATGTATTCGGCGCCAGCGTCCAGCGCAGCCTGAATGCCGACCGAATAGCCTTTGGCCGAGCCTGTGTTGCTCTGCAAATGAATCACCTCGACCTGATCCGGCCAGAGCTTGCAGAGGTTTTCCAGCGGCGCGACCGAGGCATTACTGACAATGATCACCCGGTCAATCAGCGGGCTTTCCAGCGAACGGCTGACCAGCGTATGCAGGTAGTTGTAGCGATCACCATAGGTGAGCGTCACCAGCGTTGTGAGTTGAGTCATGGTGAGATTCCGGTAAGGATTCAGAGCGCTGGATGGCGCCAGTCTCGGGGCACATCAAACCTGTGGGAGCAGAGCTTGCTCGCGATAGAGGCACCGCAAATAGTGCGATGCGATCAACCCCGCGCTTCCATTCGCAACAGGCTGCTGATCGGCAGCACCACTTTCTGTTCGCGTTGCAGCAGATTGAGCAGGATCACGGCGCGCTCCGTGCCATCGCAGGCCAGGAAGATCGCTTCGATGTCGCAGAGCTCGCCAGCCTTGATCAGCACATGCTCGCCTTGTTTGAATTCGAGCCTTGGGGCAGGAGTGCTCAAGCGCAGACGGATCTGTTCGATCAATTCATCCTGCACCGGCACCGGATGCCCACCGAAGGTTACGATTCTGGCCACTCCCCGGGTGGAGCGGATCGGGTACCAGTTGTCGTGGACCTGATCCATGCGAATGAACAGGTAGCCGGGGAACAACTCCTCTTCAGCCGTCGGTCGAGCGCTGCGCTTTTTCAGCTCTGCCGACTTCAGAGGGCGGTAGCACTCGAAGTTCTGGCGCTGCAGGTGTTCCTCTGCGCGTGCTTCCTGGCGAGGTTTGGTCTGGATCAGGTACCAGCGAGCGGGGCTATCGAATGACATGGCCGTTACTCCGCAGCAACGTGGGCAGGGACGATGGAGCTGATCTCGACCTGGCGGGTCAGTTCAGCCAGCAACTGGGCTTCGGGGTTCGGTATACCGTCGCAGAGGCTGAAGCAGGCGAACATCGCCTGGACCTGCTCAACGCAGTTGAACATCAGTACGTCGATGATCGACAGGCTGGGTACGAAAGGCTGATTCAGTTGCCGGTAGACAATCGGGTCCATTTTGAAAAAGCGCAGCAACAGACCGTGACGGGCGAAGTGGTCCCGGTCGTACAGATCGACGCCGCCGATGGGGTTGAGCACGGTGGTCGCGGCGAAGGTGCGCGCGATATTGATCACGCGGTCCTGTTTGTCGAGGCAGGACACCAGCTTGAGGTCTGAACCTCGCAGGATGGGCGTGACGATATGCAGATAAGCGCACATCTCGCGAATCGCGTGTTCGGTGTACAGGGCGAGATTCTGTTGCGGGAAGCGAATCAGGCGCTCCAGAAAAGGCATGACCTGAGCAAAGTAGGGCGCCTTGCGATAGCTCTGGGTGATCAGGTTGATCAGTCGATCGGCTTCTTCGCTGAAGTTGTCAGCCAGATGACGCTTCATGATCGGCAGATCGAAGCTGTCTCGCTTGAGCGGGAACGTGATGAGCTTCGCTTCGCCGTTTTGCAGGATGCGATTGCGATTGACCCAGCCGGAACGGATGTATTGCAAGTCATCGCCGAGGACGAAGACATCCGCTGCGGCAATCAGTTGAAAGTAGCCCAGGTAGGGGAAGAGATAAGGCTGCATCATTGCAATAGTCCGTGCCATCTGTAACTCCTTGAGCGTGCGGGGGAGGTGGGGCTGTTACCTGCGGATCACTTTCTTACAGGGCTGTAGTTGTAGCCGTAGGCCGCGCAGTCGTAGTCGGCTGTGGATGCCTTGCGCAGCACGCCGTTGAATATCGCGCCTTTGATAATCACGCCATTCTGGCCAAGCCGCCGTTTGCAGGCCTCGATCTCCTTCACCGTGGTCAGGCCAAAGCGGGTGACCAGCAGACAGGTGCCCGCCTGACGACCCACCAGTGTGGCGTCGGTAACAGCAAGAATGGGCGGCGTGTCGACGAGAATCAGGTCGTAGAGCGGGGAGAGTTCAGCGAGCATTTTGTTGAAGTTATCGTGCATCAACAGTTCTGACGGGTTGGGCGCATTGAAGCCGCAGGACATCAAATCCAGGTTTCGCACTTCGGTGTGATTGATGACTTCTGTACTTTTGACACGGGCGGCCAGGGTGTCGGACAACCCGTGCTTGGGGTTCAGGCCGAAGATTTTGTGTTGATAGCCTTTGCGCATATCAGCATCGATCAACAGCACGCGCCTGCCCGCCTGGGCAATGATCACGGCCAGGTTGCTGGACACGAAAGACTTGCCTGCGCCGGGCGACGGGCTGGAAATCATCAGTACGTTGTTGCGGGCCTCCAGCATTGCGAAATGCAGGCTGGTGCGCAGGCTGCGCAAGGATTCGATGGCCAGTTCGGTCGGTGCTGAAACGCTCAGCAGCTTCGATTCCTTGCTGCGCCCCTGACTGTTTTTTTCCAGCCTGTCCTGCTGGCGGGAGTAGGGCAGCGACGCGTAAACCGGCATGCCGATGTTTTCGATGATTTCAGGGTTCTCCACACCACGGTAGAAGGCCTGGCGGACGAACACAGTGGCCACTGCGACGACGATACCGAGCATTGCCGCGAGCAGAACGATGAGCTTTTTCATCGGTTTCACCGGCTGCTCGACGTTGGCGTCGGCGTTGTCGATGATCCTCACGTTACCGATGCTGCCTGCACGGAGAATGTCCTGCTCCTGGCTCTTGTTCAGCATCAAGGTGTAAGTCTGGCTGGTGACCTGCATGTCTCGGGTCAGGCGCAGCAGTTCCTGTTGTGTCACTGGCAAAGCTTCGATCTTCTTCAGCAGGCCTTGTTTCTGTGCTTCGAGCTGACTCATCTGGTTCATCAGGCCCCGATAAGTCGGGTGCTCGCGGGTGTACAGGCGTTCGATTTCGACGCGCTTGAGCTTGAGTTCCGAAAGCATCGAGTCCAGCTTCACGACTTGATCCAGAACACCCTTGGTTTCGATGCTCAGGTCGACTGACTTGGCGCTGGTCTGGAAATCGTTCAGCGCCATTTCCGAGTCTTCCAGCTGTTTGCGCACGCCTGGCAATTGCGAGCGCAGGAACTCAAGGCGTTGCGCAGCTTCGGCCGAGCTGCGCTCGACGTTCTGACGCACATACAGGCGGCTGACTTCGTTGAGAATATGGTTGGCTTTCTCCGGATCAGGGTCCTGGATGGCCAGGTAGATGATGCCGGAGTCTTTGCCTGCTTCGGTAATCTTCAGGCGGTCCTGATAAATCAGCGCAGCGGTCAGGGTGCGCAGTTTGGCAACAATGAATTCGGTGCCAGGCCGTGCGTTGAGTGTGGCTACCTGGATTTTCGTGCCCTTGCCCTCGACGGTCTGGTTGATGGCACCGCTGAGGATCAGCTTGCGATCTTCGTCATAGAGGGAAAAGAAGCCCGGTTTGCCCGCCACCAGAATCAGTCCCTCGCCCAGTAGCTCTTCGGGTACATCGAGCTGGAAGACATCGATTTTTTCTCCGCCCCAGGCGTAGGCGGCCTGACCGAACATGGGCTCAGCCAGCGCATTGTTGCTTTCCGGGCTGAAGGTGCGGTTCAGGTAAGGGCCGATGACCGGAAAGAGTTTCGGGCGCTGGACGATATTCAGCTTGAGGTCTTCGACGACTTTACCCAGCACAGCCCGCGATTTGATCAGTTCGATTTCAGTGGTGGCTTGAGACACAGACATGGGTTTGCCGGAGACCTCGGGTGTACCCTCGATGCCGATTTTTTTCGGCTCGATCTGAATCATTGCGTTGGCCTGATAGATCGGCGTGGAGAGCACTGCATAGGCCACGCCAGCCAGACTGAAGAGGCCGACGATCAATATGATCAGGCCCTTGTGGTCGAATAGTGTGCGCAAGATAGTTGCCAAATCGATCCGGGAGTCCTGGTAGTAGTCCAGGGAAGAGCGGTTCATAGCGGTCATTTATCTTGTTTCTCCTGACTGAAGAAAAGGTAGCCAGTCGTCGACGCATCTCGAGAGCTGCTCGTAGGTCTGTTCAAAGGCTAATTGTGGTTGCCGATAGGGGTCGGCGATTTCCAGCTGTTGTTGCCATTTGCCAATCAGAAACGTTTTGCCGCGCACTTCCGGAGCCAGCTTCAACACACTGTTGAGTTGGGCGGGTTCCATCAGCAGGATCAGGTCGGCCCTGTGCAGCAAGGCCCGGTCTATCTGGCGGGCCTGATGCCTGGGTGTCGGGACCTGATGCATGTGCAGTACGGCCTGTGCCAGCGGGTCCATGGGTGAATCCACCATGGCGTGAGTGCCCGCCGAAGCCACTTGGACATGCGGCGCAGCCCGCTGCAGCAACAGCGCCTCAGCCATGGGGCTGCGGCAGATGTTGCCAACGCAGATCACCAGAACGTTACTGAACATGGCCTTTGCTGACAGAGGGCAACAACCGCTTGCCGAGGTTGATGCTCATGTTGCGGATGGCCATGAGCAGTGCCTGTAATTTGCGCATCGGACCGAGTGCCGACAGAGAAAGACAAAAGACCTGCGTCAGGAAGTACTCATACAACTCCTGATTGCCGATGCGCTGGTAGTAGTTGGCCAGGCTGCTATTGGTCTGCAGGCTCATGTGCAATTTGCGTTTGTTGCTGCGCATGGAAAAAATCCCGCCCGGATGCACCCGGTAGGCGGCAGGTTTGATTTCTGCCAGGAACTTGCCTTTGCCAAATGCGCCCAGCAGCGACCACCAGCACATGTCATTGAGCGGGGCGACAGGCATCAGCAGTTCCGGGGGCATGTTGGTGAGTACGTTGCGAAAGCACACGGTCAGGGTCGAAATCGGTCGGGCCTTCTGCAGGTCTACAGCGCTGGCATCGGCGCGCAGCTTGCCTTGCAACTGAATGCCTCGCGGGCCGTTTTCGTCGAAAGCCATCGCGTCGTGATAGGTCATCACGTAGTCGCGATTAGCTTCGAGGAAATCCACCTGGATCTGCAGTTTGCGCGGATCTGTCCAGTAGTCATCGGCTTCGCAGTAGGCGATGTAGTGACCGCGTGCCTTGGCAAACAGGCCGGGAACGCAGGGCCGGCCATGCTGATACTGATTCACCTGCTCATAGAACGACCGGATGATGTGCGGGTAACGTTGGGTGTACTCAGCGATGATCCGTGCGGTGCCATCGGTGGAAGCGTCATCGTTGATCAGGATTTCGAAATTGAAGGTCGTCTGCTGAGCGAGAAAGCTGTCCAGTGTCTGAGCGATAAAAGCTTCCTGGTTGTAGGCCGGGCACACGATGCTCAATAAGGGCGGTGCGCCGGGTGCAGTTTTTGTTCTCTCATCCATGGCTCATGTACTCGGTTTGCTGAACAAGACGAAAATTTTTGTTGCCAGAGGTTTGTCACTGACGGCCACGATGAGCAGCGTGATCAGGCCGCTGGCTGCCAATCCCAGAAAGATACTCAGGCGATCATCACCGGCTATCAGTAGGAACAAAGGCTCGCTGAGCATCAGGCCGACGCCTGTCATCACGCCGATGCGCAGGACGTCCCGCAGCCACTGCGGGTGAATGCCAGGCGCCAGGGTGTGATGGACGATCATTGGCCAGACGGCAAACGACACTCCGCGCAATAGAAACCAGGCCACGGCTGCGCCGTAAGCGCCTTGATAACGGATGGCGAAAAACATCACCGGTACGGTGACGATGGCGGAAATCAGGCTGTACCAGACATGCAGGCGTATCTGCCCATAGGCGTATTGCAGATAGAACTGAAAGGCGCTGATCGCCATGATCGCGCTGCCCAGCGAGTACCAGCAGAGGATCTGATGGCTCCATTGGGCAGCGACCCAGTCACCTGTCCAGGCGTAGATCAGGTACTTGCCGTGCAAGCCGATCAGTGCAGACAGAGGAAACAGAAACGTGCAGGCAAAACGATTGGCCGCGAGTAGCAAGGCGTGCATCTCGGCTTGTCGACCTTCTGCCACGAGCACCGTCATGCGTGGTAACAAGGCCTGCACCAGTGGATTGGTGAGCATCATGATGCCGGTAGTGACCAGCGCGACCAGTGAGAAATAGCCGTACTCATCCAGTGGCAGCAGATCCGAGAGCAGCACCTTGTCCATCTGGGTCAAGACAATCCACAGCACGGAGGTCAGCGTCATGCTGGCCGCAAAGGGGATGATCGGCTTGACCAGTAACCAGTTGAAGCCAGTGAGCAGGTGCGGGGTAGGCATTTGCTGATAGGCACGGACCGCAAAGATCAGGGTCTCGATCAGGCCTACCAGAACCTGAAATTCAAAGAAGTCTTCAGGGTCCTGAGAGTAGGTGCTGACCAGCAACAGGCCGCCGAAATAGCGCACGGTTGCGATGATGATGTTGGCGATGTTCAGCCAGGCGTGTTGCTCAAGGCCCTGGATGCCACTTTTGTACAGCGTCGCATACAGGCGCAGGGCAACCACCAGCCCCATCAAGCTGATGCAGTGAATCAGCGTCTGCGGTTCGAGCTCTTTTGCATTGAGCCACTGCAACGCAATCCACGGGCTGCTCAGATAAATGCCAATGCAGCAAAGCAATGCCATCGGCAGAAAAATGATTTCGAACGAACGAAGCAATTGCCCTGAACTGCGCTCACGGGCACGCGTACCCTGCTGGTGGGCGACAGCACGCACCAGGCTAGGTGACAAGCCCGCGTCGAGGAGCAGTAACCAGGCCTGCAGCACGGCGAAAAAGCCGATCAAACCATAGGCCTCGGCGCCGAGATGGCCGAGGTAGAAAGGCATGATCAAAATGCCCACCAGCAGAACGTAGGCCTGTCCGGCGTAGTTCAATGCGGTATTACGAATGACCGAGCGGCTCTTCGTCATGGCGACTAAATAGCCTGAGCGATCAGTGGGCTGCGGTAGTGCACGCTGCTGACACTGCACTCTTCGATCAGGGTACCGATGACCTTTTCCTGATCACTCTTCTGCAAGCCGGGGTAAATCGGCAGACACATCACACGCTCGCTTAATGCACGGGACTCGGGTTGTGGAACCTGAGGCTGGAGATACTCAAGCGTATCCAGTGATGGGTAGAAGTACCGGCGCGGGTTGATATTCCGTTGATTCAGTGCAGTGCGCACACGCAGCAGTTGTTGTTCGTCGCGCAGGGCAACCGGGTAGTAGCTATGGTTGAGCTGGCTATCGGGCTGGGTCTGTTGCAGGTCCAGATAATTTTCCAGTCGCGAGGTATAGCGATAGGCGATCTCGGCGCGTTCTTCGAGAATGTTCTCGATGTCATCAAGAATGCACAGCCCCATGGCCGCAGAGAATTCGTTGAGCTTGGCGTTAATGCCAATGCCATCAATCTTGTCGACGTCCGCAATGCCAAAGTTGCAGAGCAGGTAGGCGCGTTTTGCGATTTCGTCATCGTTGGTGATGATCGCGCCACCTTCAATGGTGTGGAACAGTTTGGTCGCATGGAAACTCAAGGTGCTGACATCGCCCCAGTTGAGTACCGATTGACCCGCATGGCGCACGGCAAATGCGTGAGCGCCGTCGTAAACCACTTTAAGTTTGTGCTTGAGGGCTATCTGTTCGATATGTTCGACCGCACAGGGATTGCCGAACACATGGGTGCCGACAATGGCGGTGGTGTCGGCTTCAATCCGGCTTTCAATGTGTGCCGGTGAGATGTTCCAGGTGCCGGGATCAATATCAGCGAACAGCGGCCGTATGCCTTCCCACTGCAGTGAACTGCTGGTGGCGACGAAGCTGAACGGTGTGGTGACTGCGCTGCCGCTCAGATTCAGTGCGCGATAAGCCACTTGCAGCGCCAACGTACCGTTGTTGGTCAGAATGATATGTTTTACGCCCAGATAATCCTTGAGCCGTTCTTCCAGTTCATTGACCAAAGGGCCATGGTTAGTCAGCCAGCCGCGGGCATAAATACCTTCCACATAAGTCTTGAACTTACCGATATCGCCCAGATAGGTTTTAGTGACGTTGATCATCGAAGCCTCCATGTTTGACGTTTAACGCAGGGGTCAGAGCGATTTGCCGGGTGTTACTTCTGATGAGCGATTACCTGCCTTGCGGCTGGCGCGTCGGGCACGACGCTGATTGATCTGCAGGATCAGCCGGGTAGTCAGGCTGCCTGCATGGGGGTCACCAAAATGGAAGATGGCTGTCGCCCGGGTAACATTCGGGCCACACGGCTTATTGGCGTGGAGAGTTCGGTAGCCCCAGAACACGTAGATGTCGCCGGGTTTGAGCGTCAGTGTTTCGGGCTTCAGCCAGCCCCGCTCGATAGCCATGACCAGCAACTTGCGGCTGAAGGGGTTTTGCACCAGGGCTTTTTCAATGGCATTGAATATGGCGTTGCGTCGCACGTTGCGCAGGTTGGGAAACAGCATCAGGTCACCTCGCTCATCCCCTTCCGTAGGGATGAACACCGGTACCAGGACCGTTACCAGGCTGGCGTCGAAATGAAAGCAGTTGGATTCACGACGGCCCTGATTGCCCTGAACACAGCGCAATACCGGGAAAATCTGCAGGCTGGCTGACTCTACGCCGGTGGCGGAGTGATAAAGGCTGGCCAGCATTTGCCGGAAGTCAGCAGATTCCCACAGTGATGCCAACGGGCTTTGCGAAAGCAACTTCTCACCGTGGTGAGCAAAGTATTCGCCTTGATGCAGCCCGGCCTGCGTTTCGGTGTAGGCGCGTATCAACTGCAGTTCGTTGGCGTCGAGGGCCCCGCTTATCTGGCTGAAACCCTGAGCGTCGATCTGCTCGGTAATTTGCTTGATCCGCTGCGGGTCCATGGCAAATGAAGATGGCATCAATCAATCCCTGATATTGAAGTGGAGATCGCTGAGCGAAACCCAGCCGGCTGGCCGGGGTCGTCAACTGTTCTGGACGTTCATCCACGCTACCGCCCGAATCCGCTGATCCAGTACGTGGCAACTTCAACAGCGCATTGCAGGTGTCTGATTAACTAATCAATACGTGGCGCAGATTGCAGGCCACGCTACCGCCCCTCGACTACGTTCAGCAGTTGAGCGATTTTCTGTTAATCAAAGGACGGCCACCGGCGCAGGAATGCGCCGTGCAAATAACTAACATGAGGCAATTAAGAGATGTGTCGGCTCGACAATTCCAGCGCATTGCTCTTTGGCAACGCTGCACGAGCTAGGAAATGTCTGACACGCATATATATCGTTGGCGCCGGGCTTTCTGTCAAATTATTTCGTCAACATTCTGTTAAATTTTTGATAAGCGGTTTTTAATGTTGCTTAACTTATTGTTTTTAAAGGAGTCAAAAAAACATCGCATGCACTGGTTCGGTGCGATGACGGTTTTTGGGCGCTCTTACACTTTGTTTAAACACAGTGTAATAAATGTAGGTCGCCGCTTTTTTAGCGTCAGAAGTTAGTCATTAGAGACAGAAATAAAATAAGCTTTGGGGAAATAAAGTCAGCGCCGTCCCAGTGAGCAGAGGCTCTACTTCAAGCCAGTCGAAAGCAGGTAAAAATAATTCGGCGCTGGCGGGATGCAATAACGCGTTCAGGGCATCCTCGTAATATTAAGAGGGAAGGGTATGCTGTTGGGCATGAATCGTGCGTATGTCATCAAACTGTCTCGTCGCGACGTCTTTATATTCCAAAATAGAATATTTAAATAATAATTGATTACTTTTTGGTCTATGCAGGATGGTGCATTATGGCCTGCAGGATTCGGAACCGAATGTCGCAGATAGCGCGACTCGCATTACGCAAACAGTCCGGCCTTCCGGGCTGCGCATTTCAAGGTGATCTACATGAAAAATCTTGCGCTGTATTTTGACTACGCTGCTACCACTCCCGTTGATGAGCGTGTCATTGAAGTCATGGTGCAATGCCTGGGCAGGTCAGGCACTTTTGGTAACCCGGCGTCCAACTCTCACGCCTTCGGTCGCGAGGCCAGATCCGCTGTAGATATCGCACGCCAGCAGGTTGCCGATCTGGTGGGAGCCCGGCCAGAGCAGATCATCTGGACTTCGGGTGCGACCGAGTCAAACAACCTTGCATTGAAGGGCGTTGCGCAGGGCTACGCAGAGCGCAACGGGCGTACTGCCGGTCACATCATTACCAGTCAGATCGAACACAAGGCGATCCTTGATACGGCGGATCAACTGCAGATAGCGGGTGTTGATGTGACGTTTCTGGCGCCTGACGCCAATGGTTTGATCTCCCCGGAGGCAGTGGTTGCTGCGCTGCGTGAGGACACCTTTCTGGTCTCATTGATGCTCGTCAACAACGAACTGGGCACGCTTAACGATATTGCGCAAATCGGCAAGCATGTGCGCGCGCATGGGGCCCTGTTCCACGTCGATGCTGCTCAGGGAGCGGGCAAGGTCAGGATTGATCTGGGCGAGCTGGATGTGGATCTGATGTCGTTCTCGGCACACAAGGTCTATGGCCCTAAAGGTATTGGTGCTCTTTATGTGGGGCCTGGAGCGGAACGGCGGGTAGAGGCGCAGATCCACGGCGGTGGACATGAGAGCGGTCTGCGCTCAGGCACCCTGGCGACTCACCAGATTGCTGGCATGGGCGCGGCATTTGCGCTGGCGCAAACGCTGTTCGAGGAGGAGACGGCTCATATTCGTCATTTGAACCAGCTGTTATGTACACGGCTGGCCGATATCTCCGGTTTGCGTATTAACGGAGATCCGCTCCAGCGAATTCCTCATACGTTGAGCCTGACTTTTGGTGACAACGACCTCGATATCGCCGCTTTGGGCAACGGCCTGGCTTTCTCTTCCACATCTGCCTGCAACTCGGCAAAAAATACCCCTTCGCATGTTTTGCTGGCGCTGGGTCATGATGCCAAGGCTGCAAGTCAGACCATCCGATTGAGCCTCGGGCGCTTTACTTCCGAAGAAGAAATCGAGCGTGCGGCCTCGCTGATCAGGGCTGCCCGGGTCCAGCCTGCGTTCTGGGCGGTTGCTCAGTCCTGATTGGTGCTCCATTATCTGCCCGCAGAGAATAAAATTTTTCGGGTCAGCAGGAGAACCAATGAGTACGCAATCGAATTCCGGCGCAACGGTCGTGCAACGTTTGGCGCAGACACGGGCCTTGATGAGTCGCGAGCGTATCGATGCTTATCTGGTCCCATCGGCTGACCCACACCTTTCCGAGTATTTGCCTGGCTATTGGCAAGGGCGTCAATGGCTGTCGGGTTTCCATGGCTCAGTGGGGACTTTGATTGTCACTCAGGACTTCGCCGGTTTGTGGGCTGACAGTCGTTATTGGGAGCAGGCCACTAAAGAGCTGGCAGGTAGCGGCATTGAGCTGGTCAAGCTCCAGCCAGGGCAGCAGGGGCCTTTGGAGTGGCTTGCTGATCAAGCGAGTGCCGAGACTGTGGTCGCTGTAGATGGCGCAGTGTTGGCGGTTGCCTCTTCCCGGACGCTGGCGAGCAAGCTCTATGATCGTGGTGCAAGGCTGCGCACTGATCTGGATTTGCTGACCGAGCTATGGGCTGATCGTCCTGCGTTGCCAGTCAGTCAGGTTTTCGAGCATCTACCCCCTCAAGCTTCCGTAAGGCGTGTCGAAAAGTTGGCTCGTTTGCGTCAGGTGATCGCAGAGCGAGGTGCGGATTGGCATTTTATTGCCACGCTTGATGACATTGCCTGGCTGTTCAATCTGCGCGGCTCCGATGTCTCCTACAATCCGGTGTTCATTTCCTTTGCCTTGATCGGGCCAAGTAGCGTCACCCTGTTCGTGGACTCGAGCAAGTTGAGTGCGGGGGTTCGCCTCAGTCTCGAACAGGACGGCGTTATTTTGCTGGAGTACACCCAGATCGGCGCGGCGCTGCGTGAGGTCCCGAAAGACGCCCGTCTGCTGGTTGATCCCGCCCGGGTAACCTGTGGTCTGCTGGATTATCTGGACGCAGAAGTCACGCTAGTGGAAGGGCTCAACCCAACCACGCTGTTCAAATCCCAGAAAAGCGAGGCTGATACCGCGCACATTCGTCAGGCAATGGAACAAGACGGCGCGGCACTGTGTGAGTTTTTCTCTTGGCTGGATTCGGCTTTGGGGCATGATGCTGTCAGTGAACTGACCATCGACGAAAAACTGGGGCAGGCTCGCCAGCGTCGTCCGGGCTATATCTGTCCAAGCTTCGCGACGATCGCGGGTTTCAATGGCAATGGTGCAATGCCGCATTACCGTGCGACGCCGCAAGAGTACGCGCAGATCGAGGGTGATGGTCTGTTGCTTATTGATTCTGGAGGGCAGTATCTGGGCGGCACCACTGACATTACTCGTATGGTGCCAGTTGGTACGCCCAGTGCGGAGCAAAAACGCGACTGTACCCGCGTACTGAAAGGGCTCATCGCCTTATCCCGCACGCATTTCCCTAAAGGCATTCTGTCGCCGCTACTCGATGCAATTGCCCGGGCGCCTATCTGGTCTGAGGGTGTGAATTATGGGCATGGCACCGGGCACGGTGTCGGCTACTTCCTGAACGTCCATGAAGGGCCGCAAGTCATTGCCTATCAGGCGCCAGCTACGCCTCAAACGGCGATGTTGCCAGGGATGATCACGTCTATTGAGCCAGGTACTTATCGTCCGGGCCGCTGGGGAGTGCGGATCGAGAATCTGGTGATCAATCGCGAGGCAGAGAGTACCGAGTTTGGCGACTTTCTCAGGTTCGAAACGCTGACGTTGTGTCCAATTGACACGCGCTGCCTCGAACTGGATTTGCTGACGCAGGACGAGTGTATGTGGTTGAACGACTATCACGCGGAGGTGAACAAGCGTTTGAGCCCGCTGTTGCAGGGGACGGCTCTGGAATGGCTGCGGTTGCGTACCGTCGCCGTCTGACCGGATCTGTGGCGGGAGTGGGGGTGGCTCCCGCCATGTTGCCCTCTACTCGGTCTTTGCCGGCTTCTTGCAGATGATGATCATGCTGCGGCTGGTATAGCCTGCAGGGTTCAGACCAAAGGGGTAATCGCCGGGGTCCTCCACGCCGTCGCCGGATTTGGCAATGACTCTATAGTTCTTCGAAACGCAGGAATCAGCTGCGGTGTCGTAGCACCTCTGCCATGAGGACGAGAGACCTGAGCAGTTGATGTGGATCCCCCGCTTGGTTTGCTTTACGGGGGCGGAAGTCGCGGCGCAGCCTGTGATTATTAGTGTTGTCAGCGCTATAAAAATGTACTTCATTGCTTTCCTTACCCTGGCCTTTATCAAAGTGCCAGTGCCCAGCCGGGATACGATTACTCAGTAAGATGATTTGGCATTCTGCTGGTGGCCTTGAAAAGGCTCGGGCGTCGCCATGGCGTAAACATGGCTTAACATCGTTACAAATGCTAGTGACATCTCACATTTGAGCAAAAGAGTCCTCAGTCCGCCGGGACTATTTGTGTGTGTTCGCGCTGTGCGGTAAGGGTTGCGCCCGCAGATGCGGCGATGATTGCCGCAATGGCGAGCCATTGGGTGAGCGCCAGGTGTTCCTGAAGAAACAACATGCCGGATAGGGCGCCGAATGCTGGCTCAATACTGGCCAACGTACCAAATGTTCGGGCAGGCATGCGTGTCAGTGCAACCATCTCCAGACTATAGGGAAGCGCGGTGGACAGGACGGCTACGCCAATGGCTGTAGGAATCAGTCCTATGTCGAACAGGGCCCAGCCTGCATGCACCGCACCAATCGGGGCGATGAATATCGCCGCAATCAGTACGCCCAGTGCAGCGGTTTGAATTCCGTTGTCTTCGCCGGCTTTTTGTCCAAACAGGATGTAGCCAGCCCAGCACACGCCAGCACCGAGCGCATAGGCTACGCCAGTTAGGTCCAGGCTCGCGCTTTCTGTCCCGGTAGGGATCAGCAAGAGTAGCCCCGTCACAGCAAGTGCGATCCAGACAAAGTCGAGCGCCTTGCGTGAGGACAGCAGTGCGACCGCCAGTGGTCCCGTGAATTCGAGCGCCACGGCTATCCCCAGAGGAACGCTGCGCAGGGACATGTAGAAGAGGAAATTCATTCCCCCTAGTGCGATGCCGTAGAACATGACCGTGCGTAGTGATTTTGCCGTGAATCGGGCACGCCAGGGCCTAAGTACCAGCAGCAGAATAATGCTGGCGAAGATCAGCCGGAGAGAGGTTGTGCCTTGTGCTCCTACTAAAGGGAACAGTGTTTTTGCCATCGACGCCCCTGTCTGAATGGACGCCATGGCAATCAGCAATAGTCCAATGGGGAAAAGTGTGTGGGAGAGGGGGCGCAGGTTATTGCTCATCGGGAGGGTGTTCCAGTTAGCGGGCAGTTGGTGCAAGCGCTATATGATGCTGAAGAATGGAGAGTTGCGCAATATAATGCGCACCTTCTAAGGTTCTTCTTATATAGGTAGCTGGATAGCAGTGTTTTTATTGAAAGTTGGAAATAGGGGTTGACGGCCTCTCGAATCTCTCTATAATTCGCACCTCTTCTGGCGCAGACGGAACGAAAAACTCTTTGTTAATCAATGAGTTGGACGGTTTAGTTAGCTCGGAAGGGGTTTCGATGAGGTTGATCGAAAGCGGTGAAAAAGGTAGTTGACAGCAGGTTGTAACGCTGTAGAATTCGCCTCCCGCTAACGAGCAACGTGATGTTGATCGAAGCGCAAGTGGTTGAAGTTG